>NZ_JBHRXE010000080.1:0-701 GCF_042648325.1 Paracoccus simplex | reverse complement strand
AGTCGGGCATCGGCGCGGTCGGGTCCGGGGTATCCGTCGCGGCAAGGCGCGCCCGGCAAGCCTCGACACGCCGCAACGCAGCTTCCCAATGCTTCTCGAGCTGGGCTGCGATAAGCCGGTTCTCCGGGTCGCAGGCGGCATAGCGCCGTTCCGCCAGCGAAGCATCGTATTCTGACTGCTGTAGGTCGAGTTCGGCTACGCGCCGGCGCTCGGCCTCTCCTTCCCTGTGCATTCGCTCCGCCTCCAGCGCGGCCTCGATCGCCATCGGCTCGACCACGCGCAGTATCTCCGATGCGATCGCGGCGTCCACACGGGATCCGCCGAAGCTGAGGCAGCGCGGTAGGCCGAGCATGAGATTGGGCCGGTCGCAGCGATAGGTCGGACGCCCCGGCGGGGCGCCGGCATAGGCGACCGCCAGGCCGCGGCCACAGCGCCCGCAGGTCAGCATGCCCGCGAGAAGGGCACGGCCGCCACGCCCGGACTTCTGCCCGCCCGCCCGTCCATAGGCATTGGCTGCGAGCAGCATCTGGTTCCGCTCGTATTCCGCCCAGTCGATATAGGCGGCATGATGATCGCGGATCAGCACGTCCCACGCCTCCGGCGGCTTGCCATGGCCGTAGGACTTACGGGCGCGGCCGTCGACCAGTTCGATGCGCTTCTCACTCTTTCCATAGACATAGGCCCCTGCGTAGAAGGGATTC
>NZ_JBHRXE010000079.1:0-1745 GCF_042648325.1 Paracoccus simplex | reverse complement strand
GGGTCTGGCTGGCTGCCGGGGTCACCGACATGCGCAAGGGCTTTGCTTCCTTGGCGGCGCAGGCCGAGGCGGTGCTGAAGCAGGATCCTTTCGGCGGGCATCTCTTCGTCTTCCGCGGCCGTCGCGGTGATCTGGTGAAGGTCATCTGGTGGGATGGCCAGGGGGCCTGCATGTTCATGAAGCGGCTGGAGCGGGGCCGGTTCGTCTGGCCCTCGGCCAAGGAGGGGAAGGTGGCGCTGACACCGGCGCAGTTGTCGATGCTCCTGGAAGGGATCGACTGGCGTGCCCCGGAGCGAACGTGGCGGCCCTTGGCAGCGGGATAATCAGGGGGGGCCACAAGAGAATGATTCCCATAAGGAATCCCGTGGGATAAACTCCTTGCATGCTCGATCAGACCCTGACCCTGCCGGAAGATCCCGAGGAGTTGCGCAGCTTCACCGCGCGGCTTCTGGCCGAGGTGAAGGCGCAGGCGATCCTGATCGAGAGGCTGCGGCACCAACTGGCCGGGCACCGGGCACACCGGTTCGGCGCGTCCTCGGAGACGGCAGAACAGCTTCAGTTGGCTCTTGAGGCCAGCGAGATCGCGGCCGCCGCGATGACGGCGCGGATGCGTCTGCCGGACATCGAGGAGAAGGGCAAACCCAAGCGCCGTCCGATCCCGGATCATATCCCCCGGATGGAGGTGGAACTGATGCCCGGCGCCGATGCCTGTGCCGATTGCGGCGGTCGCCTGCGCCGGATCGGCGAGGACGTCACGGAAGAGCTGGAGTATGTTCCTGGGCGCTTCATCGTGAACCGGATTGTCCGCCCCCGGCTGACCTGCGCTTGCTGCGAACGCTTCGTCCAGGCCCCGCTGCCGTCGCGCCCGATCGAGCGCGGTCGCCCCGGGCCGGGTCTGCTGGCCCATGTGCTGGTCAGCAAGTATGCCGACCATCTCCCCCTCTATCGCCAGAGCCAGATCTTCGGCCGCGAAGGGCTCGATCTCGACCGATCGACCCTGGCCGACTGGGTCGGCAAGACCACCACCCTTCTGGAGCCACTGGCCGAGGCCATCGGGCGCCATGTCCTGTCGGCCGAGGCGATCTTCGCCGACGATACGCCGGTGCGGATGCTGGCGCCCGGCACCGGCAAGACCCAGACGGCCCGGCTCTGGACCTATGCCCGCGATGAGCGCCCATGGGATGGCGATGCTCCGCCTGCCGCATGGTATCGCTTCTCGGGCGACCGCAAGGGTCAGCACCCCAAGGATCATCTGGCCCGTTTCCGCGGCTGGATGCATGCCGACGGCTATGCCGGGTTCGAGGATCTCTACCGTTCCGGCGCCATCCGCGAGGTCGCCTGCATGGCCCATGTCAGGCGCAAGTTCGTGGACATCCACCGATCGCAAGGTTCGCCGATCGCTGAGGAGGCCATCGGCCGCATCGCCCGGCTCTATGCCGTCGAGAAGGAAGCCCGAGGTTCGCCACCGGACCGCCGCGCCGAACTCCGTAAGGCACATGCCGCCCCGGTCTTCGATGACCTGGAAGTCTGGCTGGCCATGCAACTCACCACGATCTCGGGGAAATCCCCGCTAGCGGCCGCCATCCGATACGCCCTCACCAGGATGGAACGCCTGCGCCCCTACCTCGACAACGGCATCCTCGAACTCGACAACAACGCCGCCGAACGCGGCATGCGCGCCATCGCGAGTGGTGAGTCATTGTGCCCCTCTTCTTCAAGTATCTGGAAACATTTGAAGTTGGTCT
>NZ_JBHRXE010000078.1:0-1193 GCF_042648325.1 Paracoccus simplex | reverse complement strand
GTTGACCACGGCAAGACGACGCTGACGGCTGCGATCACCAAATATTACGGTGAATTCAAGGCCTATGACCAGATTGACGGGGCCCCCGAGGAGCGTGCGCGGGGCATCACGATCTCGACCGCGCATGTGGAATACGAGTCCGAGAACCGGCACTATGCGCATGTGGACTGCCCCGGCCACGCCGACTACGTGAAGAACATGATCACCGGCGCGGCGCAGATGGACGGCGCCATCCTGGTGGTGAACGCCGCTGACGGCCCGATGCCGCAGACGCGCGAGCACATCCTGCTGGGCCGCCAGGTCGGCATCCCCTACATGGTCGTCTACCTGAACAAGGTCGACCAGGTGGACGATCCGGAACTGCTGGAACTGGTCGAGATGGAAGTGCGCGAGCTTCTGTCGTCCTACGACTATCCCGGCGACGACATTCCGATCATCAAGGGCTCGGCCCTGGCGGCCCTGGAAGGCCGCGACAAGGAGATCGGCGAGGATTCGATCCGCGCGCTGATCGCCGCCGTGGACGAATACATCCCGACGCCCGAGCGCGCCGTGGACCAGCCGTTCCTGATGCCGATCGAGGACGTGTTCTCGATCTCGGGCCGCGGCACGGTTGTGACCGGCCGCGTCGAGCGCGGCGCGGTGAACGTGGGCGACGAGCTTGAGATCGTCGGCATCCGCGACACCCGCAAGACCACCTGCACCGGCGTCGAGATGTTCCGCAAGCTTCTGGACCGCGGGGAAGCCGGCGACAACATCGGCGCGCTGCTGCGCGGCATCGACCGCGACGGCGTCGAGCGCGGCCAGGTGCTGTGCAAGCCGGGTTCGGTGAAGCCGCATACCGAGTTCGAGGCCGAGGCCTATATCCTGACCAAGGAAGAGGGTGGCCGTCACACGCCGTTCTTCGCGAACTACCGTCCGCAGTTCTACTTCCGGACCACGGACGTGACCGGGACGGTGAAGCTGCCGGAAGGCACCGAGATGGTGATGCCGGGCGACAACCTGAAGTTCGAGGTGGAGCTGATCGCGCCGATCGCGATGGAAGAGAAGCTGCGCTTCGCGATCCGCGAGGGCGGCCGCACGGTCGGCGCCGGCGTGGTGTCGAAGATCCTGAAGTGATGCTGCGGGGCGGGGTTTCGGCCCCGCCCGGGCAAGACATCGTCGGGTGATCCCGGAGACGGGATATCGCGACGACG
>NZ_JBHRXE010000077.1:0-1045 GCF_042648325.1 Paracoccus simplex | reverse complement strand
GTGCGCTGCCGAGCTGGCGAAACCGCTCGAAGATCAGCCGGATTACCTGCTGGAGCCGGAAGTCAGGATCGAGACCGAGGCCGACCTCGCGATGCCAGATATAGCCGATCGGCACGCTGATCCGAAGTTCGCCACGGCGCGCCTTCGCCCGGGCGGCGTCAAGCATGCGCGCCCGGATCACCCCGAGCTCGAACTCGCTGATGCTGCCCTTCATGCCGAGCAGCAGGCGGTCGTTCGGCAGGCAGGGATCGTAGATGCCATCGAGGTCGATGACACGCGCCTCGACAAGCCCGCACAGTTCGAGCAGGTGGTGCCAGTCCCTGCCGTTGCGCGCCAGCCGCGAAGCGTCAAAGCAGAGCACGGCGCCGACTTCCCCGGCGCACAAGGCGGCGACAAGCTTCTCGAAGCCGGGCCGGGCCACCATGCCGCTGGCGGAGCGGCCGAGATCGTCGTCGATCACATCCACGGTCCTGAAACCACGACGACGCGCGACCTCGACCAGTTCATATTGCCGTCGCCGGCTCTCGGTGTTGAGCTCCACCTGGGCCGGGGTCGATTGGCGCACATAGACCACCGCCTTGCGCTGCAGGATGGCCGGTGGAAGGAGATCACCGTCCATCATCGTCTTGCTCCAACTTGCTCGTTCCCGCCGCTTCGGCCAGCAGAATGGCCAGGCGCGTCAATACCTGCTGGCGCTCCCGTGGGCTCATTCCGCGCAACCGCTCCGAGTCGAACTGCATCTGCAGTTGCCTGGGGCTCGACGGCCCGGTGGGCAGGTCTTGCATCGGTCTGTTCCTTTCCGGCGATGACATCACCGGAAGAGCTTCGCCGAAGACCGCGCCGAGTCAGAAGGTCATCGAGATCCGACAGGGCCGCGAGCGATACGCGCGGTGTGCCGAGGTTCATGCCCGCGCAGGCTACCGGATCGAGCATCCATGCGGCCACGACCGTAAATATCCCAGGCAGCACCTCGATATGGAAGAACTGACCGGACTTGCGTCGGTCGACACGCTCGACCCGAAACTGTCGGCCGAAAAGCGCGTGC
>NZ_JBHRXE010000076.1:0-2338 GCF_042648325.1 Paracoccus simplex | reverse complement strand
GCATGGGGTCTTTCCGTCTAACCGCGGGAAGTCTGCATCTTCACAGACAATTCAATTTCGCTGAGTCCACATTTGAGACAGCGGGGAAGTCGTTACGCCATTCGTGCAGGTCGGAACTTACCCGACAAGGAATTTCGCTACCTTAGGACCGTTATAGTTACGGCCGCCGTTTACCGGGGCTTCAATTCAAGGCTTGCACCTCTCCTTTTAACCTTCCGGCACCGGGCAGGCGTCAGACCCTATACGTCGCCTTACGGCTTCGCAGAGCCCTGTGTTTTTAGTAAACAGTCGCCACCCCCTGGTTTGTGCCCCCCGCCCATACTTGCGTACAAACGGGGCCTCCTTCTCGCGAACTTACGGAGGTATTTTGCCGAGTTCCTTAAATGTGGTTCTCTCAAGCGCCTTGGTATTCTCTACCAGTCCACCTGTGTCGGTTTAGGGTACGGTCTTGTGGAGGGCTATTTCCAGGAACCGCTCACCAGCCCTTCCAATCCGATAAGGAAGAACTAGCTCTGCGATCCGTCACCATCTCCTGGCCCAGGAATATTAACCTGGTTCCCATCGACTACGCCTTTCGGCCTCGCCTTAGGGGCCGGCTTACCCTGCTCAGATTAGCTTTAAGCAGGAACCCTTGGACTTTCGGCGACAGGGTCTCTCACCCTGTTTGTCGCTACTCATGTCAACATTCTCGCTTCTGATCACTCCACCGGATGCCTTACAGCCCGGCTTCACAGTCAGAACATTGCCTCCGTTGCTTGCGAACAAGCAAAAGAGGCAGCGTTCTATATCACAGAACGCTCCGCTACCGCGTGCATAAATGCACACCCAAAGCTTCGGCTCGTGGCTTGAGCCCCGTTACATCTTCGCCGCAAGACCTCTTGATTAGACCAGTGAGCTGTTACGCTATCTTTAAAGGATGGCTGCTTCTAAGCCAACCTCCTGGTTGTTTTGGAAGTCTCACATGCTTTCCCACTTAGCCACGAATTGGGGGCCTTAGCTGTTGGTCAGGGTTGTTTCCCTCTCCACGACGGACGTTAGCACCCGCCGTGTGTCTGCCAGATAGTTCTTCCCGGTATTCGGAGTTTGCTTAGACTCAGTAAGGCTGTGGGCCCCCATCATCCATGCAGTGCTCTACCCCCGGGAGAATTCGTCTGACGCGCTACCTAAATAGCTTTCGCGGAGAACCAGCTATCTCCAGATTTGATTGGCCTTTCACCCCTAGGCACAAGTCATCCCGACCTTTTTCAACAGGTGTGGGTTCGGCCCTCCAGTTGGTGTTACCCAACCTTCAGCCTGCTCATGCCTAGATCATCTGGTTTCGGGTCTGATCCGTCTAACTCATTCGCCCATTTAAGACTCGCTTTCGCTGCGCCTACACCTACCGGCTTAAGCTTGCTAGACAGACCAAGTCGTTGACCCATTATACAAAAGGTACGCCGTCAGGGCGCAAGGCCCCTCCGACTGCTTGTAGGCGTCCGGTTTCAGAAACTGTTTCACTCCCCTCGTCGGGGTGCTTTTCACCTTTCCCTCACGGTACTGGTTCGCTATCGGTCAGCAAGGAGTACTTAGCCTTCGAGGGTGGTCCCCCGATCTTCAGACAGGATTTCACGTGTCCCGCCCTACTTAATACGTCCGATCAAACTTCCCATACGGGGCTGTCACCCGCTATGGCTGGCCTTTCCAGGCCATTCTGGTCATTCTCACGGCTCGGCTGGTCCCCGTTCGCTCGCCGCTACTGGGGGAGTATCTGTTGATTTCCTTTCCTCCGGGTACTTAGATGTTTCAGTTCCCCGGGTTCGCTCTTAAAACCCTATGTATTCAGGTGATAAGTACCTGGTTAACCCAATTGTTGATACCCAAGGGTAACAACAATCGAGTTTCAGGTGGGTTTCCCCATTCGGAGATCCATGGATCAAAGCTTATTCTCAGCTCCCCATGGCTTATCGCAGAGTATCACGTCCTTCATCGCCTCTTGCTGCCAAGGCATCCACCAAACGCCCTTATCGCGCTTGATTTGATCCGGAAGAAGAAAGACCCGGCTTCCCGAAGGAAAGGGTCCGTCGTTCCCGCGCCCTTTTGCGTGTCGCGGGGGTCGCTTCCGATCAAAAGCATGTACGTTTCCCGCCCATTCCGAAGAATGGACTTTCTGTGCAATTCCCATGCAGGAAGTGCACATTTGGTTAGTGTACTTGACTTGGACAACGCTGTCGTTGGTCTGCAAGACCATTGCAACCCCACTTGGTTGCAACCGACAACGCCGATTATCTCTCTGAACGATGTGAAATGCGTGCCGCGCACGCGCGTCCGACAGGACGGGAAAGCCATGCGCTTTCCGATC
>NZ_JBHRXE010000075.1:0-596 GCF_042648325.1 Paracoccus simplex | reverse complement strand
CGACATGCCGACCCCGTCGTGCCACAACACCTTGATCAGGTCACCCTTGCGCCCCCGGAAGCAGAAGATCTCGCCACCGTGCGGATCGCGACCCAGGCCCTGCTGGACCTTCAGCGCCAGGCTGTTCATCCCGCACCGCATGTCCGTCACCCCGCCTGCAATCCACACGCGCGCCCCCGCCGGAAAGGCGATCATCGCGGATCCAGCACGGCCAGCAACGCCGCCAGATGCGAAGGGGCCAGCGAAACAGGAATCGTCATGCGCCGCCCGTTCGTCAGCGTGATGTCGATCCGGGCATCATCGGCTTCCCGCGAACGCTGCTCCGCTGGCGCAGACGGTGCGCTCTCCATAACCAGCGGCACGAAACCGCGGCCAGCCTCCGGCGCACCTAGCGTTCCGCTGCGATACTCACGCCGCCAGATCGAAAGCAGCGACCGCGAAATCCCATACCGGCGCGCCGTCGTCGAGCCTTGCCGGTAACCGCGCAGGCTTTCCTCGACGATCCGGATCTTGTCCTCGTCTGACCAGTGCCGACGACGGCCAACCTCATCGGCGGCGAAGATCTCGATTGGTGAAACAACTGAAGCGTATGCCAT
>NZ_JBHRXE010000074.1:0-503 GCF_042648325.1 Paracoccus simplex | reverse complement strand
TGGCCCCGCGCCGCCAGTCCCCTTGGCATCAGCCTTTTAATCGGCGTCTTCTGGATCGAGGCCGCCATGCGGTTCCCACCGATCGCCACGGTGATGATCCTTGTAATGGCGGCTGCGGCCATCATTGCGATGTTGCGTGCCGGTGACAGCTGGCGCGAATTGGCGCCGGTCGGTCTCTATGCCGGCTGGCTGACGGCCGCAACGGGCGTGGCCGTTTCGGTGGTGGCGACCGGATACGGCATCCTGTCGCCGCGTACAGCCGCCATCGCACTGATCATTTGCGTCCTGATTGCGGCTGTTGCGGTCGCATCCGCCCGCCCGCGCCTCTGGACCTATCGCGCCGGGGTGATCTGGGCGCTGTTCGGCGTGATCGTTGCGAACGTGGGCGCGGGCGACTGGCTCATCGCCACGATTTGCGGCGCGGGGATCCTGATGCTTGCGCTGTTCGATCGCTTCATCCCCGGATCCAGCCTTCGCTGATCCGTATAAATCAAAACCCCGGC
>NZ_JBHRXE010000073.1:0-1256 GCF_042648325.1 Paracoccus simplex | reverse complement strand
CTGTTCCGGCAAGCATTCCGCCCGGCGGTTGTGCGGCGCGCGGGCTTATGCCCCGCGCGCCGCCCTCGGCTCACATGCCGCTGTAGAGCGGGAACTTCGCGCAGAGCGCTTCGACCTCGGCCTTGACCTTGGCCTCGACCTCGGCATTGCCCGCCTCGCCATGCGCGGCCAGACCGTCCACCACCTCGACGATCCAGCGGGCGATCTGGCGGAACTCCGCCTCGCCGAAGCCGCGGGTGGTGCCGGCCGGGGCGCCCAGCCGGATCCCCGAGGTCACGAAGGGCTTCTCGGGGTCGAAGGGCACGCCGTTCTTGTTGCAGGTGATATGGGCGCGGCCCAGCGCCGCCTCGGTCGCCTTGCCGGTCACGCCCTTCGGCCGCAGGTCGGCCAGGCACAGGTGGTTGTCGGTGCCGCCCGAGACGATGTCGATGCCGCCCTTCATCAGCTCGTCCGCCATGGCGCGGGCGTTCCTGACCACCTGCGCGGCATAGTCCTTGAACTCGGGGCGCAGCGCCTCGCCGAAGGCCACCGCCTTGGCGGCGATCACATGCATCAGCGGGCCGCCCTGCAGGCCGGGGAACACCGCCGAGTTGATCTTCTTGGCGATCTCGGCATCGTTGGTCAGCACCATGCCGCCGCGCGGGCCGCGCAGCGATTTGTGCGTGGTGGTGGTCACCACATGGGCATGCGGCAGCGGCGAGGGATGCTGGCCGCCGGCGACCAGCCCGGCGATATGGGCCATGTCGACCATCAGGTAGGCGCCCACCTCGTCGGCGATCTTGCGGAACTCGGCCCAGTCCCAGATCCGGCTATAGGCGGTGCCGCCGGCCAGGATCAGCTTGGGCTTGTGCTCATGCGCCGATCTGCGGATCTCCTCCATGTCCAGAAGCTGGTCCTGCTGGCGCACGCCGTAGCTGACGACGTTGAACCACTTGCCGGACATGTTGACCGGCGAGCCATGCGTCAGGTGGCCGCCCGAATTCAGGTCGAGCCCCATGAAGGTGTCGCCCGGCTGCAGAAGCGCCAGGAACACCGCCTGGTTCATCTGCGACCCCGAGTTCGGCTGCACGTTGGCAAAGCCGCAGTCGAACAGCTGCTTGGCGCGCTCGATCGCCAGATCCTCGACGATGTCGACATACTGGCAGCCGCCGTAATAGCGCTTGCCGGGATAGCCCTCGGCATATTTGTTGGTCAGCACCGAGCCCTGCGCCTCAAGCACCGCCTTCGAGACGATGTTCTCGGACGCGATCAGCTCG
>NZ_JBHRXE010000072.1:0-2051 GCF_042648325.1 Paracoccus simplex | reverse complement strand
GAAGCTGTGGGATAAGTCCGTCCGGGGAAAGGGGAACCTCGGCCTTAAGCCGATTTGTGCAACAGAGCCAAGCGCGCCCCCCAAGGATCGGCAAGTATTCATCGCCAAGGATCGCATAGGGCCGTATTCTCACCCCATCACCTCAAATAGACTCGCGCCCACACTGCGGCCGATTGTAAACAGATTTTTTGGCGTCATTGCGGATGATCAAATTGAGTTAATGGATCGTTGCTATGTGGCAGACAGAAATTATTCTGAAGTCTTGACCGGCATGAGATCTGTGATCAAAGATTCATTGACGCCATACTTCGAAGAGTATGGCGTTGAACAGCTTGATGATACTGGGAAGGGAGGGGCCATCGGAGGCCGAATAACGAAGAACATAAAGAATGCCAGGGGAGGCGAGGTTCTTGTGCTCTTCGGAGGAAAGGGTGCAGGAAAATCGACATTCATTAGGAGGTTGCTGAAACACACGCCGCCAAGGTGGTTGAAAGAGAATTCTATCTCAGCTGTTGTCGACATGCTTGACGTTCCGGAGGATATGTCAAGGATTCACACTGAGATCTGGCGGCGCCTAGTCAACGATCTTGATGAAGAGAAGATTCTGACATCTTCGCGTGAAACGCTTCTCCGAGAACTGTTCAGTGATAGATTTGAAATTGCAGCCCGGCAAGATCTTTCTGGGCTGCCAAGGGGTGGTGAGCTCTATAATGATCGCCTCAATGGACTAATTGCGACTTGGAAGGCCGATCTAGAGTACTGTGCGGTTAAACTGGCGCAGAGGTGGGCGCGGGCCGGCAAGGGAGTAGTGGTGGTCATAGATAACACGGACCAGTACAGCGGCCCCGGGCAGGATTTCTGCTTCACTACAGCGCAAGAGATATCAAGAAGTCTCGCCTGCGTCACTTTGATTTCAATGCGAGAGGAACGGTTCCATAACTCCAAGATTCATGGGGTTCTTGATGCATTCCAGAACTCTGGTTTTCATCTTAGTTCGCCTAAACCATCAACCGTCTTTCTAAAACGCCTAGAGTACACGGTCGAGATGCTACGGGATGATCGCAGGCGACCAGAAGTAACCCATGTTTCAGACCAAGACATTATTAATGATTGCTGCAAATATCTCGAGATTGTGGCGAGCGGGATTCGGAATTCTAGCTCGCCTTTGAACAGTTTCTTGACTGCCTGCGGTCATGGAGACATAAGGTTGACTCTCGACTTGTTTCGATCGTTTCTGCTCTCTGGCTATACAAATGTGCAGGAGATGCTTGATGTCGGTCGCTGGAATTTTCAGATTCATCAAGTTATTAAGCCCGTGATGGTGCCCACGCGGTACTTCTATGATGAGCAATTGAGCGACATTCCGAATATCTTCCAGGCTAGGGATAGTCGACTTGCCTCACACTTTACAAGTTTGAGGATTCTTCGTCGGCTGGCAAAGAATATTGGGAAAGGTTCGACAGAGTTTGTTTCGATTGCTGAGCTCAAGGCCTATTTCGCTGAAACCTTTCGTATGGTTGATGATTTCTCTCTATGCATGGATGTTTTGCTCCGTCACGGCTTTGTAGAAGCGAACAACAGGCTTGATTTCTTCAATGACACAGTCGACCAAGTTAGAACAACGAATTATGGCTTGTATATGTTGAATGAGCTGGCGTTCACTTTCACGTACCTCGATCTCGTGTGTGCGGATTGCAACTACTACGATGAGGAGGTTTGCAATAGCATTACGAGCTTCGCAAATGATGAGTACAGACTCTTCCTTGCACGGGATCGAGCTGAGCGAGTTTCCATTCGATTGAAACGCACCGATGCCTTCATTTCCTACCTTGCTCGTGAGGAAGCGCGTGAAAATGAAATTTTTGACTTGAAAATCCCTTCCGGTGAGGGTTTCGCAGACAAACTGATTGCCAGCTTCGATGCCGAAAGTAAGCGAGTTCTTGCGAGTGCTGGGAAGCAGAAATACAACAGGAAATGATGGTGAAATAAAGGTACGCCTGCGGTGAAGGCCGTCTGCTCTGATTGAGCAAATGGTCGTAAGGCATTGCCTT
>NZ_JBHRXE010000071.1:0-529 GCF_042648325.1 Paracoccus simplex | reverse complement strand
GGATGCCCTTTTCCCGCATCGCGTCGATGACCACCTTCATGTAGGGCATGGTGGTGGTCAGCAGCGCCGACATGCCCAGGATGTCGGGCCTGTGCTCCTCGATGGCGGCCAGATAGGTCTCGACCGGGTTGTTGATGCCGATGTCGACCACCTCGAAGCCGGCGCCTTCCATCATCATGCCGACCAGGTTCTTGCCGATGTCGTGGATGTCGCCCTTGACGGTGCCGATCAGCAGCTTGCCCTGCCGGGGCGCGTCGGTGGCGGCGAGCAGCGGGCGCAGGATGGTCATGCCGGCCTTCATGGCATTGGCCGAGAGCAGCACCTCGGGCACGAACAGGATGCCGTCGCGGAAATCCTCGCCGACGATGCGCATGCCCTCGACCAGCGCCCGGGTCAGCACCGCATAGGGCGTCCAGCCGCGGGCCAGCAGGATGCGGGTGCCTTGGCCGATCTCCTCGGCCAGCCCGTCATAGAGGTCGTCATGCATCTGCTGCACGAGGTCCTCGTCGGCAAGCTCGGAAAGGCTGAT
>NZ_JBHRXE010000069.1:0-890 GCF_042648325.1 Paracoccus simplex | reverse complement strand
CTTCTGGACCGTTTCACCCTGGTCTCCTTCGCCGCGGCGATCGAGCCGCTGCGGCTGGCCAACCGCCTGGCCGGACGGACGCTCTACGACTGGCGGCTGGTGGGCGAACAGGCCGGCGAACAGGCCGGAGAACAGGGCGCCGCCGCCTGCTCGAACGGCGCCCGCGTCATGCTTGACGGCGGGCTTGCCGACACCGCGCGCGGCGATACCGTGCTGGTCTGCGGCGGGCTCGACATCGCCCGCGCCGCCACCCGCCCGGTGCTGGCCTGGCTCCGGCGCGAGGCCCGGCGCGGCACCCGCATCGGCGCGCTGTGCACCGGGGCCTGGGTGCTGGCCGAGGCCGGGCTGCTTCACGGCCGCCGCTGCACCATCCATTGGGAAAACCAGGACGGTTTCGCCGAGAAATTCCCCGACGCCACCCTGATCCGCACCGTCTTCGTCGAGGACGGAAACCGCCTGACCGCCGCCGGCGGCACCGCCGCCATCGACCTGATGCTGCGCCAGATCGCCCGCGACCACGGCCAGGACCTGGCCGGGCGGGTGGCCGACCAGATGATCCACACCGCCATCCGCTCCGAGCAGGACGACCAGCGCCTGGCCGCGCCCGCCCGCATCGCCGCCCGCCACCCGCGGCTGGCCCAGGTGCTGGCCCGGATGGAGGCGCATATCGAGGACCCGATCAGCCCGGCGCTGCTGGCCGCCGAGGCCGGGCTGTCGCCGCGCCAGCTCGAACGGCTCTTCGCCCGCCATCTCGGCCGCTCGCCCAAGCGCTATTACATGGAGCTGCGCCTGGAGCGCGCCCGCCACCTGCTGGTCCAGACCGAGATGAGCATGATCGAGATCGCCCTCGCCTGCGGCTTCGCAAGCACCGCCCATTTCTCAAAATGCTA
>NZ_JBHRXE010000068.1:1217-11202 GCF_042648325.1 Paracoccus simplex | reverse complement strand
TCGGGCCAAGCTGGTCTCCATCACAGATGGCAGCTTGAATCACGCCCTCAGCCCGGTGTGAACCTCTTTTGTCAACATGATCTACTGTTTCTGGTCCTGCATTTGCGGGAATCGACGCGGCTTCGCTCTCGTTTCCTGCGGGCTCAGCGTCCGGGTCGGCGGTGCTGGGTAAACCGATCTTGGCAGCGTCTGATTGAGCCTCCGGATCGACGGTTGCGGCGGCACCGGTGGTTCCCGTCGTGGAAGCATCGGTATCCGCTGCCTCAAGGCCGGAAGGTTCGGTGATACGCCGGTGCTCTTCCTCTGGCGCCAGATTGGTGAGGTCCGGGATCAACTCGGCGGCCCAGCCCACGCCGCGCGCCCGCAGCCAGCCGGCAAGGAAGCCGTCACGGCCATGTTCGGCGTATTCGGCGTATATCGCGGCGATGCACGCCTGATCGGTCTTGGACGATGCGACGCCGAGCGCGAGACCAACTTCGCTGAACCCCAGCTCGAACAGCCGGTTGTCGCGCCGAGACTGGCAGTAATAGTCCCGCTTGGGCGGCCGCAGCGCCTGTTTCAGATCGCTGGATTGCAGCAGCACCGCGAGGCCGGTGACGGTGCGTTCTCCGATCGAACGGATCGTCGCCGAGATCATGGCGGGCGCGCAGCGCCGCCCATGTCTCCGGCATGACCTGCATCAGCCCCATGGCGCCTTTCGGCGAAATGGCCTGAGGATTGCCGCGGCTTTCGACATGGCGCACGGCGCGGATCCAGACGGGCGGGATGCCGAAGCGCAGCGAGGCTTCCGCGACATGGGTCGCGAAAGGATCGATGTTCTGCTGCGCGGCAGGCTGCACGGTCTGCGCCTGCAGGCCGGCAGCGGGGACAGCGGCAAAAGTCAGGCCGGAAAGCAGAAGGGCAGCGATGCCGCGGGCGGCGCAAGCTCGCCCGTCGGCACGTTGATGGATGAAAACCGGCATGGCTCAGTCTCGCTCGTCGCGCTTTTCCGGGCGCGACCAGTGCAGGCCCCAGCGCCGACCTTGCTCGTCGGACTGGAACAGCGGGCGTTGTCGTCATTGGCGACGGTGCGGCCCTGCCGGTCGCGGAAGCGGGTCACATAGGGCGGATCGGTCAGGATGAAATCCACCGAGCCGGTGCCGAAAGCCTGCATCGCCTCGATGCAATCGGCATTGACGACGAGGTTGCGGGGGGTGCTGGTCTTGCCGGTCATGTCTCTGTCCTTTCGGTTGGGACGAAAGGCCCTTGCCCTGATCCGCCGATGGGCCGCGCCTCGCCGGTCTGACTTCGGGAAACGCATGTTTCCCCGGAAGGCAGAGCGGCGAGGGCGCAGCCCGACCCGCGGCCGCATGGCTGGCGGTCATGGGTCGGGGCGCAGGGGTGGGGCGGCCCGTAGCCGCAGGCGAGGACACGGCCCTGCGCCCCGACGACGCCCCAAGGCGGCGCTTGCCCTTTGACGGCCAGGCAGGCGGATGCGTGGCGGACAAATCTTTGAGACAGGAAAGGCTTCGGGCCGGGGGTGAGCCGGGCAAGGCCCGGTCGAGGCCCCTGCCCGGCTTCTGGGCAGACGCGATCCGCGCCCGGCGCGCGGATCACCTTGGATCAATGCGATAGGACAGGGTGCGGCAGAAGGGAATGGCCTCCCCTCGGATCAGGCATGCGGCGCCAGTTCCCCGAACCCGTTCAGGTTGATCAGCACAGCGATGCCGGTGATCAGCCCGGCGGTACCGCAGAGCAGCGTCAGCGCGATGGCGGACTCGATGGCATCATGGGTGACGCCATGCACGACGGCATATCCCGCGATCATCGCCGGGATCACGAAGACGGCCCGCGCCAGCAGGCAAAGGATCGGGTTCCTCGCCTTGAACAGCACCGCGAGCACCAGCCCCACCGACAGCAGCGCGGCGGTTCCTGCCGCAAGGACGGAAAGCAGAAACCTGGTCTCTGTCGCGTGGATGAAGCTGAACGTCTCGACAAACACCATCACCGGCAGGGCCCAGATGGCCAGATACCACGCGATCACGCTGGTGACCACGGTGAACATGAGGGCGAGCAGGATCAGCGTCATGGAAACCTCCAAACGGAAGGTTCAGGGATCGATCACGTCAGGCTGCCAGAAGGTGATACGCTCCGCCTGCGACCAAGGTTCACTACGCCGTTGCTGCGAAAAACAGCATTCCCAAGACCGTGCGATGGGTCAAGCCGACAGGCAAAGAGCAGATAGATAATGCGGATAGGCGCCGAAAGTGGGTAGTGGCCGGCGACAACTTGCCGGACCATCGCAGCAGCGCGCGCGCCGGCGGCTGGCTCACCCTTGCCGCAGGATCTTCTCCATCGGCTTTCCCTTGGCCAGTTCGTCGATCAGCTTGTCCAGATAGCGGATCTCCCGCATGAGCGGGTCTTCGATCTCCTCGACCCGGACACCGCAGACCGTGCCCTTGATCAGGGAACGCGCCGGGTTCATGTGCGGGGCCTCGGTGAAGAAACTCTCGAAATCCGTCCGGTCTTCCAGCCGGGCCGCCAGCTTCTCCGGGCTGTAGCCGGTCTGCCTGAGGATGATCTCGTCGACCTCGGCTCTGGTCCGACCCTTCTTCTCCGCCTTGGCCACGTAATGCGGATAAACACTGGCGAAGCTCGTCGTGAAGATCCTGTGCCCGGTCATCTCGCCTCCTGACCGAACCGCCCCTGCGCGTCGGGCCATGTCCAAATGGTCTCGTCGGCGAGGATCGCATCCACGACCGCTTCCGCCCTTGACCGGGCGCTCTGGTTGTCGCCCATTCCCATATGTTCGGTCTCGATCTCGACCAGAAACGCAACGACCTCATCGGGGGACGTTCCCCGGCGCAGTTGCGAGGCCGCCGCAACCAGATAGCTGTCATATTCGTCCGCAAAGGACAGGTTGGCCTCGTCGTCCCACCTGCCCGGCCGGCTTTCCGGGTCCAGCAATCCGATGGGATCCCAGAGCGACCAGCCGATATCGCGCAGCTTCGACAACTTGATCCGGGGGTGCGGTGAGATCTCGGTCATGGGGGCGTCGTGGCAAGAGTCGGGCGGATGGTCAGCTTCGCGCAGGCCGGGGAAGGGTCGCAACGGGAGACGCTGCTAATCCTTCGGCGCCTTCGGCTTCGGCTGATGCAACCGCCGCCGCGCGTTCGCACGAAAGGCATTGCGCAGATCCTTGTTGATCAAGTCGAGATCGAACCATTCCGGATCGAAATGCCCGCCCGCCCAGCGCAGCGTGGAGCGGTGCTCCTCGTGCGCCGGGTCGCGGATGATCCCGAGGAAATCCTCATAGCCCCACGGTCCGCCGACATCCTCGGGCGGTCTCGCCCGTGCGCCTTCCAGACAGAGTGCGTGGCGCGGTGCCGGATCGAGCGCCAGCCAGTCCTCGATCCGGATCAGGTGCTGCCAGTCGTCCCCGAAATCATAGGCATAGGTGAAGCTGCCGTCATGCCCGACGAAGTCCTGCAGCCGCACCTCGGTAGAGTCGAAAACGCGGGGACCGCCGAAGCCGTCGTCCAGCAGCGCCGGATCGTCGTAGCGCAACCCGCCGATGCGGAATTCGTGCAGATGGCTGTCGGTCCAGCCGAAGGCCGCCTGCAGGACTGGATGCAGCCGATCCAGCGTCCAGTCGGCGGGAACGACCAGCCGCCGCCAGATCTCCGGCTCGATCTCGACCAGGGTGACATGCAGCCGCGCCGCATTCGGAGGCTGGAACACCCCCTGCCCTCCCCGATCAGATGGCAAAGTCCTCGAGGGATTTCCCGGCCTCCAGAGCCTCGGCGATCCAGCCAGGCTTGCGGCCTCGACCGCTCCAGGTGATCTCGGGGTTTTCGGGGTGGCGGTATTTCGGCGCCGCGGCGGCGCGCTTTTGCACCGGGGACATTTCCGCCAGTTCGCCCAGCGAGAAACCGTGCTCTTTTGCCACCGCCTCCGCTGCGGCACGGGCCTCGGCCTTGCGGCAATCCTCGAAAGAGGTGATCGCCTTCGCCAGGTTCTTTTCCAGCTGCTTCAACTCGGCCAGCGACAAGGCATTCAGGTCGATATCGGTCATAAGCGTTCCCTGTTGTTATGGCGCCGGTTTAATTCAATGGCTGCCAGACAGCAAATCTCATCCTCATTCCGGGAGCGTGCAGTTCGCGGCTCACCGTCCTCGCAACCTGACCTCCCTGAGCGGATGCCCCGTGTCGATGAACAGCTGCCCCGACGGTTTCAATGCGGCGCGCAATCGTTCAAGGGCACGTCGCTCGATATCCTGGTGGCGCCCATCCAATGCCCCGACACGCATCGCAAAGGCGATGTCGAAGGGCTCTTCACCGGGCAGCATCTCGAAATCCTCGATCGCCGCTTGCAGGAACCGCAGCCGGCCGGTGGCGATTTCGGCCCGCGATCCTGCCACCGCGCTGTCGATCGCTTTGGCCGAGCGGTCGATGGCGAGGACGAAGCCGTTCCCGACACGTCGGGAAACCGCGCGGGCGGCCACGCCCGGCCCGCAGCCGATCTCCAGCACCCGATGCCCCGGCGCCAGCGGCAGCGCGTCGACGAAGGATGCGATCCGGTTCGATATCCGCGGGGCCATGATGGTCAGCCCTTGTCGGATTGCCTTCGGCCACCAGGCGCCGATCCGAACATCTTCTCCAGCCACTCAACCCCGAAGGCGACGATATCCTGCGCGTCGAGCAAATGGCAGCGCGCGGCGCCGACCATGCCCTCGCGGTGCCGGCCCGTCTGGACATAGGCGCGGGCGATGGTCTCGACCGCGTCCGGCTGGCCCTCGACCGCGAAGCAATCGAGGATGCCGTTCGAGTCGAAATCCGTGGCCGCCTGCCAGACCGTCCGGCCATCCGGGCCCAGCACCGGCATCTCGTAGCTGACGCGGCGCTTGCCGGGGATGTCGGCGACGGCCTCGGCATAATGCAGCACGGTCACGGCATCGAGCGGCGCACCCAGGAGCAGGGTCTTGCCGCCAAGGCGCACGAAGCGTTCCAGCGGCGAGCCCTTGCCCAGGGCTTGGCCCAGCCGGTGCGGTTCGACTAGGGTGCCGGCCAAGGGGCCGACCGCGACCATCGAGGCATCCGGGTGGGCGCTACGCCGGGCCTCCGGCAGGTCCGCAAGGAACCGGTTCAGCAGGCCGAAGCCGCGATATGTCCCGGCGGTCCGGGGATCGAAGGCGGGCCAGTCGCGGCGCAGGGCCTCGTCCATCCGGGCGCCGTTCAGGGTTTCCTCATAGGGCGAGCGGTCCCAGGAGGCATATCCCATCACCGTGCCGCCCGGCCCCACCGCATCCATGAGCGCTTGGGCGACCTCGGCCCCGCCACCCTCGACCGGGCCGAGCGCCTTCAGCGAGGCGTGGACCATCACCAGATCGCCCGGCCGCAGGCCAAGCCGCCGAAGGTCCGCCGTGATCGAGGCCTTGCTGCGCATGGCCTAGGGATTGTCCCTGAACCAATCCACGATGGCGGGCATGTCGCGCTCGAACCCGCCGGGGATGAAGACGTTCAGCAGACCGACGCGCTCAGCGGTGCGGTTCCGGAAGTCATGGATCACGCCAGCCGGGATGCGCAGGAACGTCCCTTGCGGCGCGTCCAGCCAGTCCTCGCCGGCAAGGAAGCCGACCGTGCCGGCGATCACGTAGAAGATCTCGTCATTGCCTTCATGCGCATGCGCGCCCGGACCGTCGGCACCGGGCTCCAGCCACCATTCCGAGACGCTGTAGCGCGCAGCCGTCTCTTTCTCGTCGGCCTTGAACACCGCCGTCATCCGGCCGAGTTCATAGCGCCGACCCTCGCCCGGCGGCAGATGCAGGATGCCCTTGCCCGCGTGATCGTCGCTCATCGCTGCCTCCCGGAGTCCGATGGAAAGGACCCCGACAGCATAGCCTGCCGAGGCCCCGCTGTCAGGTTCCGAGCGAGGGCCGGTTTGCACAGCAACGCCCGAGGCCCTACGTCGCGTCCTGATCCGCCTTGCGCAGAACCACCCTCAGCGTGCCGCTGCTGCCGCCGCCGCAGAAGAACCGCGCGCCACCATCGGATTCCAGCCCCGAGACGCCGGTGCCCGGCGGCATCTCCAGCCGCTCCAGCACCGCGCCGGTGGCGGGGTCGATTCGGCGGATGTCGCTTTCCTCGCCCTGCCAGGTGCCGTGCCAGAGCGCGCCCTCGATCCAGGTGACGCCGGTGACGAAACGGTCGGATTCGAGGCTGCGCAGCACCTCGCCGGTCTCGGGATCGACCTGGTGGATGCGGCGCCCGCGATGCTGGCCGACCCAGAGCGAGCCCTCGGCCCAGGCAAGCCCGGAATTGCCGCCCTCCGGCGCGGGAATGGTCGCAAGGACCTCGCCGCTCTCCGGGTCGATCTTGCGGATGACCGGCCCGGCGATCTGGAACAGATGCCGGCCGTCGAAGGCCGTGCCGGCATCGGCGGGAATCTCCAGCGCGCCCAGCAGCTCGCCGCTGTCGGGGTCG
Source organism: Paracoccus simplex (assembly GCF_042648325.1). Lineage (NCBI taxonomy): Bacteria > Pseudomonadati > Pseudomonadota > Alphaproteobacteria > Rhodobacterales > Paracoccaceae > Paracoccus > Paracoccus simplex. The sequence goes on along the minus strand of NZ_JBHRXE010000068.1, from coordinate 4,741 downwards.
AGGGCGTTCAGCCGCTCGCCACTGGCGAACCAGACCTGCCGGCCGTCGAAACTGACGCCATACACCTCCTCGATTCCCGGAAAGGGGCCATATTCGCGGATGATTTCAGCCATGCGTTTCATGGCTCCACCCTAGCGCATCGGCACGGGCGCCGGGAGTAACAAGCTTGTCGGGAAAGCCCTATCGCTTCGACGGTCCCGACGGCGAGATGACGCTGGGCGACCTCTTCGGAACCCGCAGCCAGCTTGCCGTCTATCACTTCATGCTGACGCCGGGATCGGAGCATCTCTGCTCGGGCTGTTCCTTCGTCGCCGACCATGTCGATGCCGCCCGGCAGCATTTCGAGCAGGCCGACCTGGCCTTCGCCGCCGTCTCGCGCGCGCCGGTCCCGCAGATCGAGGCGGTCCGGCGGCGGATGGGCTGGACCTTTCCCTGGCTGTCGTCGGGAGACGGCGATTTCAACTACGATTTCGGCGTGTCCTTCACCGAGGAGGACCGCACCGCCGGTCGCGCGATCTACAACTACGGCACGGTGATTCAGAAAAGCCCGGACATGTTCGGGGTCAGCATCTTCGTGCGCCAGGACGGCGCCCTCTTCCACAGCTATTCCACCTATCACCGCGGCGTGGAACTGCTGATGGGCGCCTTCAACTGGCTGGACCTCACCCCGAAGGGCCGCAATGAAAGCGGCGCCATGAGCTGGCTGCGGCTGCATGACCAATACTGAAGAGCGCTATGCCTCGACGCGATACATCTCGCCATAGGTTCCGGGTGAAATGCCGAAGCGCTTTTGGAACAGGCGCGAGAACCTTGCGGCCGGAAACAGCCCCACCTGCGCGGCGACCTGCGTCAAGGGCAGGCCGCGCGACAGCAACATGCGCGCCGCATCCAACCGCAGGGTCTCAACGAAATGCGCCGGCGTCTGGCCGGTGGCGGCGGTGAACTTGCGGTGGAAGCTGCGCTCGCTCAGCCCGGCGCGGTCGGCCAGGGCCGGGACATCCAGGGGGGCGTGCAGGTTGGCCTGGATCCAGCCGATCAGCGCCACGAAGGGGCTGTCGCCCCTGGCCTGCGCCGACAGCAGGGGGCTGAACTGCGACTGATGACCCGGCCGGCGCGCATAGAGGACCAGCCGCTGCGCCACCTCGCCCGCGATGCCGGCGTCCAGGTCGCGGGCGACCATAGCCAGCGCCATGTCGATGCCGGTGGTCACCCCGGCCGAGGTCCAGAGCCTGCCGTCGGTCACGTAAAGCGCCTCGGGATCGACGTTCACGCCGGGGAAATGCGCCTGGAAGGGCGCGCAGGCGTCCCAATGCGTCGCGACCCGGCGACCGTCCAGCAGCCCGAGGCCGGCCAGCACCATCCCGCCCGAACATACCGAACCAAACCGTTCGGCCTCCGGCGTCAATCCAGGCAGCGCCGCACGCAATTCCGGGTCGGCCATGGCGGCTTGCAGCGGCCCGCTTTCGGCGCCGACGATCAGCAGCGTGCCGAGCCGTTGCCCGCGCAATTCATCCAGGCGCGCGGTCTGCACGGATATTCCGGTGCTGCTGGCGACCTCGCCGCCGCCCGGCGAGGCCAGCGAGATCTGGTAGAACGGCGCCTTGCCAGCCTGCCCCAGAGCGCGGTTCGCGCCGTTGAAGACGGATGCTGGACCGGCCATGTCCAGCAGTTCGAACCCTGGATAGAGGATGAAGACGACCCGGTGCATTGGCGGAGATTGCGCGCTTTTTGTCATGTCTGCCAGCCCATCCGCAGACTAACCTGGACCGACAGCGTTTCCTGGCCAGTTCAACGAGGTGAGACATGGACGCGAATGGCAAAACGACCCGCGAGATCGTCGAACGCTTTCACGATGCGTTCGAGAACCACCGCCCCGACGCCCTCGACGCGCTGATCGGCGAGGGCTGCATCCTGGAGAACACCGCCCCCGCCCCGGACGGCGCGCGCTACGAAGGCCGCAAGGCCTGCCTGGATTTCTGGAAGGGTATCGCCGCCCCGGCCAGTCTCGCCTTCACGGCCGAGGAGATCTGGGCCGGCAAGGATCGCGGCATCATCCGCTGGCGGCTGTCTTGGGGCGAGGGCGAAGCCGACCGGGTGCGCGGCGTCAACATCCTGCGCGTCCGGGATGGCAGGATCGTCGAGGCTTTCGGATATGTGAAGGGATAGCGAGGCAAGCCGATGAGACTTCGCATCGCTCTGCGGGCCATCCTGGGACTGGCCCTCCTTTCGGCGGCGGGCTTCGGCATCTGGATCGCCTCGCTGCCGCCCGCATCTGCAGCCCTGACCCCGCCGCAGGTGCCGCAGGGAGAGACGGATGGCCTGCTCGCGGCGCTGAAACCGCCGAAGCGCGCGCGGCCCCTGGTCGCCATCGTCGGGATTAACGATGCCACCGAGACCACCGATTACCTGCTGCCTTACGGCATCCTGAAGCGCGCCGATGTGGCCGATGTGGTCTCGCTTGCCACCGAGCCGGGGCCGGTGCGGTTGTTTCCTGCGCTGTCTGTCCAGCCCGACGCGACCATCGCGGCACTCGACGCAGCCCATCCCCAAGGCGCGGATTACGTGATCGTCCCCGCCATGAGCCGCGACGATGATCCGGCGGTGATCGCCTGGCTGCGGAGCCAGGCCGGCAAGGGCGCGGTGATCGTCGGCATCTGCGCCGGCGCCAAGGTCGTGGCCGCAGCCGGGCTGCTGAGCGGCAAGCGGGCGGTGACGCATTGGTATTACCTGGACGAGATGCGGAAAATCGACCCGACCATCTCTCATGTCCCGGACCGGCGGATGGTCGCGGATGGGGGCGTGGTGACGACGACCGGCATCACCGCCTCGATGCCGATGATGCTGACCCTGGTCGAGGCCATCGCCGGTCGAGCCAGGGCGGAAGCGGTTGCCCGCGAGCTCGGCATCGCCCGCTGGGATGCACGGCATGCCAGCGGCGCCTTCGCGCTGACCCGGCCTTTCGCGGCGACGGTGCTGGCCAACCGGCTGGCTTTCTGGAACCATGAGGAGTTGGGCATCGCCCTTGCGCCGGGCATGGACGAGATCTCGCTGGCGCTGGCCGCCGATGCCTGGTCGCGGACATATCGGTCGAAGGTGACGACTTATGCCGCGTCGGGTATGGTCGGAACTCGCAGCGGCATCCGTCTCATCCCCGACCGGCAGGACGCAGACTGGCCAAGGGATCGGCGCGTCCCGGCCTTTTCCGACGGCAAGCCCGCCGATGTCCTGGACCGGACGCTTGACGCGATCACCGCGCGTTACGGCGCAAGCACCGCCGATGCGGTGGCGATGCAACTGGAATATCCAAGGTAGACAGGAGGGAACACCATGCCCAGCACGATCCGACTGCACCGCGTCATCGCGGCGAAACCCGAGAAGCTCTATCGCGCCTTCCTCGAGCCCGACGCGGTGGCAAGCTGGCTGCCGCCCTACGGCTTTCTCTGCACCGTCCACGAACTGGAGGCGAAGGTCGGCGGCCAGCACCGAATGTCGTTTCGCAACTTCACCACCGGCGACAGCCATGC
>NZ_JBHRXE010000068.1:0-1169 GCF_042648325.1 Paracoccus simplex | reverse complement strand
CGACCGGTTCGACGACCCCAACCTGCCGGGCGAGATGACGGTCACGGTGGATCTGAAACAGGTTTCGGTCGGCACCGAGGTCAATATCGAACAGCAGGGCGTGCCGGACATGATCCCAGCCGAGGCCTGCTATCTCGGCTGGCAGGATTCGCTGCACAAGCTGGCGAAACTGGTCCAGCCCGAGATCAAACAATAGGCGCAGGAGCTTTCCGATGACCCCCACCATCACCGCCTTCGCAAACTCCCCCGACCGCGGCCAGGGACAGGCGCGCGACATGCGCGTCCGTTGGGCGCTGGAAGAGATTGGCCAGCCCTACGATGTCCGCCTAGTGAGTTTCGGCGAGATGAAGCAGCCCCCACACCTGACGCTGCACCCTTTCGGGCAGATCCCGACCTATGAGGAAGGCAATCTTGCCCTGTTCGAGTCGGGCGCCATTGTGCTGCATGTCGCGCAGCGCCATCCGGGCCTGCTGCCCGAGGACGCGAATGCGCGGGCGCGGGCGATCATGTGGATCTTCGCCGCGCTCATCCAACGGGTCGGGCAGGGAGACAGGGGCAATGTAGTCGTCGAACCCCAGTTGGTCCACGAGCAGCCCAGTCTGCGGCTTGTGATGTTCGATCATCTTAGCTCTGATCTCGTTCAAGTGATCACCGATCGGAGGGCATAACATGACCGTGTAGGCATCGCGGACCCTATTAATGCGTAAGCGTCCGGCCTGACCGCCCTGCCGCGTGGTGAAAGAGGCGGATAGTGTCCACCATTGATAGTGGACACTATGGTGATGGCGTGGCGCGTCGGACGAAGCGACTTTGGACGGATGAGGAGAAGCGTTCGATCTGTTTCCAGACGGCGGCGCCGGGCGTTTCCGTGGCTCAGGTGGCGCGGCGCTACGCGGTGAACGCGAACCTGATCTTCAAGTGGCTGCGCGATCCCCGTTATGCGCCGGACCCCACCTCGGTTGCGCGCCCAGCAGAGGAGGCGCGGTTTCTGCCCGTAGAGATCGTCGCGGAGACCAGGTCTACTCCGGCGGCACCTGCCGCCGAGAACCACATCGAGATCGAGCTGGCGGGCGGTCACCGGATGCGGATCAGCGGCAGCTATGATCCTGAGGCGCTGGCGCGGCTGATCCGGGGACTTTCGGCGTGATCCCGGTTCCGGCCAACACGCG
>NZ_JBHRXE010000067.1:26464-28415 GCF_042648325.1 Paracoccus simplex | reverse complement strand
AAGGCAATGCCTTACGACCATTTGCTCAATCAGAGCAGACGGCCTTCACCGCAGGCGTACGTTGCGGTCGCCACCGACGAGATCTCACAACACCCAAAATTACGGCTTCCTATGCCTGCTATGCCGGGGCACCTCCGCTCACCGACTTGCATGATAGATGCCATGTTGCGAGAAACTCCATCGACGCGTTGGGCGGGCATGGGACTACCTCCAGTCCACCGGCCCCACCCTTCTTCGGTCATGCCGACCACGAGACTGTATCACGTTTCGGGCCAAGACGGGCATCGTCGGCCTGAGTGCGCATGGATGCAGGTGCGAACGCCTGCTCGCGACAAATGGCCGACGAGGTCCGTCATGCCAATGCGGATCGCACCTACTGTAGCGTGCGTTGGCGCAAAGAGTCCTTTGCGGTCATTTGTATCCGATGCTGGAAGCTGATCAGCCAGGCACAACACATATCGGTCAGGCTGGCCTTCAGCGCCGTAATTTGTTCCATGCCCAGCTGGCGCTCAAAGGCGTTGCGCACGGCTCCGTAGACCACGGTGGTCAGGGTCAGGTTGATCTCTGCGGCATGCTCCGGCGGCAGATCCGAAGCCTGACGAAACATCTTCGTCGTTGCTGCATCGACCCGCGTTGCGAAAGCCTGCATCAACTCACTGTTGTCGAGCGCCGCAACTGAACGATAAAGGGCTTGCGTCAGATCGGCCCGCTCGGTCTTGGTGGTCCAATAGGTCTCAATCAGCGCAGAGACCATTTTTGATGCGGGTTGGCCCGCCATGAGGGAGCAGGTTCCTTCAACACGTTCTGCCAAGGTGTTGAGGTAACGCTCGTTCAACGCGATGATCAGCGCCTGCTTGTTCGGGAAATACTGATACATCGTCCCGACCGATACGCCCGCGCGCTCGGACACGCGCGTTGTCGTGAGGCGCGCCAGACCCTCGGCCAGCAAAACCTGAATGGTCGCCTCGAAAATCGCGTCCACGGTCACGCGCGAGCGGCGTTGCACGGGTGTTTTACGGGGCTTGGACCATTGCGATACTTGGGGTGGCATATGCGAATCCAAAACCTGAAAACTCCTTCATATATTGTTCGCAGAGCTATGAAGGGAACACAAAAATGGCAGAGAACCGCATTGCGCTCGTGACCGGCGCCAACAAGGGCATCGGGTTGGAGATATCCCGCAAGCTGGCGCAAGCCGGTGTTCATGTGCTGATTGGCAGCCGTGACAAAGCACGTGGAGACGAGGCCGCCGCCGTTCTGGCGCGGGATGGGCTGACCGCAAAGGCGGTTTTGCTGGACCTCGACAGGCCAGAGACCATTGCCGACACGGCCGAAGCCATCGCTGCCGATTACGGCCGTCTGGATATTCTGGTCAACAACGCGGGCATCTTCGATTTTGCTGACGCGACACCCAGCAAAGCCTCAATAGACGCCGTGCGGCGCGTGATGGAGGTCAACTTCATCGGCGCACTGGCTGTCACGCAAGCGATGCTCCCGTTGCTGCGCGCCGCGCCTGAAGCGCGGATCGTGAACCTATCGAGCGCGCTTGGGTCGCTGACGATGAACGCCGATCCCACCTCGCCCTACTATTCACAGCAGTTCATCGGTTACAACGCCTCGAAGGCGGCACTGAACATGTTGACGATCCAGCTGCATGAAGAGTTGCGGGGCACGAAGATCAAAGTGAACTCGATCAGCCCCGGTTTCGTGAAAACCGACCTGACCGGCTATGGCACGATGACCCCCGAAGAAGGCGCGAGGCTTCCGGCGGAATATGCGCTGAACGCTAAAAGCAGCGGTGGCTTTGTAGAGCCGGACGGAAGATCGCCGTGGTAATGGGAGTGGGACGGGGCGGAGTTACTGCTTCGTCCCGCAGAGCAGACCGTGACCCGACGATCTCGCCGCGCCAAGCACGAACGTCTGGTATAGGGATGCTGCAAGGCGGCGCCAG
>NZ_JBHRXE010000067.1:12230-26415 GCF_042648325.1 Paracoccus simplex | reverse complement strand
GATTAGTTTTCTAAAGGTCGATCCCCTCAGAGAGCGTCAAAGCATCCTCGATGTCGACACCGAGATAGCGCACCGTGCTGTCCATCTTCGTATGGCCAAGCAGCAGCTGGACCGCCCGTAGGTTTCCGGTCTTCTTGTAGATCTGCGCCACCTTGGTTCGCCGCATCGAATGTGTACCGTAGGCGCTAGGCTCCAGTCCGACCGATACAACCCATCCAAGATGAGTGCTTCGTCGTAGCGTCGGTTGCCGTTGCGCGGGTTGACGACGCGACCCGTCTTCCGGATCCACCTGGCGATGGTGTCGCGACCGACCCCGTGGCGACGGCTCAGCTCCTGGACAGAAATGCCGCGATCCCAGTCCCGCGCGATTTCTTCGCAGATATCAATTCCCGCCTCTCGCAGCGCCCGTTTGGTTTGAGTGTGGTCAAGCGAATGTGTGGATGCCAGTCCACCGAATGATTTCACAAGATCGAAGGTCTCACGAACGACCGCAGTTTCAGGTGGTGCAGGTGGCCTCCAGTTCCAGCGGTTCTTAGGATGCTGTGGCATACGCGAAGCTGGCTTTGGAAAATCTTGTCGTTCCGGGGTCTTTTCCAGCAATACCATCGGCTTGGCAGCAGGCCGGGCCGTTTTTCTTGCAAGGATCTCGGTCAGGCGAGCATCGCGGCTTTTTCTCACCAGCCGATCAATAATAATCTGAGCGGCGAGCGCAGACGCTTTGGCGGCCTCGAGAGCGGTTACTTCTTCTTCAGACAACCCAATCATCCCAATCTCCGGAATGTATGATGGCTAGGTCATGTTGACAAAAGGGATTCCACAGACCTGCGCCCTGTGATTCAAGCTCATCTCTACGTAGGAGATGAGCTTGGCACGCAACCTGATGTCCGACGACGAATGGACATTCTTTGAGGGCTTCATCCGAGCCGTCCGGCATCCGAACGGGCGCAAACCTGCGGACCATCGGCTTGTTATGGATGGTATTTTCTGGATCGCGCGGACCGGCGCGCCCTGGCGGGACCTGCCAGAGGAGTTTGGCAAGTGGTCCTCCATCTATCGGCAGTTCCGGCGCTGGACGCTCGCCGGGCTGCGGGAAGACATCCTGGATGCCTTGAACCACGCGAAGCTTGCGCCCGACAAGCTCCAGATGATCGACAGCACCGTGATCAGGGCCCACCACCATGCGGCCGGCGCAAAAGGGGGACTCCGAAAGAGGCTCTTGGCCGTTCGAGAGGTGGGTTTTCGACCAAGATCCATCTCCGCGTCAACGGCGCTGGCCTCCCGATGAGAACCGAGATCACGCCTGGGCAGGATTCCGACTACACCGGCTATGATCTGGTGATGGCCGACAACCTGCCGCAGCCAGCAGTTCTGGTCGCCGACAGGGGCTATGACTCTGATAAAATTCGGGCAGATGTCGAGGGCCGAAATGCCCTGCCAATGATCCCGATGCGAAAGAACCGAAAGGTGCGCAACGCTGTCGACATGACCATCTACACACTGCGCAATATGGTCGAGCGTTGTTTCAACAAACTGAAGAACAGCCGACGGCTGGCGACCCGTTACGACAAAACTGCAGACAGTTTCCTCGGCTTCATTGACATCGCCTGCATCAGGCTCTGGCTCCGCCATTTGTCAACATGACCTAAACTAATCGAACATGTTGCCTGCGTCCATACATCGCCTAGTTGGCACGAGGTCCAAGACAGGACGCTGGCAGGCGTTCCCTCAGCAGATCGACTGCCGGTGCCCGGCCCGGGCTCTCATTGGCCAACGGGGGTTAAGCTTTGGGGGCGGCCAGCGACCGCCCCCGTCGCGCGTGTTACGCGGGCGCTTCGACCAGGATCTTGACGTGCGATTTCTCGGCCACCAGTGCCTCGAAGCCTTCGGTCACGATGTCGTCCAGCGCGATCCGCTTGGTTACCAGCTTTTCGGCATTGAAATAGCCCTGCTCCATCAGCGCCATGACCGCAGGATAGACGTTGCGATAGGCGATGGTGCCCTGCAATTGCCGTTCCTTGAGCACCACGGTGTTGGGGTGGAACGCGGCATCACCTTCCCAGATCGAGACGATCAGCACCTGGCCTTCATGCCGGGTGGCATCGATGCATTGCGGTAGCACGCGCGGCACGCCCGTCACCTCGAAGGTCACATGCACGCCGCCGCTGGCCTGCCGGATGGCGGCGACAGCATCGCCGGCCATCGGGTCGATGACGGTGGTTGCGCCCAGTTCCAGCGCCTTTTGCCGGCGCACCTCGGAGGGTTCGACGACATGGATCTGCGCCGCGCCGGCGACGCGCAGCGCCTCGACCACCAGAAGGCCGATGGGACCGGCGCCGAACACCGCCGCCGTGTCGCCCGCCTTGATCCTGGACAGGCGCACGGCATGCAGCGCCACCGCCGCAGGCTCGACCAGCGCGCCCTGTTCCATCGACAGGCCATCGGGGATCTTGTGGACCATGCGCGCGGGCACCACCGAATAGGCCGCAAAGCCGCCATGGCCGCCCGAGAGGCCGACAAAACCCAGCTTGTCGCAGAGGTTGTATTTGCCTTCGAGGCAGGCGGGGCATGTGCCACAGGCAAAGATCGGCTCGATCGCCACCCGGTCGCCGATGGCAAGGCCGCTGACGCCCTCGCCCAGTTCTGTCACCATGCCGCAGTATTCGTGGCCCATGGTGATCGGAGCCTTGTCATGGCTCAGCGGGTGATCCTGGCCTACCGGCACAAAGATCGGCCCGGCCAGGTATTCATGCAGGTCGCTGCCGCAGATGCCGGTCCAGGCTACCTTGACCTTGACCTCTCCCGGGCCGGGTTTGGGTTCGGGCACGTCCTCGACGCGAATGTCGCGTGCCGCATGCCAACGGGCTGCTTTCATCTTGGTTTTCCTTTCAGGAGCGATTCAGCGATAGACCATGCCGCCGTCGATCAGGATCGACTGGCCGGTCATGTAGTCGCTGTCGGGACCGGCGAGGTAAGACACCAGACTTGCCACATCCTGCGGCGTCTGCGCCCGGCCCAAAGCGATGGAGCCCACGAACTTGTCGAAGGTCGCGCCCTTCTCGGCGCCGGTGAGTTCGGCGAAGCGCGCGTCGATCTCGGTCCACATGTCGGTGCCGACCACGCCGGGACAATAGGCGTTCACCGTGATGCCATCGGCGGCGAACTCCTTGGCGGCAACCTGGGTCAGGGCGCGCACGGCGAATTTCGTGGCGCAATAGGCGCCGAGCATGGGAAAACCCTCATGCGCGGCAATCGAGGCGGCCGAGATGATTTTGCCCCTGGTGCCGTCTTTCTTGAAACGCGCTGCGGCGGCCTGGATGCCCCAGAGCACGCCTTTCACGTTGACCGCGAAAACCCGGTCCATCTCGGCCTCGGTGATCTCGGCAATGGGCTGGACCTGAGCGATGCCGGCGTTGTTGACCATGATGTCAAAACCGCCCAGCCGTTCGGCGGTCTGGTCGATGGCGTTGATGATCTGCTGGCGGTCGGTCACATCCGCCGCGATGGTGATCACCTTCTCCGGGGCAAAGCGGCTGGCCGCCTCGGCCAGCGGACCGGGGTTCAGGTCCACGAGCGCGATTTTCGCGCCATCGGCGGCCAGACGCTCGGCGATGCCAAGGCCAATACCGCGCGCCCCGCCCGTAACAAGGGCGGTCTTTCTTGCAAGAGACATGATGTTCCTATTGAGCTGTTCGTTGAAATCTCCTGCCCGCTCGCAGCGAGCGGACAGGCTGATCTCGAAGGGTCAGGACAGGTGGTTGACCTGTTGCAGGCCATAGACCGGGGTCTCGATCCCCTCCATCCGCGCCTTCAGCTGCAGCGCCAGATAAAGCGAGTAATGCCGCGACTGGTGCAGGTTACCGCCGTGGAACCACAGGTTTTCCTGCTGCGTCGGCTTCCACATGTTGCGTTGCTCGCCTTCCCACGGGCCGGGGTCCTTGGTCGTGGCTGAGCCAAGACCCCAGACCTTGCCCACCTTGTCGGCGACCTCCTTGCTGATCAGATCGGCCGCCCAGCCGTTCATCGAGCCAAAGCCCGTGGCCAGCACCACCAGATCGGCGGGCAGGCGGGTGCCGTCGGTCAGCACCACGGCGTCTTCCTCGAAATGGTCGATATTACCATGCGCCAGTTTGACCTCGCCGTCGATGATGAGCTGGCTTGCGCCCACGTCGATGTAATAGCCCGAGCCCCGGCGCAGGTACTTCATGAACAGCCCCGAGCCGTCGTCGCCCCAGTCCAGCTGGAAGCCCGCCTTTTCAAGACCGGCGTAGAAATCGGCGTCGCGCTCGCGCATCTTGTCATAAAGCGGGATCTGGAATTCGTGCATGATCTTGTAGGGCAGCGAGGCAAAGATCATGTCGGCCTTTTCGGTGGTGATGCCGTTGGCCAGCGCCTGTTCCGAGTAAAGCCCGCCCAGACCGATATCCATCAGCGTGTCCGAGCGCACGATATGCGTCGAGGAGCGCTGCACCATGGTCACGTCGGCATCCGCCTCCCACAGCGCGGCGCAGATGTCATGCGCCGAGTTGTTCGAGCCGATAACCACCACCTTTTTCCCGGCCCAGTCATCCGGGCCCTTGTGCTGCGAGGAATGCTGGATCGTGCCCTTGAAGTCCTCCATGCCAGGGAATTTCGGCATATTGGCCTTGCCCGACATACCGGTCGCCAGCACCAGTTGCGTCGGGTGCAGCGTGACCTTTTCGCCGTCGCGGTTCACCTCGACCGTCCAGGTGCCCGAGGCCTCGTCAAAGCTTGCCTTCTCGACTTCTGAGCGGGTCCAGTAGTTCAGCTCCATCACCCGCGTATACATTTCCAGCCAGTCACCGACCTTGTCCTTGGGGGTGAACACCGGCCAGTTGTCTGGGAACTTGATATAGGGCAGGTGGTCGTACCAGATCGGGTCATGCAGGCACAGGGACTTGTAGCGGCTGCGCCACTGGTCGCCGGGGCGGTCATGCTTGTCCAGAACGATGGTCGGCACGCCCAGTTGCCGCAGCCGCGCGCCAAGGGCGATGCCGCCCTGTCCGCCGCCGATGATGACGGTATAGGGCTGCGTTTCATAGCCCAGCGTGGCGGCATCGTGCTCGCGCTGCTCTTTCCAGGTGGTGCGGTTCTTGCGGGCACCATGCTCGGCCCCCATCGGGCGGCGGACGCCACGGCTTTCCTCGTGGCCTTTCAGTTCCTGCAGCGCGGTCAGCAGCGTCCAGATGCGGTCATCGCGCAGACGCATCAGGCCCCAGCCCCGACCCACGCCGGTTTCGAAAGTGATCCAGGCGGTGATCACGCCGCCCTCCTCGGCGGGGATCTCTCCTTTCTGGATCTGGAAATTGCCGGGGCGGGTGTGCGCCAGCTGATGGCTGAGCATGTCGGCGACGCCCTCGGGGTTTTCGACGGTCTTCAGGTTCCAGGTCAGCGCGATCAGATCGCGCCAGTAGCTGTCGGCAGCAAAAAGCCCGGCAGCAGCGGCAACATCCCCCTGTTCCAATGCTGTGTTGAGCTGGTCCAGAACGGCCTGCGTGCGGCTCGTAACGGTAGAATCGAGCATCGCGTCTCCTCCTCATGCGCGTTGTTCGAGGTCGACTATCGGCGGCGTCTGCCCATCCGATCCATCACGACAAAGCGAGGCGGGCCGTAAAAGCGACCGCTGCGATGCAGCGTGTTGCGCGCGCAACGGGGCGCAACATTTCAGGCGGGCGGCTGCAACCCGGCAGCGCGAAGCCGGCGCAGCACGGTCGAGCGGTTCACGCCCAGCCGTCGCGCCGCACGCGCCATGTTCCAGCCGCAGGCCTCCATCACCTGTTCCAGCGGCTCGCCCGGTGCATCGGCGCCGGACGCGGCGGCGCGGTCGACCGGCACCGGCAGGTCCGGCAGGTCGATGACGCGCCCCTCACAGAGCGCGATTGCCACATCCAGCACCTGCTCCAGCTCGCGCAGATTGCCGGGCCAGGGCCGGCCCAGCAGCGCCGCGCGGGCCGAGGGTGACAGGCGCATGTCCTGCGACGTGCGCCGGCGCAGGATCCGGTCCAGCAGCCAGCCGATGTCTTGGCGCTGGCGCAGCGGCGGCAGGGTCAGAATGGCACCGGCAAGGCGATGGAACAGCGGTCGGGGCAGGTCCAGTGCCGCCGGGGCCGCACAGGTGGTGGACAGGACACGCAGCCCGGCGCGCCCGTCCAGCAGGGCGGTCAGAAGCGGTGCGGTTTCCGCCGGCAGATCCTCGATCCGGCGCAGCAGCAGGGTGGCGCCGCCGGGCAGGTCCGAACAGGCCTGCCGCAGATCGCCGCCGCCCACCCCGGCGCAGTCCAGGGCCAGAAAGCCGCTGGCGCCGCCGGTCATGTGGATCGCATGGGCCAGCTTGGTCTTGCCGGTGCCGGATTCGCCCGCGATCAGCAGCGGCACCGAAGTGCACGCGAGTTTCGCGGCCTGGGTCAGCAGATGCGTCATCGCCGGGTCACCGTCCGACAGGCTGGCCAGCGGCCCGGCGCGACGATCGAAGCGCAGCGCTTTGCGTGGTGCCTGCGGCGCGATGGCATGGCCGAACAGCGCGCCGCCCTCGCGCATCTCGAGGATGCGTTCCTCGGTCGGGCGGTCGCGCATCAGGTCGGGCAGGTCGTCGATGGTCAGGCCCAGCGCCTCGTCGATACGCCGACCAAGGACGGGAGAGCCATCGGGGAACAGTCGCCTTGCGCCGTGCGTGTAGCCCAGCACCCGACCCGAATCGTCCAGCCGCACCGCCGCTTCGGGGTCCACGTCCAGAAACTCGGGACTGTCGGACAGGCGCAGCACCCAGTCGCGGCGACTTTCGGCCATCAAGTTTGCCATCTCGACCCGTCGCGCCGCATTGGTCACCAGGCTCATCGCCAGATTCTGGCTGCGCTTGGGCGTGGGCGAGCGCAGCAGCGAGATGTCCAGCACCGCCGCCAGTGCGCCGAGGCTGTCGAAGATCGGCGCCGATGTGCAGCTGAGCGCGATATGGGCATTGCCGAAATGGTCGTCCTGATGAACGGTCACTGGCTCTTGCGTCACCAGACAGGCGCCGACTCCGCTGGTTCCGACAAGTTCTTCGGACCAGTTCGAGCCGAGATAGAGCCCGGCGGTCTTGAGCTCGTCCAGAAACAGCTCGTCGCCAAAGAAGTCCACGCAGACGCCCGCGGCATTGGTCAGCAGCAGCGCGTAATTCTGACCGGCGACCTGCCGGAACAGGCTTTGCAGGCTGGATCGCGCCGCGCCGATCATCCATTCCGCTTGCTTGCGATGGTCGCGCAATTCGCTTTGCGTGACGATATGTGCCGGGTCGCGCCGCATGGGGTCCATGCCATAGACCTCGACGCAGCGCCGCCATGAGGCCGAGACGAAGCCGTCCCGCCCGGTCTGGCTGCCGCCCAGAACCCGCTCGATTTCCTCGACGTGCTGCCGATCGCTCATGCCGCCGTCCTCCCCGTCGGTCAGGTTAGCACGGGGAATATCCAGTTCCGAACAAACTTTGGTCTTGTTCGGGGCGCGTCGACAGGCAGCAACTTGGCGATCAGTAGCGCGCCAAGCTCATCTCCTACGTAGAGATGAGCTTGAATCACAGGGCGCAGGTTTGTGGAATCCCTTTTGTCAACATGACCTAGTAACAGCTGTTGTCCACGATCCTACTCCGACTGTATGGCTCCTACGAACGGCAGAAAAGTCCCGCACTGCTGACCTTGAAGCCCTGAACGATGCTGCAGGTGCCACGAAGGTCAGGTATGGGGAAGCCGCACTGCGGCGATGTCCGCTCTGGCGAACGGCTGCTCAGGGCCCTCAGCGCCCGCGGGCCTGGCGCGCCAAGGCGACGGGCCTGCCGCGCCGCCGCAGGTCTGCTTCGAGCCCAAAGCCGTCATTCGCATGAGCGTGTAAGGCCAATCTATCCGGCATCCGCCGCACGATACTTCAATGCAGGCGGCCTGTGCTTGACTTGGCTGTCCTCTAAGATGAAGGCCACCTGCGATTCGCAGGGAACAGCTTTCATCGGCTGAGGCAACTGAAAGGCGAGGCGAACCCGTGATGAACCGATCTGACAAAGTATCCAATGCAGGCACGCCATCCGAAGTATTCGGCGCCTTTCTCAAGCTGGGCCTGACGTCTTTCGGCGGCCCGATCGCACACCTTGGATATTTCCGTGACGAGCTGGTGACGCGGAGGCGCTGGCTGTCGGATGCAGCTTATGCGGACCTCGTTGCTCTGTGCCAGTTCATGCCTGGCCCAGCATCTTCGCAGGTGGGCTTTGCCTTGGGGATGATCCGCGCCGGGTGGCTGGGAGCACTTGCGGCCTTCGTCGCCTTCACCCTTCCATCCGCTCTGATCCTGCTGGTCTTTGCGCTCACCGCCACCACTGTGTCCGGTCCTATCGGCACTGGCGTCCTGCATGGTTTGAAGATCGTGGCTGTCGCAATCGTGGCGCAGGCGGTGTGGGGCATGGCGCGCAGCCTCTGCCCCGACCGTGAGCGGGCGACCGTCGCCGTGGTTGCCGTCGCCATGCTGGCGATTCTTCCTGGTGCGGTCGGCATGGTCGGCGCGATCATCATGGGTGCTGTCGCAGGCATGATGCTGGGCCGTAGACCGGCAAACCCTGTTGGCGGACATATCACGATGCCCGTTACCAAGGGTCAGGCTGGCATCGCGCTTGCGGCTTTCGCGGTGCTGTTGCTGGGCCTGCCGCTTCTCGCCGGCCTGTCCCAAGGCTGGGCCGTGGTGGACAGCTTTTACCGGGCTGGATCACTGGTCTTCGGAGGCGGTCATGTTGTTCTGCCCCTTCTACAAGCCGAAGTCGTGGCTCCGGGATGGGTGACGTCGGATCAGTTCTTGGCTGGCTATGGAGCCGCGCAAGCAGTGCCAGGGCCACTGTTCACCTTTGCAACTTATCTTGGTGCGATCCTTAAGCCTGAGCCGAATGGCGTTCTCGGCGCCACCTTGGCATTGCTGGCGCTGTTCCTGCCCGGCTTTCTGCTGCTGATTGGCGTGCTGCCCTTTTGGGACGGGTTCCGTGCAAGACCGCAGGCGCAGTCTGCAATGCAGGGTGCAAATGCCGCTGTTGTTGGCATTCTGGGCGCTGCGCTCTATTCACCCGTGTTCACCAGTGCCATTGGCAACATGCGGGACTTCACTCTCGCTTTGGCATGTTTCGTCGCGCTGATGGCATGGAAAGCATCTCCTTGGCTGGTTGTCTTGCTCGCTGCACTCGGAGGCATAGTGCTGACGCTGTTGTCGTAGGCCACCCACAGGCGGGGGCATAAACTTTGAGAATGCAGCGAACGGCAACTTTGTCGCGCATAGTAGACCCCGTGTCTCCGCGATACTGGGTCAGCTTCGCTCGACGGTTGGGGTGGAAGTGCCTGACGATCTTGCCCCGCCGCCACCGCAAATCCTCGACCCGTGAGTCAAAAACCTCTGGAACCTGACAGCGGCTGTGATCTGTCAGGTATTTCTGGCTTTCCGTCAGATTTTTGGCGCAATCGGTCTTTCAGCCGGGGTCGTGTCATCGACGCGAAGAGCCCATCACGAACATTCGGCAATCTGCGGCATATATTACGCGTGGTTTGCGCAGAGTGCTTGTATCAGGTTGCGGTTTTCAGATTTACCCGTTCCTCAAGATCAGCGGCCGCTTCCTTGCGCTCACTGTAGCGGTCGGTCAGGAAGGACGACAGGTCGCGGGTCAGCAGGGTGAACTTCACCAGCTCCTCCATCACATCGACAATGCGGTCGTAAAAGCTGGACGGGCGCATCCTGCCAGCCTCATCGAACTCCTGATACGCTTTGGCGACCGAGGACTGGTTCGGGATCGTTACCATCCGCATCCAGCGGCCAAGGACACGCATCTGGTTCACCGCGTTGAAGCTTTGCGAGCCACCCGAAACCTGCATGACGGCCAGCGTGCGGCCCTGCGTAGGCCGGATCGCCCCCATCGACAGCGGAATCCAGTCGATCTGCGACTTCATCACGCCGGTCATGGCGCCGTGCCGTTCCGGGCTGGTCCAGACCTGCCCTTCGGACCAGAGACACAGGTCGCGCAGCTCCTGCACCTTGGGGTGTGATGGGTCGGCATCCTCGGGCAGCGGCAGGCCATTGGCATGGAACACGCGGGTTTCACAACCGAAATGACGCAGTAGGCGTGCGGCCTCGAAGGTGACGAAACGGCTGTAGGATCGTTCGCGCAGAGAGCCGTAGAGCAGCAGAATGCGCGGCGGATGGGGCGTGCGCGCAACGGTGGGACTGTCCAGCGGCATAAGGGCTTCGGGCGACAGGTTCGGCAGGTCGGGGATCATGCGCGGGCCTCCATTGGCGCGGTGTCGGCGGGGAACCAACGGGGTCTGAGGCGCAGGGCGACATTCACCAGCAGGATCAGCACCGGGACTTCGACCAGCGGGCCAATGACGGCCGCGAAGGCCACTGGCGAGGCCAACCCATAGGCGGCGATGGCAACAGCAATCGCCAGCTCGAAATTGTTGCCTGCCGCTGTGAAGGCGATGGCGGTGGTGCGCGGATAGTCCCTGGCGATCCATCGGCCCATGGCAAAGCTGACCATGAACTGGATGGCGAAATACAGCACCAGCGGAATGGCGATCCTGACCACATCCAGCGGCAGACGCACCACATCCCCGCCTTTCAAGCTGAACATGGCGACAATCGTGAACAAGAGCGCGACCAGCGTGATGGGACCGATCTTCGGCAGAAAGACGTCGCGATACCAAGCGTCACCCTTGCGCGCGATCAACAGGCGGCGGGTCAGGAAACCAGCGGCGAAGGGCACACCCAGATAGAGCAGCACAGCCTCGGTCACGGTCCGGAAGCCGACGTCGATGACGCTGCCCTCAAGCCCGAACAGCGGCGGCAACACAGTCAGGAACAGCCAAGCATAGGTCGAGAAGAACAGAATCTGGAAGATCGAGTTGAAGGCCACCAGCCCGGCAACATACTGGTTGTCGCCCCGCGCAAGCTGGTTCCAGACCAGAACCATGGCAATGCAGCGGGCGAGGCCGATCAAGATCAGCCCGGTCATATATTCCGGCTGGTCGCGCAAGAAGATGACCGCCAGCACGAACATCAGCACCGGACCGATCAGCCAATTCTGCACCAGCGACAGCACCAGCACCCGCTTGTCAGCAAAAACCTGTGGCAGCTCTTCATAGCGAACCTTCGCGAGCGGCGGATACATCATCAGGATTAGGCCGATGGCGATAGGAATATTGGTCGAGCCGACCGACATGGCGTTCAGCGCATCCGGCAGACCGTGAAAGACGGTGCCAAGCAACAGACCAAGGGCCATGGCCGCAAATATCCAGAGCGTCAGATAGCGGTCGAGAAAAGAAAGCCGGCGGGCCGGGTTGGGGGCGGTCATCTGGGTTTCCTCGGATCAGGCAGAGCGGGTGCGGTTGC
This sequence comes from Paracoccus simplex, assembly GCF_042648325.1. Classification (NCBI taxonomy): domain Bacteria; kingdom Pseudomonadati; phylum Pseudomonadota; class Alphaproteobacteria; order Rhodobacterales; family Paracoccaceae; genus Paracoccus; species Paracoccus simplex. The sequence goes on along the minus strand of NZ_JBHRXE010000067.1, from coordinate 15,021 downwards.
CTTGGGCATCCACGACCTGTTCGCCGTCCTCCTTGCTGAAGGCGGCTTGCTGGGGTGGCAGCAAATCCAGCACCCGTTCCGAAGGCCGACACAGCCGCACGCCCTTCGGGCTGACCACGATGGGACGGTTGATCAGGATCGGATGTGCCATCATCGCGTCAATCAGCGCTGCATCGGTCAGGTTCGGGTCGTCCAGCCCCAATTCGGCATAGGGCGCGCCCTTCTCGCGCAGCAAATCGCGCGGCGCGATGCCCATACGGGCGATCAGCCGTTCCAGCAACGCGCGCGAGGGCGGGGATTTGAGATATTCGACAACATGCGGCTCGATCCCGGCATTGCGGATCATCGCCAGCACATTGCGCGAGGTGCCGCATTCCGGGTTGTGATAAAGAACGACATTCATATCGTTCCCTGCCCCGGTCGCGCCCTCGGACCGTCCAATATCGTGCAGCTTCGACGCAAGGCTCGCGCGGTCCAGCGTGCTGATCGGCAAAGCGGCGAAGGCTGATATGCGTGCTTTCATGTAGCGCAGCGTGTCGATGAAGGCCATGTCGCACTGCAAGTCGCTGCCCGTCGCAGCCGCCGGATCGGTGAGACCCCAATGAGCCGTCATGGGCTGCCCCGGCCAATAGGGACAGGTTTCCCCGGCGGCGTCATCGCAGACGGTAAAGACAAAATCCATGACCGGCGCATCAGGGCCGGAGAACTCGTCCCAGCTTTTCGAACGCAATCCCTCGGTGGGATAATGGTAGTTTTGCAGGATTTTCAGCGTCCGGGGATGCACCTCTCCTTTCGGCTGGCTTCCGGCCGAATAGGCCCGGAACCGGTCGCTGCCTTCCTTGCGCAGCACACTTTCAGCAATGATCGAGCGGGCGGAATTTCCAGTGCAGAGAAACAGCACGTTGAACATGCGGGGTAGATCTTCAGCCATGAAGAGCATCCTTTTGGGGTTAGCAGGAACAGGACAAAGCGGCCGCGACCGGCGCGCAGATTTCCGGATGGCCATCGCAGCAATCGCGCATGAGGAACTCAATCAGCCCGGCAAGCGTCGGGAAAACGGCACTGTAGATGATGAAACGCCCCTCGCGTCGGGATTGGATCAACCCGGCATGTTCGAGATGGGTCAGATGAAAGGACAACCGCGAGGTCGTCGCGCCGCCCAAAGCCTCGCCTATCGCTCCGGCCGCCATGCCCTCCGGCCCGGCCTGCACCAGCAGTCGAACGACACGCAGTCGCGTTTCCTGGGACAGGGCAGCAAAGGCGCCAAGTGCTTCCGGCTCGTTCATCGAATCAATACCTCAATAGATATTGATTAGTATAGATAGTGACAGCGGCGGGTCAAGCGGTGCTGTTATGCTGCACCTGCAAACGGCGGCTTTGTCCGCATTGCTGACCTTGAAGCCCTGAACGATGCTGCACGGTGCCACGAAGGTCAGGTATGGGGAAGCCGCGCTGCGGCGATGGCCACTCTGGCGAACGGCAGCTCTGGGCCGGAAGCTACGACGTAGTCCGTAGCGGACTCTTTACAGAATGAGCATTTGTAAAGAGTGTATAGTGGCAGGACCAGCAATCGCGTGGCAAAATCACATGATCCGACGGCGGGCCGACCGGCATTTTGTCAAGAGTGACGGCAGCGCGCCGGTGGATGCGCATCTGCGCCGCCGAGACTATCTGACCCCGGATGAGGTCAAGCGCCTGCTGGCTGCGGCCAAGTCCGGCCGGCACGGCACGCGCGATCATCTCATGCTGTTGCTGATGTATCGGCACGGGTTGCGGGTCAGCGAGCTGATCGCCCTGCGCCGGACAGATCTTGATCTGGCCTCTGGCCAGTTCTGGGTGCAGCGGCTGAAGCGCGGACTTTCCACCAGCCAGCCGCTGGCCGGTGATGAGCTTCGGGCATTGCGTCGGCATCTGGCCCGTCGCGGCGATCCGCTGCCCTGGTTGTTTCTGTCGGAGCGCGGTCAGCCGCTGGCCCGGCAGGCGGTGAATTATCTGCTGACCCGCATCGCGGCGCGGGCCGGGCTCGGCGCGGTGCATCCGCATATGCTGCGCCATTCCTGCGGTCACGCCCTGGCCCATGCCGGGCGTGACCTGCGGCTGATCCAGGACTATCTCGGCCATCGCGATCCCCGGCATACCGCCCGCTATACCCGCACGGCGGCGGTACGGTTTCAAGATATTTGGCGCTGAAGGGGTGCCATGATAAGATCACCTGACATGGAGGGTGCCGTTGCTGATGCAGGGCGAGCCGGCCAAGAGACGCTATCAGTTGTGGCGGTATCGTTTCAGGAAGGGTTATGGAAAGCAAACCGCACGAACACACCGATCTCCCAGCTGATCCGCCAAGCGACATGACGAAGCGGGTCGCAGAGATTCAGAAACTCGCGAAGGATCTGGGGTTTAGCGGCCCGTCCGATTGGGAGAACGAAAAGGGATTCTTTGATCAGGAATGGGGTGAAGACTGATGTGCCACTTCCCCTCCAGGCCGCGAGACGGAAACAGGTTTCAATTTCCCTTCCGCCCGTTTTCCAGATCGTGAGAGAACAGCGCGCGCGGTAGCCCACGATATTTCGGCCGCTATGGCTGCCTTGTTGACCGAACGGGTTGCTCTAAAAGTTTCCAAGATGAGTGCTTCGTCGTAGCGTCGGTTGCCGTTGCGCGGGTTGACGATGCGACCCGTCTTCCGGATCCACCTGGCGATGGTGTCGCGACCGACCCCGTGGCGACGGCTCAGCTCCTGGACAGAAATGCCGCGATCCCAGTCCCGCGCGATTTCTTCGCAGATATCAAT
>NZ_JBHRXE010000067.1:0-12215 GCF_042648325.1 Paracoccus simplex | reverse complement strand
CATCGGCTTGGCAGCAGGCCGGGCCGTTTTTCTTGCAAGGATCTCGGTCAGGCGAGCATCGCGGCTTTTTCTCACCAGCCGATCAATAATAATCTGAGCGGCGAGCGCAGACGCTTTGGCAGCCTCGAGAGCGGTTACTTCTTCTTCAGACAACCCAATCATCCCAATCTCCGGAATGTATGATGGCTAGGCAGTAAGGTCTCGATCGCCCTATATGCAGGGGATATCGGTGAAGTTAGCACCAAATAAGCCGAGCGTCGTGGTAAATTCTCAGTTTGGCCGGATGTATTGCCAGTCAAACTCTGCAAAAATGAGAGCCAACGCAGAAGTTGTTGCATAGACGGCGATTTTCCGAATCTCTGATTCGCAGCGCAACTCTGCAGACCAAGGACTTACATCCCATGAAGGTCGATCTCGAGGGCCATGAAATCCTGAAATGCCGGCTTCGGCTGGTGGGATCATCCATGGCAAAGATCGCCCGGTCGCTCGGCATCTCGCAAAGCAGCGTGACCGTGGTCAGCCAAGGCTACCGCCGGTCGCATCGTGTGCAGCGCGAAATCGCCGACCAGCTTGGGACCACGCCGCAGCAGCTCTTTCCCGATCGTTACGAGGCAGAGGAGGGCATGAATACCGGACATAGCTGACATAGGGATATGAAAAAGGGACCCCTGCTGGAACAGGCGCCCCTCTTGGATGTCGATTGTACCCGACACCTCATTCATCCCCCGAGTCGAACAAAAAGTCAACCTGCCGGTCGCGGTGACCGGCAGGGCTGTTCAGCACATCCAAAAAGGGGGAGATCGTGCCGTCATCGCCGATGAGTCGGTGGCGGACGCGCTCCGAACATCATGAATAAGAACCTGATCTATCGCGGGCCGGAACCGAGCCACGCGACCCGCACGATATCGCGCCGATCCCGGGCAAGTCTTCGGGGCGCAATGGTTGCCAAGCTGCCGGGCTTCAACACGCCGCGCATCCTGCAATTCGAAAGCGCGCTGGAATATGCCTTCCTGTGCCTGACCTTGGTGCGTGACGATATCCAGCACATCTGGGACCAGCCGCCCGTCGTGCATTATGTTGGTCGTGATGGCCGCCCGGCCAAGCATATCTTTGATTTCCTTGTGACAATGACGGGCGGCGAACGCATCGCTGTGGCCGTAAAGCCGATGCAACGGGTCATCGCGCGGAACTTCCTTTCCGAACTGGAGAGGGTCGCCGCCGCGACACCGAAGCAGTTTGCCGACCGGGTGATGCTGGTCACCGATCGTCATCTTGACCGCGTGGCCGCCGCAGCGGCCGCACGCAAGCTGGCCCGGACCCGCCCGGCGTTGACGGAGGTGGCGGCATGACGATCCGGTTTCGCTTCTCCAAATCCGATCTGATCACCACAGCGGGCGTTGCGATGCGCCCGCTGGAAATCGACGACAAGGGCGGGCTGTTCGAGCGCCTCGGACAACCCGGAATCACCGAACGTCATTCGCATGAAGAACTGACTGCCCTGCTGCGCCGCCCGGATACGACCTACATCGCCGGCTATTTCGATCGCACAACCCAGGACATTCGCGGCCGCAAACCCGTCGATGTCATCAACGAGTTGCGTGAGGTGGTTCGGCGCCTGGTGGTCTGGCGCAGGGCCTTTTGCGATGCGTTTCTGCATCTGGAAGCGCTCGGCTTCATCAACCGCACGCACGAAGGATACCTGAAGGAAAAGGAGAGGTTGGCTGCCGAAATCCACCGCCGCGTCGGGGAGGGGGCCGCCAGTGACAGGGTCGTCCGACCCGGGGCGGACATCATCACCCGTAAGCTTCCCGGCAGCCGCACTGCTTTCGAATGGGTGCGGTGCTATGAACGGGCTGGGTATTCTGCGGCGGCGCTGATCCCGGAAACCCATCGCTGCGGCAATCGCGCACCGCGTTGGAGCCATCGGTCCGAAGCCCTGATGAATCAGGTCATCGAACTCTATGCCGATACGCAGCGCCCCAGCAAATCCCAAGCGGTTGCCGACACGCTGGAACTCTTCCACCAGGAAAATCGACGCAGGGTTGACGCGGGCCTGCCCGAGCTGGTGGTGCCGTCGCGGCAAAGCGTCAGGCGCCGTCTGGCCAGACGGCGGCATAAAGTGGAACCCCGACAGCCAGCCACCCCCGCTCAACTATGGACAGGAACGCGCTCGGCTGCGGAATCCGGTGCTGCCATGCGAACATCACCAGAACGTCCTGCACGGATCATGCGCGAGAATCACGTGCAGCCCGCGGGAAGTTTCGGGAAAACCGGTGAAAATCGCCTTGCCCTCTCAAATCCGTCATCCCGTCGAAAAGCCCTTGTTTCCTTGGCGCTTGATCCATATACGGGGCGACGGAGACGTGGCCGAGTGGTCGAAGGCACACCCCTGCTAAGGGTGCAGACGGGGAACCGTCTCGAGGGTTCGAATCCCTTCGTCTCCGCCACTTGCCCCCGCGAAAGCGTTCTCCCGATCCGGCTGCGGCCGGATTTTTCCGTTGTTTTCGAGGGTTATGCGGGAGGGGCTGAGCACTGGCCCTGCTGCCAGGAGGCCAGGAAGCGGTCTCTACAGGGCGATATTCTCTGGACCTGATGACTGCGCCCGTTTGGTGAATTTCTTATAAGCCCCTGTAGATCTTGGCGAAATCCAAGCCATTGAAATTGCTTGGATTGGAGTCGCGTTTGGGGCTGCCGCGACCGGGTTCGGAAGTTCTTAGGCCATGGCCCGTTCCAGTCTCTGCTTCCGGCGCTCCCAGTCGGGCATCACCTTGTCGAGGAGATCGAAGAAGGCTGCCCTGTGATGGGGTTCGGCCACGTGGCAGAGTTCGTGGGTGATCACATAGTCGATGGCATCGACCGGCGCCTGCACGAGGCGGCGGTTTAGTAGCAGACGTCCGGCCGGTGACATGGACCCCCATCGCTGCCGGGCCTGACGTACGATGAGCCCCTTCGGCCTGAATGCCTCGGGATCCGGGAACAGACCGAGACAGAGTTCGATCCGTTCCGGAAACTTGATGTGGGCCCGATCCCGGTACCAGGCGTCGACCAGTTCGCGCGTTACTTCCGGCCTGGTCGGCCGATGAGTCAAGGCGGATGGTTGAGGTGGAGTTTGGCGCGTTCGGCCACGAACCTCGCGGAGACCCGATGGTCAAGGCGTACATGGGCCTGCCCGAGCTTGCCACGGCCGAGGCTTGCTCGAGAACTGAACCGGCACCGTGCCTTCCAAAGACCCGGGGCCCGGCCCATGAAACAGAAACGCCCCCGAGAGGGGGCGTTTCGCATCAATACCGGCCTGTAAACGCCAGTTCGGCGCTTTCCGATTTTCCGGTGGCAGGAGGGACAACTTCAAGCGTCGGGCGTCCGACGAGGACGCCGAAGCCGATGCCGCAACGAACATAGGTGGTTTGGCCGGCTTCGACATGCGCGAGCGCCTGCTTGGTGGTCTCGGTGGTCGCTTCGATGGTGTGATTGCCGGGCGCGAGATCGACCGAGAAAGCGCCACGCGGCGCACATTTGCCTTTCGGCACGCCGTTGAAACTCACCGTGGGCTGGAACGCCGCGCCGAAGACCCCTTGACGGTAAAGGATCACGCGGCCCTTGCCAGCGGGGATCGGCGCTGCGGCTTCCTTTGATTCCTGCATCGGGGTTCCGCTGGCGCAGGCCGAAAGCAGGGCAACTGCGGCGAGAGCGGCTAGTTTTCTCATGGCGGTATCCATCTGGGTCAAATGCGGAACGAACTGCTAACAATTCGGGCATAATCTCCCATCACTGATTTGTGAAGGCGGAAAGTTGCCGATGAGAGGGCGCGGTTGCGCAGGACAATCTGTTGACCGAGGCAACACGCGGCGAACGGGAAGCCGCTCGGGCCGGGCTGGCCCGTCCGAAAGGGGCGCTGATAGGGGCAGGCCTTGACGGCGCGGGGCTAGGCGTAAGCCTGTATTGCGGCCTCGATCGCTTCGACGTGCTGGTATAGATCGGACGGTGCTGTCACGCGGACCTTGGTTTCGTTCTTCTCCCCGTCGAATACGCCCAGGTTTTTGGTCGTAGCGGAGTTGAAGTACAGACGGCAGATCGGCTTTCGGTTGTTGTCGTCCATCAGGATGGCGCAGTAGCTTTTGGCATCGCGCAGCGTGACCCGCTCGATCGGAACATGTTTCGCCGCTATCGCGCGGACAATCATGAAACCTTCGCGCTCTTCGTCGGTCGTTATGATCTCGCTGTCGATCTCGGCGGTATCGTTGGCCGGCTGGAGCTGCGGAGCGGATTCCGGTCGGAGGGTGATGCTGAGCTTGTCCTGGATTCGGTCCCGAATGATTTCGTCCAAGGCAGATTGGATTGCGGGGCGAAGGATTTCCGCGACTCCCTTGGTGATCGATCCGTCGTAGATCTGGCGACCAACGAGGCGGACGAAGTCGTCATCGGGTTCGTCCAGCTGCTTCTTCAAATAGGCTGCGGCCTGCTGGGTATATTTGAGGTTGGATGCGGCCTCGATGATGGACTCGATCGCGAACCGGCCTTTTTGGAAGCGGGCAAGTTCGTCAAGCTGCGCCTTGTCGTGTTTCTGGAAATCGAACGTGAAGAACGGCTTCTTGTCCATCTTGTTCGGCTCGTCGGTGTCAGAGAAGAACCATGCCTCCTTGCCATTGGTGAGGATGGCAAGGCGAGCCTCGGTTACCGTGAAGTAACGGAACAACTGACTGAACTGGGTATCCCCAAGGCGAGAACTGATAGGCTTCGCTTCGATCAGCATCGCGAACTTGCCGTCGATCTTGACCGCAAAATCGACCTTCTCGCCTTTCTTCACGCCGACGTCGGCAATGAATTCCGGCGTTACTTCGTCAAGATTGAAAACGTCAAAACCAAGGGCCTGGATGAAAGGCAGGACCACCGAGGTTTTGGTGGCTTCTTCGGTGAGGGCCTGTCGCTCGGCGGTCTTGGACCGGGCGGCAAGGGCCTCGATGCGTTCTGCGAAACTGGACACTGATCCCTCCGATGACGCTGTTTGCTCAACCGTAAGCGGATTATTGCCGATTCGACTAGTGGTCAGACTCGCCTGCGCGGCCTGTCGATCGGTGAACCCGAAGTGCCTGGCGGTCTTGCGGCTCTTGTGGTGGCGGTGGGTGGTCGCAGCGCTTGATGAAGACCGCCACCGCTCGCACCAGTGCCCCGGGCAGGTGGTCGTGCTCCCCGAGGCGGCGGCGCCTCGGGGTCCGGTGCCAGCGTTCGCTCCTGCCCCGGGCGTAAGGCGGCCGGGGGGCGGCGCGAAGATATGCTCTCGTCGGCAAGCCAATCGGTCGGTTTCCCGGAGAGGTCGCCCGGCCGCCGGGGCGGTGGGCGACCGAGGTCCGATCACGGCCCGGGACGACCAAGGCATCCAGGGCGGCGGTCACGACCGAGCCTTTGTGGCGGCGCGATCGGCCACCTGCTTCACGGATCTCAGCTGTTGGCGCTGTCCCCGATCGTGGGCAGGACGAGCGGTCGTGGTGCCGCTCTGGTTCAGATTTCGCGCGGGCCGAGGAAGCGTCCGAAGCTTCGGGTGGTGGGGCCGAACAGGAACGCCTCGTATTGCTCGGGGTCGATACCCGGAAAATCCATCCCCGGCGAGCCGGCCGGCATGCCGGGAACGGCCAGCCCGGTTGCCTCGGGTCGTTCCGCCAGAAGGCGACGGATCGCGACAGCCGGCACATGGCCCTCGATCACATAGCCTTGCACCTCGGCGGTGTGGCAGGACGCCAGATCGGCCGGCACACCCAGACGCCGCTTCACGCCGTCCATGTCCGCGGAATCGCTTACCCGGACCGGGAAGCCCGCCGCCTCGATATGCGCGGCCCAGCCGCTGCAGCAGTCGCAGGACGGATCCTTTGTCACGCTTACCAAAGGCAGCGCCTCGGCCCGCACGCCGGCAGGCATCGACATCAGCAGGGGCAATGCGGCGGCCGCGGCCAGAACGGCGCGCCGGCTGGTGACTTGATCATTTTTCATGGTCGAACCTCATGTCGTGGATTGGAGTTGTAGCGCGCCGCGGCGACGGTTGCGTCGGTCCCGGAAAGGGCAACCATGGTCATCTCCTCGGGACATGCCGTCCCGTTCATCAAAGCCGACGAAACGCCGCGGGCCTCGCCCGGGCGCGATCAGAGAAGACGGGGTTTGGGAGGTCGCTCGTTCAGTCCGGGTGCGCGGCTGACATGGGTTTCCTCGACCGGGAAGACCCGACGCGTGGGTTCCCATGCGTGATCGGCCGCGCCTGTGCGCGAGGTGATGATCGCCGCAAGGCCGGCGCAGACGAGCTCACAGATTTCCGCATCGCCTGAGCCGCAATGGCCATCCGCTTTACAGTCCGGATTCGCACCGTCGGAGGCGTGCATCATCCCGGTGGCATGCGTCGCAGGGGCGGGGTCCAGCGCGACCATGCGCGCGGCATGCGCCGACGCCACCGTCGTCACCACGGTGATCGCGATAATGAACAGCAAGCTCACGAGGCGGGCGGTCATGGGTTCAAAATAGGGGCTGACGATAAGGATGTCCATTGTCGGAGACGGCGGCTTGCCACTGGACGGACTTCACCTTTGCCTGAGGCCGGTGCGTTCCTGCCGCGCAGGCGCAAACCGGCCCCCGCCAAGCCTTATCTTCGCCGCCGCCGTGCCGCGTTGCCGGACACGGCATCGCGGCGCGGCAGGGCCACCTCCTCCGCCAGATGCGGGAAAGGGTCGGTCCGGTGCGGCAGGGCCATCGCATCCACGAAAAGCTGCTGGAAATGCGGCTCCAGCGCGGTCTCGATCTTCTCGATGCGCTGCACGGTGGTCTCGATCTCGCGTCGGTGGTCGCGGTTCAGAAGCGCCATCATCGCGCCGGTGCCGGCGGCGTTGCCGACGGCCCGGACCTCGGACAGGGCGCAATCGGGGATCAGCCCCAGAACCATGGCATATTTCGGGTCGATCAGGGATCCGAAGGCGCCGGCCAGACGGATGCAGTCCACCGCCGCCACCCCCTGCTTTTCCATCAGCAGCCGGATACCGGCATAAAGCGCCGCCTTGGCCAGCTGGACCGCCCGCAGGTCGTTCTGGGTGATGGCGATGCGCGGGCTGCCCTCGTGCAGCAGATACGAGAAGGTGCGGCCATTGGCGGCGATGCGCGGGTTGCGGGCGGCCAGGCTGCCGTCGATCACCCCCTCGGCCGAGACGATGCCCGAGAGATACATCTCGGCCACCACCTCGATGATTGCCGAGCCGCAAAGGCCGGTGATCCCCAGCCGGGCCGCGTCCGCGGCAAAGCCCGGCTCGTCGGACCAGCGATCCGAGCCGATGATGCGAAACCGCGGCTCCAGCGTCTCGGGGTCGATGCGGACCCGCTCGATGGCGCCCGGCGCGGCGCGCTGGCCCGAGGAAATCTCGGCGCCCTCAAAGGCCGGCCCGGTGGGGGAGGAGGCGGCGACCACCCGCCCGGCATGGCCCAGCACGATCTCGGCATTGGTGCCGATGTCCACCAGCAGCATCATCCGGTCCTGGCGGTGCGGCCCTTCGGCCAGCGTGGCGCCGGCGGCATCGGCACCGACATGGCCGGCGACGCAGGGCAGCAGATAGGCGCGCGCGCCCGGATTGGCGGCAAGGCCCAGCTCGGCCGTCGTGGTGTGGACCGCGCCCGAGACCGCCAGCGCAAAGGGCGCCTGGCCCAACTCGGTCGGGTCGATGCCCAGGAACAGGTGATGCATGATCGGGTTGGCGACGAAGACCGCGTCCAGGATGTCCTGGGGCGCCACGCCGCTTTCGGCGCAGACCCTGCCGATCAACCCGTTCACCGCCTCGCGCACCGCCGCGGTCATCGCCTCGCGCCCGTCCGGGTTCATCATCACATAGGACACCCGGCTCATCAGGTCTTCGCCGAAGCGGATCTGCGGGTTCGGGGCGCCGGCCGAGGCGACCACGCGGCCCGACAGCAGCGAGACCAGGTGCAGGGCGATGGTGGTCGAACCGATGTCGCAGGCGATGCCGTAGGCGGCATTGTGCAGCCCCGGCCAGAGCGCCAGGATTTCAGGGCGGCCGCCGTCCTCGTCTTGGTGGATGGCGGCGGTGACGCCCCACGCCCCCTGGCGCAGCAGCTTCTGCACCTGCGGCAGCAGGCGCAGCGGCACCGCCGGGTCGGGGATGTGCCAATCCCGCGCCAGCATCGCCTTCAGCCGGTCCAGATCGCCCAGCGGCCTTGCCATGTCGGGTGGCTCGACCTCGACATAGCAAAGCCGCACCGCAGGGCTGCGTTCGATGACGCGATCGCCTGCCGCCTTGCGCACCACCTGCGCGTTGATCACCGTGTCCTGCGGCACGTCCACCACCAGGTCGCCCTGGATGGTGGCCGAACAGGACAGCCGGCGGCCCTCGGGCAGGCCGCGCAGCCGGTCATAGCGTTCCTCGCGGTCGCTGCGGGCCGAGATATGGTCGCAGGAGGAGAGGATGCCGAACTTGGCGAAATGCCCCTGCTGCAGGTCGACCTGACATCGCCCGCAGGTGGCGCGGCCGCCGCAGACGCTTTCGACATGGACGCCAAGGCTGCGGGCGGCCTCGAGCAGGTTGGTGCCGACCGGGAAGCGCCCGCGCTTGCCCGAGGGCATGAACAGGACCAGCGGATCCTTCGGGCTGGAAGCGGTGGTCATGCGTTCAGGCCGACGCCCCCAGCCGTGCCGCCCGGCCGCCGCGGCGGCGGGTGTTCGCGTCGGGCTGCGGGGCGAGCGGGGTGGCCTGGGTGCCGTGGCGGAAGTCCTTGTAGTTGCGGATCCATGCGGCGCAGTCGCGGTCGTTGCCGGCGAGCACATCGGCGGCGCGCACCGCCTCCATTTCCTGCGGGCGGCAGGGGTTCATGATGGCGCTGGTCATGCCGGCGCCGATCACCATGGGGATGAAGCCGGCATTGATGCCGTGCCGGTGCGGCAGGCCGAAAGAGATGTTGGACAGCCCGCAGGTGGTGTTCACCTTCAACTCGTCGCGCAGCCGCCGCAAGAGCGCGAAGACCTGCCGCCCGGCATCCCCCAGCGCGCCGATCGGCATCACCAGCGGATCGACCACCACGTCCTCGGGCCGGATGCCGTGGTCCATGGCGCGCTCGACGATCTTCCTGGCGACCTCGAAACGCACGTCGGGGTCCATGGAGATCCCGGTCTCGTCGTTCGAGATGGCGACCACCGGCACATCGTATTTCCGGGCCAGCGGCAGGATCGCCTCCAGCTTGTCCTCCTCGCCGGTGACCGAGTTGATCAGCGGCCGGCCGCGCGCGACCTTCAGCCCGGCCTCGATGGCGGCGGTGACCGAGGAATCGATGGCCAGCGGGATGTCGACCAGATCCTGCACGATCTGCAGCACCTGCACCATCAACCCCGGCTCGGTGGCGTTGGGATCGACGGCGGTGACGCCGGCGTTGATGTCGAGCATAGTGGCGCCGGCCGCCACCTGCTCCAGCGCGTCGCGGCGCACGGTGTCGAAATTGCCCTCGGCCAGCTCGGCGGCCAGCTTCCTGCGGCCGGTGGGGTTGATGCGCTCGCCGATGACGCAGAACGGCTGGTCGAAGCCGATGGCGATTTCCCGGGTCGCCGAAGCGACGATGGTGCGGGTCATGATCCGTTCTCCTGGCTGGATGCGGCTGTTTGCCGGGTCGGGGGGTGATGGGGATGGGCGGCCCGGGCGTGGTGCAGGATCTGCTGGGGCGGCTCGGCCCGGGCGTCGTGCAGGATGCGGTCAAGCCGGCCCGCGACCAGCGCGTCGTCGGGCCGCGGCTCGCGCCGCCAGGGTCTGCGGCCCCTGAGCACGCCGGATTCGTGCACGATCTCGGCGACATGTTCTTCCTGGCGATAGGCCATGACATGGATGCCGGCCACGCCCTCGATCTCCTTCACCTCGTCGATGATGTCGATGCAGATGCGCTTACCCTCGCGCTTCTGGTCGGCGGCGCCCTCCAGCCGGGCGATCACCGCCTCGGGGATATGCACGCCCGGCACATTGGCGCGCATCCAGCGCGCGGTGCGGGCCGAGCTCAGCGGCCCGACGCCGCAGAGGATGAAGCAGTCGCGATGCAGGCCCAGGTCGCGGATGCGGGCCATGTAGTCGCGGAACATCGGCACGTCGAAGCAATACTGGCTTTGCACGAATTGCGCGCCGGCGGCGATCTTCTTGGCCAGCCGCAGCGGGCGGAAATCGTGGGGCGGCGCAAAGGGATTGATCGCCGCGCCCAGGAACAGCGCCGGCGGCGTGTCCAGCTTGCGGCCCGACAGGAACCGGCGCTGGTCGCGCATGGTGCGGATCGTCTCCAGCAGCGACATGCAGTCGAGGTCGAAGACCGGCTTGGCGCCCGGCTGGTCGCCGGCCTGCACGCCGTCGCCGGTCAGGCACAGCACGTTCTGCACCCCCATGGCCGCGGCGCCCAGCACGTCGCCCTGGATGGCGATGCGGTTCCGGTCGCGGCAGGAAATCTGGTAGATCGGCGCATAGCCCATCCGCGTCAGAAGCGCGCAGATCCCGACCGAGGACATGTGGCAATTCGCGCCCGAGGCATCGACGGCATTGATGCCGTCCACCCAGCCGTCGAAGATGGCGGCGCGTTCGTAGACCGCTTCGGGATCGGCGCTGTCGGGCGGGTTCAGCTCGGTGGTGACGGCGAATTCGCCGCGGCGCAGCACCCGCTCCAGCCGGCCGCGCGAGGCATGGCCGGGCAGCGGCTCCAACGGCAGATGCGCGCCGGCGGGGTTCTCGTCCGGCTGGGGCGGACGGGTCATGCGGCATCCCTCCGGCGGGCGGCGGCTTCCCGCGCGGTGACATCGAGCCAGGACGAGCGTCCGGCCAGCCTGCGGTCCACCGGCTTCTGCACCGCCAGGATGGCGTCGCCCTGCGCCATGCGGCGCGCGCCTTCCCAGGCCTTGACCCAGGCGCAGGGCATCTCGGGCGCGACCTCGCAATGGCCGTCGGCGCGCACGCCGCCGCATGGGCCGTTGCGCAATTGCTTGGGGCAGTTCATCGGGCAGGACATGCCGGTGGCGGACAGCACGCATTGTCCGCACATCCGGCAGTCGAAAAGCAGGCCCTTGACCTGTCTTTCCACGAAGCGCACCGGCCGTTCGGCGCGGGCATAGCCAAGCGCCTGCCACAGCGGATGCAGGCGCAGGAACAGCGCGGCGAGAATGCGGTAGAGCCGTTCCAGCCCGCGGGCATGGCGCACCGACCAGAGCCAGAGCCGCCCCCGCGCCGCCGGCGCCGGGGCCGCGGCCGCGGCCGGAGCCGACGGCCTTTGCCCCGGCGCCGGGATCCTCGCGGCATCGGGTGTGGCAGCCATGCCGGTCCCGCCGCCCGGCCCGTTGATTCCCATGGTCTCCCTCCCTTTTCCGGCTTTCTGGGCGTAGCATCGCCGAAACCGTCCCGGCCGGCTTTCCGGCCTGCGACGGCGGCGGTCCTGAAAGCGACGCCTCATTCCCCGGGCCCGCCGGTGGCGCGGCGCAGCGCCGGCGCCAGATCGCCATAGCCGGTCAGGCGCTTCTCGTAGCTCAGGCCCAGCAGGGCCGCGGCCGCCCGCGCCACCTTTTCCAGCGCCGCATCCTCGGTCTGGGCCAGGTAGACGAGCTTCGCGTAATGGCCGAAAAAATCCCGCGCCAGTTCCGGGTGGCGGTCGAGCCCCAGCGGCCGCACGAAGAAGGCCTCGAACTGCCGGCAGAGGAAATCGGTCATGTAAAAGGCGGTCACATCCGCCTCCTCCAGCGCCGCAACGGCCGCCGCGCCCTGGTAGAGCGCGAAGCAATGCGGCCCCTCGAGCCGCGCCACGCCCTGCCGCTCCAGCACCTTGTCGAGCAGGCCGCCGGTGCCGCAATCGGCATAGCCGACGAAGATCTGCCGGAAGCCCAGGTCGCGGGCGCTGAGGATCGCCGCCTCGACGGCGGCGGGGATGCGGTCGGGGTGGAAATGCAACTCGGCCGGCAGGCATTTCAGCACCAGATGCGCCAGCCCCAGCTTGTCCCGGATCGCCAGGATCTCGCGCGCCAGCATGCCGCAGGCGATCACCAGCACCTGGTCCGGCGCGGCCATCGGTCCTGGGATGGTCTTCGGGGGCGGACCGGCGGGCAGGGCCGGGAAGGGCAGAGAGGCCGGCGGGGTCCGACCGGCCCTCGGCCTTGCCGCGCGCCCCCGTCCTGGTCGCCGTCCTGCGCGTTCCATGTCCTTTGCCATGTTCTGCCTCGGCTCTTGTGCGTG
>NZ_JBHRXE010000066.1:0-16924 GCF_042648325.1 Paracoccus simplex | reverse complement strand
GATCTCGTCGCGCTGACGACCAAGCTCCTGCCGGATCGCCCCGAAAATGGCGGGGTCGCGGGTGGCGAGTTCATCGGCGAAAAAGCCCGCCCGGGATGGGTGTTCGTTCATATCCTCTCTCTCCTTATTGCAGCTATCCGGTCCAGCCCAGCGCGGTCGAGATGCTGTTCATGGCCTGCATCAGCGGTATGGAAATCCCCGGCCCCGGCCGGTGGCGATTGTCGTCGAGCAGCCTGACCTGCAGCCCGTGCACCCGCTCCAGATCGGCGCGGACGCGGCCGAACCGGCCGGCCATGTTGGGAAAACGCTCGCCGATGCCGGCCTGGCCGGTCAGGAACACCACCGCCGCGCAGCTGCGCTGATATTCCTGGCCGATGCGGCCGAAGATGTCCTGCCGCACTGCCGGATCCCGGACCAGCGCCGCATAGGTTTCGGCGATCCGCATATCCGCGTGGAACAACGATTTCTCGACCTCGTCCACGATCAGCCGGAAGATGCGCGAGTCGCGGAACATCCGCCGCAGCAGCGCGTCGCCCTCCTCGCGGTGGAAGCGTCGGAAGGTCTCGACGGCCGAGCCGAAGCCATACCAGCCGGTGATCAGGTGGCGGTTCTGCGACCAGGCGAAGACCCATGGGATCGCCCGCAGATCCTCGAGCCCGCCGGCGCCGAAGCGCCGGGTGGGCCGCGAGCCCATCTTCAGCAGCGCCAGTTCCTCGACCGGACTGGCCTGGCGGAAATAGTCGATGAAGCCGGGCCGGTGCAGCAGCGCGCGATAGGCGGTGCAGGACATGTCCGCCAGCGCTTCCAGCGTGTCGTTGAATTCGGGCCGCACCGGCTCGGGCGCGGTCTGCAGCGACTGCGCCATGACCGAGGAGACCAGCAGCTCCAGCTCATACTCGGCGGTGCTGCGATTGGCGAATTTCGACGACACGACCTCGCCCTGTTCGGTGGTGCGCAGCTGGCCGTTGATGGTGCCGCGCGGCAGGGCGGCGATGGCGCGTTCGGTGGGCGCGCCGCCGCGGCTGACCGAGCCGCCCCGGCCGTGGAAGAAGACCGGCACCAGCCCGTGCCGCGCCAGCACCGCCATGATGCTGCGCTGCGCCTTTTCCAGTTCCCAAGTGGAACACAGGAAGCCGCCGTCCTTGTTGCTGTCCGAATAGCCCAGCATGACCTCGACCCGGTTGTCCTCGGTCACCAGGCTGCGGCGGGCCAGCGGCACGCGCAGCAGCTCGTCCAGGATCCGCGGCGCGGCGCACAGGTCGTCGATGGTCTCGAACAGCGGCACCACGCGCAGGTCCAGCCGCTCGGCGCCGAAGCCGGCATGGCGGGCCAGCAGGAACACCGCCAGCAGGTCGTCGCAGGACCGGGTCATCGACAGGATGAAGGTGCCGATGGCCAGCGGATCGGCGCCGAACCGGGCGCGATGCAGCAGCGCCAGAAGGTCCAGCAGTTCCCGCGCCTCGTCGCCAAGCCCGTCACGGTCGAGCCGGGGCAGTTCCTCTTGCCCCAGTTCGCTGCGCAGCCGCTGCGACCAGGCGGCGCTGCCGAATTCCGGCACCGCGCCGGCCTGGGCCCAGATCTCGGTCAGAACCCGCGTGGTGACCGAGGAATTCTGCCGCACGTCCAGCGTCACGGTGCGGAAGCCGAAGACCTCGGCCTGCCAGCGCAGCGGCCGCACCAGCCGGTGCGCCAGCGTCTCGGCGCCGATCTCGGCCAGCGCCGTCTCGACCCGGCGCAGGTCGGCGATGAAATCGCGCAGATGCGGATAGGCCGGTCCCGGCCCGCCGGCCAGCGCGGCGATGCGGCGCTGCATGGCGCTGGCCGCCTGGCGGAACAGCTCGCCCGGATTGCGCTGCCGGTCGGCCGCGGGCAGGTCGGCCGCGTCGATCACCGCCGCCAGCCGCGCGCGGGTCTCGGGCCGCAGGCCGGCGATCTCGCTGCTGATGCTCAGGTGCCGGGCGGCCAGGGTCAGACCCTGCAGATAGCGGTCGAGGATGGCGTCGCGTCCCAACTCCAGCGCGGCGCGGGTGGTCTCGACGGTGACATGCGGATTGCCGTCGCGGTCGCCGCCGATCCAGGAATGGAAACGCAGCGGCGCGCCGGTTTCCTCGCCGGGACCGTAGCGGCCGGCGACGGCATCCTGGAATTGCCGCACCAGGTTCGGCACCGCGTCGAACAGGCTGTCACGGAAGAATTGCAGCCCCCATTCGATCTCGTTCAGGGGCGAAGGCCTTTGCCGGCGCAGCTCTCCGGTCAGCCAGAGCAGGTCGATCTCGCTTTCGATTTCGGCCATCAGCGCCGCCCGCTCCTGCGGGGTCCAGCGCTGGCTTTCCAGCCGGACCAGCGCGCGATAGATGCGGCGGTGGATCTCCAGCACGGTGACGCGCTTGGCCTCGGTCGGATGGGCGGTCACGGTAGGGCCGACGCGCAACTGGCGCAGGTTGCGCGCCAGGCTTTCGCGCGGCATGTCGGGGGCGGATTGCAGGGTCCGGGCCAGGCTGCCCTCGATCGCGGCGCGGCCCGAGCGGGACTCGACCGTGCGACGCAGCCGCATGGCGGCATGTTCGTCGATGATCCGCAACAGCTGGAACCAGATGTCGAGCCCCTGCAGATAGACGCTCATATCCGCTTCCTGCGGCTCGGCCGCCTCGCCGGTCAGCAGCGGCAGCACCTGCGGCGCGTGGCGCTGGATGATCCGGTGCCAAAGGCCGCGCAATTCGCCGCGCAGCCGGTCGGCCTGGCCCGCCGACGGCTCGGCGCTGATATCCGCCGCCCCCGCCCGCATCTCAGTTCACCCGATCGCGGGGCTCGCGGCCCGCAAAGAAGTCTTCGAGATTCTCGATGACGCGGAAGCCCATGGCCTCGCGCGCCTCGCGGGTGGCGCTGCCCAGATGCGGCAGCATCACCAGCCGGTCGCTGTTCTTGAGCTGCGGATTGATGTTCGGCTCTCCGTCGAAGACATCCAGGGCCGCGCCGCCGATCGAGTCGAACCACAGCGCATGGGATAGCGCCGCCTCGTCGATCACCTCGCCGCGGGCGGTGTTGATCAGGAAGGCGTCCGGCCGCATCAGGTCCAGCCGGCGCGCGTCGATCAGGTGGCGGTTCGCCCCGCCGCCCGGGCAATGCAACGAGATGAAGTCGCAAAGCGGCATCAGCTCGTCCAGGCTGTCCACCTGCGCGGCGTTGCACTGGGCCAGCACCTCGGGCGCGACCGGGCTGCGGTTGTAGACCAGGATGGTCATGCCGAAGCCGTGATGGGCGCGCCGGGCCATTTCCTGGCCGATGCGGCCATAGCCGACGATGCCCAGCGTCTTGCCCGAGACCTTGGTGCCAACCAGATGCGTCGGCCGCCAGCCGGTCCATAGCCCGGCGCGCAGCTCGCGCTCGCCCTCGCCGGCGCGGCGGGCAACCATCAAGAGCAGCGTCATCGCCAGGTCGGCGGTGCATTCGCTCAGCACGTCCGGGGTGTTGGTCACCACGATGCCATGCTCGTTCACGCGGTTCAGGTCGATATGGCTGTAGCCCACCCCGTAATTGGCCAGGATGCGGGTGTGGGGCCTGTCCAGCTCCAGCGCCGGGGCGCCGATCTTGTCGGTCACCGTCGGCAGGATCGCGTCATACTCCTGCATGGCCGCCCGAAAATCCTCGGGCGCCAGGGGTTTGTCCGCAAGGTTCAGCTGCACGTCGAAGATTTCGGACAGCCGCGCCTCGACCGCTGCAGGCCAGCGGCGGGTGACAAGAACTCGGGGTTTCGCCATCACCGCCCCCTTACTGCATGACGCTGGCGATGGTCTCGCCGATCACGGCCGGGTTCTCGGCCATGGTGACGCCCGCCGCCGCCAGGATCTCGACCTTCTCGCTGGCGCTTTCGCCGAAGGCCGAGATGATCGCGCCGGCATGGCCCATGGTGCGGCCCTTGGGCGCGGTCAGGCCGGCGACATAGGCGACCACCGGCTTGCTGACATGGTTGCGGATGTATTCCGCCGCCTCGGCCTCCTGCGGGCCGCCGATCTCGCCGATCATGCAGATCACATGGGTCTCGTCGTCCTGCTCGAAATGCTCGAGCACGTCGCGGAAGGACGAGCCGTTGATCGGGTCGCCGCCGATGCCGACCGAGGTCGAGACGCCCAGCCCGCGTTCTTTCAATTGCGCCGCCGCCTCGTAGCCCAGCGTGCCCGAGCGGCCGATGATGCCGACATTGCCCGGCAGGTAGATATGGCCCGGCATGATGCCCAGCATGGCCTTGCCGGGGCTGATGGTGCCGGCGCAGTTCGGCCCGGTCAGGATCATCCGGCGTTCCTTGGGATAGCGGTACATGTAGCGCTTGACGCGGATCATGTCCTGGGCCGGGATGCCGTCGGTGATGCAGACGCAGTAGCGGATGCCGGCGTCCGCCGCCTCCATGATGCTGTCGGCCGCGGCGGGCGGCGGCACGAAGACCAGCGTGGCCTCGGCCCCGGTCTCGGCCACCGCCTCCTTGACGGTGTTGAAGACCGGCACGCCCTCGCAGGTCTCGCCGCCCTTGCCGGGCACGACGCCGCCCACGACATTGGTGCCGTAGTCGATCATCTCGCGGGCGTGGAAACGGGCCATCTTGCCGGTGATGCCCTGAACGATGACGCGGGTTTCGCGATCCAGAAAAATGCTCATCAGACGGCCCTCAGGTTGGGATTGCGCTGGGTATCGGCGCGCCATGCGGCGACGGCGCGCTCGGCGGCTTCCATCAGGGTGGTGGCGCGGATCAGCGGCAGGCCGCTTTGCGCCAGGATCTTCTGGCCTTCCTCGACATTGGTGCCGGCCAGCCGGACCACGACGGGCACCGGCACCGGGTTCTCGCGCAGGGCGCGGACCACGCCCTCGGCCACCCAGTCGCAGCGGTTGATGCCGGCGAAGATGTTGACCAGGATGGCCTGGACGTTCTTGTCCGACATCACCAGGTTGAAGGCCCGTGCCACCCGCTCGGGCGTGGCGCCACCGCCGATGTCAAGGAAGTTCGCGGGTTCGCCCCCGGCCAGCTTGATGGTGTCCATCGTCGCCATGGCCAGGCCGGCACCGTTGACGATGCAGCCGATATTGCCGTCCAGCCCGACATAGGACAGGCCGTGGTCGGCGGCGCGGGATTCGCGCGGGTCTTCCTGCGACTTGTCGCGCAGTTCGAGGATCTGCGAGTGGCGGAACAGCGCGTTGTTGTCGAAGGTCATCTTGGCGTCCAGCGCCAGGATGCGGTCGTCGCTGGTGATGACCAGCGGATTGACCTCGACCATGGTGGCGTCAAGCTCGCGGAAGGCGCGGTAGCAGCCGCGCAGGGTGCGCACCATCTGCTGGACCATGCCCGGCTTGATGCCCAGCGCGAAAGCGATCTCGCGGCACTGGAACTCCTGCAGGCCCACGGCCGGCTCGACGGTGGCGCGCACGATGCTGTCGGGACGCTGGGCCGAGATCTCCTCGATCTCCATGCCGCCCTCGCCGCTGGCGACGATCATCACCCGCTGGGTGGCGCGGTCCAGAACGAAGCCCAGATAGATCTCGCGGGCGATGGGCACCGCCGCCTCGACATAGACGCGGTAGATACCCTTGCCCTCGGGCCCGGTCTGATGCGTGACCAGCTTCTGGCCGAACATGGCCTCGGTCGCCGCCTGGATCTCAAGATCGCTGTCGCAGACCTTGACGCCCCCGGCCTTGCCGCGGCCGCCGGCATGGACCTGGGCCTTGACGACCCAGCGGTCGCCGCCCATCTCGCGGGCCCGATAGGCCGCCTGTTCGGGGCTGTAGGCCAGTGCGCCCTGCGGGATGCCGACCCCAAAGCGGTTGAGTATTTCCTTGGCCTGATATTCGTGAATGTCCATTTTTCGCCTCCTCCCTCGGGCGCCGTTATTCGGCCGCGACCGTCGTCTGGTAATGATCCTCGAGCCGTTCGCTGACGGCAGCCGTGTCGATATTCGCGCCCATCTCGTTCATCGCCGCAGCAAAGCGGGTGACGATGTCGGTGATCGCCTTCTGGTTCAGCAGGTTCAGGATGCCGATGCGGACCTGCACCGGTTCGGACAGCGTCGGCCAGATGCCGAAGCCTTTGGCGCGGCAGTTCTGCACCAGCTCCATCTCGCGGCCCTTCAGGGTCTCGGGCAGGTTCAGCACCACCAGCGAGGTCATGTCCGAGGTCACCTTGCAGCCCATCGCCGTCACCGCATCGCGCAGCGCCGCCTCGTGGAAGACATAGTCCTTGGCCCGACCGGCCACCGTCTGCTGCAGCAGGATGCGCAGCGCCTCGTGGAAGGCGGCGACGGCATAGGCGCTGTGGGTGCGGTGATAGGCGCCCTTCTCGACGTCCTTGCCGTCGATGACGCCCCAGTGCCGCGCCTCGAGAACCGGGTTATGCACGAAGGTCCGGCAGCCGGTCCGGCGCAGTTCGGCGATATAGCGGTCGCTGAAGCTGACCGGCGCATAGGTCAGCGGCAGGCAGCAGATGCCCTTTTGCGGGCAGGACGCCCAGCCATGCACGCCGGGATAGTCGTCGATGCGGAAATCGCCGACGCCCAGCGACGAGACCGCGTCCACCAGCCCCATGGCGCCATGCCGTTCGCAGGCATCCGAGAAGCCGCGCATGTCGTTGATGCGGCCCGAACCGGTTTCCCAATGCGCCATCGCGGCCCATTTCGGCTTGTGCTCGGCCAGCGCCGCCTCAACGATCTCGCCGGTGACGGACTGGCCATGCGGCACGGTCACGATCTTGACCGAGGCCGGCTGCGGGTCCATCGGGTTGGCGGCCAGCTCCTCGGCGGTGGCGGCCTTCATGCGCAGCGTCAGCCCGTCGATGCCCGAGAAGGTGCCGTTGACGAAAACCACCACCTTGTCGCCGGGCAGCACGGCGCTGAACAGGCAGTCGAGCCCGCTCCAGCCGGTGCCGGCGACGCCGAAGGTGTGGATGTTCGCGGTCCCCATGACCTGGCGCAGCATCTGCTTGCACTCGATCATGCCGCGCAGCACGTCGGCCTGCATGTGGTCCGCGACCCCGGCGCTGGCAAAGCGCTGCAGCACCCGCAGATCGGTGTTGCCCGGCCCTGGTCCGGCCGCGAGTGTGTTGGGAATTTCAAGCTGCGGGAAGATCGCCACTTCGGACATGGTGTTTCCTTCAGATCAAGTTTCTTTAACCGAAAGAAAGCTCCTCTCGACAATTGCCGCAACGTAAGATTAACCTGCCTTCAGGTATCCATTTGGGTGGGGCTGTCCCCGCCCAAAGGAATGGGAAGAACAGGATGTCACTAAATTCACAAGGTTTTTCAGCCTGGCAACGCCGGTGGGACTGCTGATGCGCACCGTCAGCAGCGTCGAAAAGGCCGTCACGATCATTCTGGGCGACAGCAATCCGCTGGTTCTGTCGGCCATGTCCGAGGTTTTCCAGCGCGACACGCGCTTCTCGCTTCTGGCGACCTCGGCCACGGCCGAAGGGTTTCTGACCACGGTTCTGCGGATTCCCGCCCAGGTTGGAATCATCGACTGGGCCCTGCCGGAGATGGGCGGCGCCAAGCTGCTGGAACAGCTGCGCGAGCAACAGGGGGCGCCGCGCATCGTCGTCTATGGCGACCAGGCCGGCGAGGCGCATCTGGGCGCGCTGGGGGCGGGCGCCGCCGGATTCGTCGCCCGCAGCGACCCGGCCGGCACGCTGCTGGAGACCTGTCTGGCCGTGGCCGCCGGCAAGATGGTGTTTCCCTATCTGGACGTGCGGGCGCTGCAGGGAAATCCGCTGCAAACGCTTTCTCCGCGCGAAATGGACATGCTCGAGGCGCTGTCGCGGGGGCTGACCAATCGGGAATTGTCGCGCGAGTTGGGCATCTCGGGGAACACGGTCAAATTCCACCTGTCGAACCTTTACGACAAGCTTTCGGTGCGCAGCCGCGCGCAGGCCATCGCCTTTTACTATTCTAACCGTCAGAGTGGCGGAAAAGCATGATCTGCGACTTCTGTCGGAGGCAAAGTGAAATTTTATTTCTTGACTGGAAAATATCAATCTGCCTTCTCTTGTCGCATTCCCCCCAACATGTCGCAGGAGCATCCCGCAATGAGCTTTCATCCCATCGAACAAGCCCCCGCACGCCTGAATCGCAGCGAGCTTGCCGTGCCCGGCAGCCAGCCGCAAATGTTTCAAAAGGCGGCGGATTCCGACGTCGACGTGATCTTCCTCGACCTCGAGGACGCGGTCGCGCCGGACGAGAAACCGCAGGCCCGCAAGAACATCATCAAGGCCCTGAACGAGATCGACTGGGGCAAGAAGACCATGTCGATCCGAATCAACGGGCTCGACACGCATTACATGTATCGCGACGTGGTGGACGTGGTCGAACAGGCCGGCGAGCGGCTGGACCTGATCATGATCCCCAAGGTCGGCACCGCCGCCGATGTCTATGCCGTGGACATGCTGGTCACCCAGATCGAGGACGCCAAGGGGCTGAAGAAGCGCATCGGCTTTGAGCACATCATCGAGACGGCGCTGGGGATGCAGAACATCAACGAGATCGCCGCCGCCTCGAAGCGCAATGAAAGCCTGCATTTCGGCGTCGCCGACTATGCCGCCTCGACCCGGGCGCGCACGACGGTGATCGGCGGCGTGAACGAGCATTACTCGGTGCTGACCGACAAGCTGGACGACGGCTCGCGTCAGATCCATTGGGGCGACATGTGGCATTATGCGCTGTCGCGCATGGTGGTCGCGGCGCGCGCCAACGGCTTGCGCCCGATCGACGGCCCCTTCGGCGATTTCTCGGACCCCGAGGGCTACAAGGCCGCCGCCTATCGCGCCGCGGTGCTGGGCTGCGAGGGGAAATGGGCCATCCATCCCAGCCAGATCGCGCTGGCCAACGAGGTGATGAGCCCCTCGGCCGCCGAGGTCGAGCGGGCGCAGAAGATCCTCGACGCCATGGCCAAGGCCGAGGCCGAAGGCAAGGGCGCGGTGTCGCTGGACGGCCGGCTGATCGACTATGCCTCGATCCGGCAGGCCGAGGTGCTGGTCCAGAAAGCCCGCCAGATCGCGGCATGACGGAAAGGATTGCCGAGATGCGGGCCCTGGCGCGAAAGCTCTATGACGCGGCCGTGCGCGCGGCCGACCCTGCCCTGGCCGTGCGCCGGCATTTCCAAAGCCATCCCCCTGCCGCGCCCGCGGCGGGGGGACAGACCATCCTGATCGCCATCGGCAAGGCCGCACCCGCCATGCTGGCCGAGGCCATGGTCCATGTCCCCGGCCCGGTGACGGCGCTGGCGGTGACGCATTACGGCAATGGCCGCGAGATTCCCGGCGCCCGCGTGCTGACCGCCAGCCACCCCGAGCCCGACGAGGCCGGGCTGCAGGCCGGCCGGGACATCATCGCGCTTCTGGACCGGGCCGGACCGCAGGACCGGGTGATCGCACTGATTTCGGGCGGCGGCTCGGCGCTGGTTCCGGCGCCGCTGCCGCCGCTGACCCTGGCCGACAAGCAGCAGGTGAACCGGCTGCTGCTGGCCAGCGGGCTGGAGATCGGGCAGGTGAACCTGATCCGCCAGCAGCTTTCCGACCTGAAGGGCGGCGGCTTTCTGCGCCATGCCGCCCCTGCCCCGGTGACGGCGCTGATCCTCTCTGACGTCATCGGCAACGACCTGGGCGCCATCGCCAGCGGCCCGACGGTGGCACCGCTCGGCACCCGCCGCGAGGCGCTGGAGCTGCTGGCCGGGCGGAATCTGCTCGAGAAATTGCCCGCCAAGGTGCGAGAACTGCTGGAAAGCGATGCGGCCCCCGCCGCCTTGCCCAAGGCCGAAAACCACCTGATCGGCAGCAACGAGATCTCGCTTGACGCGATGCGCGCCGCGGTGCCCGAGGGCTGGACGGCCCGCATCGTCAGCGACCGGCTGACCGGCGACGTGGCCGAGGCCGCCGCCTACATCGCCGAGACGGCGGGCGCACGCCGCCCGGACCGGCCAGAGGCGCTGATCTTCGGCGGCGAGACCACGGTGGCGCTGCGCGGCACCGGCAAGGGCGGTCGCAACCAGGAGCTGGCGCTGCGCATCGCCCTGATGGGCCGGGGCTGGCCGGGATATTGGGCCTTCCTCAGCGGCGGCACCGACGGGCGCGACGGGCCGACCGACGCGGCGGGCGGCATCGTCGACGGCAGCACCGCCGAGCGCATCCGCGCCGCCGGCCGCGACGGCGCGGCGCTGCTGGCCAACAATGACAGCCACGCGGCGCTGCAGGCGGCGGGCGACCTGCTGCTGACCGGCGCGACCGGCACCAATGTCGCCGATGTCCAGGTGCTGCTGCTGTCCTGACCGACCCGCCCGCCCCATCGCAAACGGACCATCGCAAACGGAAATGAAAACGGCCGCCCCTTGGGGCGGCCGCAGCATTTGCGCGACGGGGCCTTAGCCCGGCAGTTGGAAGACCCGGTTGGCGACCACCACCACGGCCACACCCGCCGCCAGCGCCAGATAGGGCAGGATGCCGGCCCGCCGGGGCCCGAAGCTGGTCGCGTCGTGGTCCAGCCCCAGATCCTGCATCGCCTCGGCCGGGAAGCGGCCCTTGTCGGTGACATAATGGCGCCACAGGAAGATCGGCACGACGAGCGCCGCGAAGATCGCCCCCGAAAGCAAAGCGTTGGAATAGCCCCAGACCTTGGCGCCGGCGCCGAGGAACAGCGCATTGGCGAAGGCCAGCAGCGTGTTCAGCCCGATCAGCCAGGTCGGCGCGCGCCAGGGCCGCTCGACATGCGGCGAGTCGATGCGGTGGATCCAGCCGGCATTCAGGTTCAGGAAGTTGAAGGTCAGGTAGCCCACGTTCGAGATGGCCAGGACGTAGAAATAGCCGTTGGCATCCGAGGCCAGCGCCAGCAGGAACAGGTTGATGACGAAATTCGTCCAGATCGCGTTGACCGGGGCGCCCTGCTCGTTCACATGGCCCAGGAATTTCGGCAGCAGGCCGTCGCGCGAGCCCTGGTAGAGCGTGCGCGCCGAACCGGCGCAGGCGGTCATGATCGCCATGAACAGCGCCAGCAGCATCAGCACGGTGAAGAATTGCGCCACCACCGGCCCGGCGCCGATCATGCCGCCAAGCGCCTGGGCGATGCCGGTGCCGTCGACGATGCCGGGCGCCAGCATGCCCTCAATGCCCAGAACGCCCTGGAAGGCGAAGGGGATCAGGCAGAAGAACGCCATGCAGAGCAGGCCCGAGAAGAAGATGGCGCGGAAGGTGTCGCGCTTGGGGTTCTTCAGTTCGCGGGTGTAGCAGACCGCCGTCTCGAAGGCATAGGTCGACCAGGCGGCGATGTAGAGCCCGCCCAGCACCAGCGTCCAGCCGCCCAGGTTCCAGCTGCCCGGCTCGGCCGAATAGGCGGTGGTCGGCGGCACGATGTTCGAGACATTGCCATAGTCGATCGCGCCGGTGAAGATCGGCACCAGCCCGACCAGGATCAGCGGCACCAGCACGATGATCGCCATCCATTTCTGCGCCGTCGCCGTCGAGGAGACGCCGCGATACTGGATCGCGATCAGGATCAGCATCAGCACCGCGCCGATGACGAAGGTGGTGTTGA
Source organism: Paracoccus simplex (assembly GCF_042648325.1). Lineage (NCBI taxonomy): Bacteria > Pseudomonadati > Pseudomonadota > Alphaproteobacteria > Rhodobacterales > Paracoccaceae > Paracoccus > Paracoccus simplex. The sequence goes on along the minus strand of NZ_JBHRXE010000066.1, from coordinate 5,375 downwards.
AGTAAAGCGTGAACAGGCCGGGGATTTCCAGATTGAAAGCCGTCCAGCTGCGGATCGCCGGGGTCAGAGCCGACACCGCGTCGCCGGTCAGCAGGGCCTGGATCGCCTGGGCGCTGCCAAGGCCGGGATTGGCCGCGAGGTATTCCGCCACCCGCGGACTGTCGGCGGTGATCGAGTTGGCATGGGCGGCGATCCAGTCCAGCACCGGCTGCGAGCCGGCCAGCGGCACCGGGAACAGCGCGTTCAGGATGTAGCCGGCCGCGATGGCGCAGCCCAGGGACAGCACCGGCGACCAGGCGAACCAGTTGCACCAGATCGACAGCGGCGCCACCGGCTTGGCATAGCGCAGCCAGGCCATGGCGCCATAGACCGAGGCGCCGCCGGATTTGTTGCCGAACATGCCCGCCATCTCGGCATAGGTGAAGGACTGCGCAAAGCCCATCATCATCGAGACGATCCAGACGACGAAGGCGACCTTGCCGGTGGTCCCGGCGATGCCGCCCAGCGAGAACAGCACCAGCGGCGGCACGCCGGCGGCGATCCAGAACGCCCCCGTCCAGCTGAGCGAACGGACCATATGGCCGGTCTCTTGCGGCGTTTCCGCCGTTGTGGTCGTATATGTCATTGCAAAACTCCCCTGCCGGCTTTTCTGTCGGGCCGCCCCCGCCGGCGGGACCGCGGCCCGTGATCCGGGATGCCCGCCATCCGGGGAACGGCGGCATCACGATGCCCTTCCGGCAGCCGCATGGCGCCGGTTGTTCTTCAGCCCCACCCGGGGTTGGTTGTCCTGCGATGGCCGTCCGCCGGCCTCAGTCGTCGGCGAAGATCCCCGGCGATGTCGGCTTTCCGTCGTCGAACTGGGCCAGATAGTCGGTGATGATCTGGCGGTTGACTGTGAAGCCCTTGTATTCTGCCAGCTCGTCGGGCAGGTCGCGGATCACCCGGTGCAGGCGGCGCCCCCATTTCGGCACCGTCACCAGGTCTTGCAGCGCGATCATGTAGCAGCGGATCGGGAAGGCCAGCGCGTTCGAGCGCGGCAGCCGCCAGAAACTTTGCAGCTCGACCCGCAGATATTGCTTGGCGCCGACATTCTCGGGGGTGATGGTGCGTTTCTCGGGCCCCCAGAGGTGATAGTTCTCGGGGCTGGTATCCAGCCGCGGGTTCACCGTCATGGTCCAGTTCAGCCGCCGCGAGGGCGAACCCTGCGGGATTGCCAGCAGGAATTTCAGCGCCCGCTGGAAGATGCCCATCTCGGCGGCCTTCGGCACCGGCGCATGCCATTCGAAGAAGTTCATGCCGATGTCGAAATCCAGCGACCAGTCGGCCTGGCTGGTCACCATGCCGGCATCCATCCACAGGTTGTTCTCGCGCTGGTCCAGCACCGCGAAATCGCCCTGGGCCTGCCGGGTGATGTATTCCATCGGCCCGCAGGGCAGCGTCGTCGAGTCAAGGAAGGTGAAGCGCTGCTCGATCCCCAGCGGCCGGTTGACCCAGTGCCAGCGGTCGCCGTCGCGATGCAGCTGGAACAGCTCGGGGTAATCCTCGGCCTTGCACTGCATGATCAGTTCCAGCAGATCCCAGCCGGCCAGTTCCATATGCGGCAGGGATTGGCAACGCAGCGGATCGCCGGCCAGGGTGATGGCGCGGTCGCGCATCTCGGCCACGTAATGTTCGTCCACGTCGAAGCGCTTCTCGAAGACGCTGCCGGCGCGCCCCCCCGTGCCATGCGGCTCCATGTTGACGGAGTACATGTAATCGTCCTTGTCGAACGGGAACGGGAAGCGCCGGATGGCTTCGGCGGAATTGTGATAGCTGTAATCGTCGCGGAAGGTCTCGTCGTTGAACCGGATGGTCATGGCCAGGCTCCTATCGGTCGATGATCAGCGACTCGCCACGGAAGCGCGAGACGCAGGGCATGATGCGGGTCTGTTCGGACTGCTCGTCCTCGGACAGCCAATGGTCGTGATGCTCGATCCGGCCGTGGCACGAGACCACGCGCGTCTCGCAGCGCCCGCAGGCGCCGCCGCGGCAGGACCAGTCGATCTCGACCTCGGCCGCCTCCAGCGCCTCGAGCAGGCTCTGATGCGCCCCGACCTCGATGGTCCGGCCCGAACGGGCCAGAACCACCTCGAAGGGCCGGCCCGGCGGCGGCGCCTGGAAAACCTCGGAATGCAGCGCGGTTTTCGGCCAGCCCAGCCGGGCGCCGGTTTGCGCGACCGCATTGATCAGGCCTTCGGGGCCGCAGGTATAGACATGGGTGCCCAGCGGTTGCGCCGACAGGAAGGCCCCCAGATCCATGCGGTTGCTCTCATCCGAGATATGGAAATGGATATGCGGCACATCCGGCAGCAGGTCCAGCCCGGCCGCTTCGTCGCGCGAGCGGGCACCGTAATGCAACTCGAAAGGCAACTGCATGCGCAGAAGCTGTCGGATCTGGGCGATGAAAGGCGTGATGCCGATGCCGCCGGCGATCAGCACATGCTTCTTCGCCCGCAGGTCCAGCGCGAACAGGTTCAGCGGCAGCGAGACGCGCAGCAGGTCGCCGGGCCGCACCTGGCCATGCATGAAGCGCGACCCGCCGCGTCCGCCATCCTCGCGCCGCACCGCGATCTCGTAGCCCGAGCCGTCCTGCGGGTCCGAAATCAGCGAATAGGCATTGCGGCGCAGCACGTCGCCGTCCGGCATCTCGACCACGACATGCGCGCCGCCGGAAAACAGCGGCAGCAATTCGCCCTGCGGATGTTGGAAACGGAAGCGCTTGACCAGCGGCGTCAGCAATTCGGCCTCTGTCACGCGCAGCATCAGGGACGTCATGGCTTGATCTCCTGCGGCTCGGGCACGATGCCCGGGGTCTCGGCATCGATGCAGACCCCCTGGAAGGCGCCGATGCGGCGTGAGTAATGGTCGCGCACGAACAGGTTCAGCCCGCAATGCGCGCAGGTGAACGGGTCGGTGGTGACGTTTTCGGTGATGCCCTTGCAATGCACGCATTGCATCCGCCGGGCGATGCCGCCGTGATGTTCGGCGTCGATGGCCTCGAGCGGCAGGCCGGCGGCCAGCGCATCGGCCATGGCCTGACCGATCAGCCCCTCGCTGCCGGCCAGGTAAAGCCGGATGCCCATATGCGCGTCGGCCAAAGCCCGCGCGAAGCGCGGCCGCAGCGCCGCCCAGCTCGGCCCCTCGACATAGCTGGCCGGGCCCAGCCCCCGCAGCCGCGCCGCGAGCTCGGGGCCGGCCGGGGCGCCGGAGGAGATGTAGAACAGCTGGGCATGGCGCATGACCGAGGAGTCGGCCTTGGCCAGCTCGGCCAGCGCCTCGCCGCCCGCGCCCTCGGCCAGCATCAGCGCGGGCAGCGCCCCGTGCGGTCGCAATCCGCCATAGACCGGGCGGCTGGGGATTGAAGGTGAAAATTCCGTGGCTCGCATTGGCTGCGTTCTCCCTGTCGCGAAGGGGACGAGGCGGCCTTGGGCGTCCTGGCGCCGCCTCGTCCCCGGTCGGCTCAGCCCTTGGCGGTGCGACGCTTCTTCTCGGGATCGTGGAAGGGCATCGGCTGGGCGGTGGCGGCAATGTCGCCGCCCGGGTTGCGGATGGTCAGCGGCGTGCCGGGCACCGCGCAATCGACCGGCATCCGGGCGATGCCGATATTGTGCTTGTTCAGCGGGCTGTAGAAGCCGACGGTGACCACGCCCACTTCCTTGCCGTCCTTGATGATCGGCGCGCCCTCGGCCGCGGCCTCGGTGCCCTCCAGCTTGACGCCGTAGATCTTGAAGCGCTCCTTGCCGCGCAGCCGGTAATGCTCCTCGGCGCCGCGGAAGCCGGTCTTGCCGGGCGATACGGTGAAGTCCAGCCCCAGCTCCCACAGCGTGTCGCCGCAGGGCTCGTTCTCGAACGGGTACTTCTCGGAGTTGTCATAGGGGAAGAACAGCAGGTAGCTTTCCGCCCGCAGCAGGTCCAGCGTGGTGAAGCGGGTCGGGATGATGCCCATCGCCGCGCCCTCGGCCACGATCGTGTCCCAGATCTCGGGCGCGTCCTGACGGCGGCAGAAGATCTCGTAGCCGCGCTCGCCGGTATAGCCGGTGCGCGAGATGGTCACCGGCTTGCCGAACAGCGTCGTGTGGATATGGCTGAAATAGGCCAGGTCGCGGATGCCCGCCACGTGCTTTTCCAGGTAATCCACCGCCAGCGGCCCCTGCAGCGAGATGTCGTGCAGGTCGTCGTCGAACATCACGCTGACATTGCGGCCGGTCGCCGCCATGGTCAGCTGCTCGTGCCCCTGGCCCGAGCCGTGCACCACCATGAAGCTGTGCGGACCCATGCGGTAGATCACGCAGTCGTCGACGAACTTGCCGCCGTCGTTCAGCATGCTGGCATAGGCCGAGCGGCCGGGCTTGATCTTCTCGACCGAGCGGGTCGTGGCGCGGTCGATGACATGGCTGGCATGCGGGCCGATCACATGCACCTTCTTCAGCCCCGAGACGTCCATCACCCCGGCCTTGGTGCGGATCGCCATGTATTCCTCGAGCTGGTCCTTGTCATAGGTCCATGCCGTTCCCATCCCGCTCCAATCCTCAAGCCCCGAGCCCAGGGCCCGGTGCCGGTCTGCCAGAGCAGAAAATCGCCAACTCGCCGTCATCTCAATTCCTCCTATTCGGTATCCGTTCCACGATCCGCAACCGGACCAGGGCTTCCATGGCAACGAAGGGCGGGGGCAAGCGGCCCGATCAGGTCATGGGCGGCAGACAGGGCGCCGGGCCGGCGGCATGTCTGGCAAGGTCGGAACGAACAGGATCGAAGCCTGCCCCTCCTTCGGGTCCGAGCCCCGCGCGGGGCGGCGACCCATGAACCGCCTGTTGTTGATCGGACCGGTTTTTGCATCCGCTCGCTTGTTGAAACCATTCAACACATATCTCGCCTAAAAAGCAATTATTTTTCTTAACAGGAATGTTTTGCACATCTTTCTGCCTATACCCCGGCCAGGAGCCGGGTTTTTGGCAGAAAAACCCGGAAGAATGGCCCGTGGGAAGGCCGAACGGAGCGCCGCGGCCAGCGCCCAAACTGGCCGCAGTTCCGCGCCGTGGCAGGGGCGGGAATCAGCGAAACGCAAGGCCGGCGAATCATTTGCTCGATATCCGTCCGGCCACCGACCGGGTCGTCGCCGCACCGCCGATTCTGCAACCGTCCGCGAAAATATCATGCCGGCGCAGCGACTTGCGAAGTCGACGCGCCGGCATGACTGGCTTGGCACGGCGCGCGTCGGGCGCACCATGCAGGAAAAAAGCGGTGTAGAGGCGGTCAGCCCATGCGCTCGCTGGAATAGCTTCCGGGCGATGCGGGGAAGACGACGGTCTTGTTGCCGTTCAGGAACACCCGGCGGT
>NZ_JBHRXE010000065.1:0-36607 GCF_042648325.1 Paracoccus simplex | reverse complement strand
CGAGGGGAACAAAACCCCTCGGCAATCCGAAACGGCTTCCGACCCCTGCCATCCCACGGCGCGGCCTCCTCCGCGCCGGTCCACTTCCCGCATCCGGGTGACGACGATGATAACCACCATGATCCCTTCGCGCAGCCTGCTCGGCGAGGCCTTCCCGGGTTTCGCGGTCTCGGCGCTGGTCGCGGCCACGGCGCAGTTCCTGTCGGACCATTACGGCGCCCCGGCCATGCTGCTGGCGCTGCTGCTGGGCCTGGCGCTGAACTTCCTGGCCGAGGACGGTACCCGCACCGCGCCCGGCATCGCCTTCACCGCCCGCACGGTCTTGCGGCTGGGGGTGGCGCTGCTGGGGGCGCGGATCTCGGTCGAGATGCTGACGGCGCTGGGGCCGCGCTTGATCGCGCTGGTGGTGGCGGGGGTGGTGCTGACGATCCTGTTCGCGCTTCTTGCCACCCGCTGGGTCGGCCGCGGCTGGCGCTTCGCGCTCTTGACCGGCGGCTCGGTGGCGATCTGCGGCGCCTCGGCCGCCATGGCCATCGCCGCGGTGCTGCCGCGCCACGAGAAATCCGAGCGCGACCTGGTCTTCACCGTCCTGTCCGTCACCGTGCTCTCGACCGTGGCCATGGTGCTTTATCCGATGCTGTCCAACGTCTTCGGCTTCACGGCGCGCGATTCCGGCGTGTTCCTGGGCGGCACCATCCATGACGTGGCCCAGGTGGTCGGCGCCGGGTTCTCTGTCGGCCCCGAGACCGGCGAGACCGCGACGCTGGTCAAGCTGATCCGGGTCTCGATGCTGGCGCCGGTGGTGCTGTGCTTCTCGTTGGTGATCCGGGCGCGCGGGCTGTCCGACACCGACGGCGGCAAGGCGCCGCCCCTGCTGCCGGGCTTCGTCATCGGCTTCCTGGTGCTGGCGGCGCTGAACAGCCTGGGCCTGATTCCGCAGGCGGTCTCGGACTTCGCCGGGCAGCTTTCCCGCTGGGCGCTGCTGATCGCCATCGCCGCGGTGGGGATCAAGACCTCGCTTGGCAAGATGCTCGAGGTCGGCGGCGGCGCCATCGCGCTGATCGTGGCCGAAACCGTGTTCCTGGGCGTCTTCGTCGTCGCCGGCCTGCATTTCCTGGGGTAATGAGATGAAACCGCTCGACCGCATCCACGAGACCGCGAAGGCGTTGAACCGCCATATCATCCTGTCCGAGGGCGAGGATCCCCGCGTCGCCGAGGCCGCCCGCCGGCTGGTCGACCAGGGTCTGGCCCGCGTCACCCTGATGGGCGGACCCGAGATCCCCGGCGTGGGCCGCATCGACCCGGCGGGCGCGCCAGATCTGGCGGAGCTCGCCGAGGAATGGCACCGGCTGCGCGCCGCCAAGGGCATGACTGCCGAGCGGGCGCTGGAGGAGATGCGCGACCCGATCCGCCAGGCGGCGATGCGAGTGCGGCTGGGCCAGGCCGACGGTACGGTGGGCGGTGCGGTCGCCACTACCGCCGACACGGTGCGGGCGGCGCTGCAGATCATCGGCCGCGCGCCGGATGCCGGGATCGTGTCGAGCTTCTTCCTGATGCTGTCCTGCGGGCCCGCGGCGCCGGTCAAGGGCGGGATGATCTTTTCCGATTGCGGGCTGGTGATCCAGCCCGACGCGGCCGAGCTTGCCGCCATCGCGCTTTCCGCCGCCGAAAGCTGCCGGCAGCTTCTGGCCGAGGAGCCGCGGGTGGCGCTTTTGTCCTTCTCGACTGCCGGCTCGGCGGATCATCCGAGCCTGGGCCGGATCCGCGAGGCGCTGGCGCTGATCCGCGCCGCCGCGCCGGATCTGGAGGTGGATGGCGAGATGCAGTTCGACGCGGCGCTGGACGACGCGATCCGGGCGAAGAAGGCGCCGGGAAGCCGGCTGACCGGCCGGCCGAACGTGTTCATCTTCCCGGACCTGGCGGCGGGCAATATCGGCTATAAGATCGCGCAGCGCCTGGGCGGTCTGACCGCCATCGGCCCGATCCTGCAGGGCCTCGCCAAGCCCGCCAACGACCTGTCGCGCGGCTGCTCGGTCCAGGACATCGTCGATGCAAGCGCCGTCACCGCCGTTCAGGCCGGGACGGTGGCGAAGGTGCCGGCCTAGCCGGCCGGATCCCGCAGCGCCTCGGCGATGCGGCGGATGCCCTCGGGGATGCGTTCGGCGGCGATCGAGGAATAGGCCAGCCGGAAGAAGCCCCTGCCGCGCGCGGCCAGCGCGAAGAAGGGCGCCCCCGGCTCGATCAGCACTTCGCGCGCCTTGAGCCGCGCCGCCAGCGCCGCGGAATCGACCCCCTCGGGCGTCGCCAGCCAGAAGCTGGAGCCGCCGGTCGCCTCGGGCGAGGCCAGCCGCAGCCCCTGCTGCGCGATGGCGGCGAGCATCACCTCGCGCCGCCGGGCATAGGCGCGGCGCATCCGGTTCGCCTGCGCGTCGTAATGGCCCAGCGACAGGAAATGCGCCAGCGTGCGCTGCATGTGGCCGGGCGGGTGGCGCAGCACCATGCCGCGCAGCGCCCGCGCCTCGGCGATGACGCGCGGATCGGCCACCACATAGCCCAGCCGCACGCCCGGAAACACCGATTTCGAGAATGAGCCGATATAGATCACCGCTCCGGCCCGGTCGATGGCCTTGAGCGCCGGCGAGGGCGCGCCGGCAAAGGACATCTCGAATTCGTAATCGTCCTCGATCACGGCGAAGCCCTGGGCCTGGGCGCGGGCCAGCAGTTCCTTGCGGCGGGCCAGCGGCATGGTGGAGTTGGTCGGGCATTGGTGGCTGGCGGTGGTGAAGACCGCCGCGACCCCGGGCGGGATGGCGTCGGGCGGCAGGCCGCGCGCATCGACCGGCACCGGCAGGATGCGGGCGCGGCTGGCCAGCAGGATCTCGCGCTGACCGGGATAGGAGGGGTCCTCGATGGCGCAGGAGGCGCCGGGGCGCAACAGCACCTGCGTCACCAGCCACAGCGCGTTCTGCGCCCCCATGGTCAGCAGGATCTCGTCGCGTCCGGCGCTGATGCCGCGCCGGGGCAGGATCTGGCGGGCGATATGGTCGACCAGTTCCGGGTCGTCGGCGTCGTAGAGGTCGCCGGTCAGGCTGTCGAACTCGCGCCGGCCCAGCGCACGCATGGCACAGTCGCGCCAGGCGGCGTGGTCGACCAGCGCCGGATCGGCCTGGCCGTAGACAAAGGGATAGGCGAAGCGGCGCCAGTCGCGTTCGCGATCCGTGCGTTGCGCGCGGGCGAAGCGGCCCTCGAACTGGCTGTCCCAGTCGAAACGCGGCGTGCCCGGGGCAGGGGGCTCGGCCTCGAGCCGCCGCTCGATGCTGTCCGAGATGTAATGCCCCGAACGGTCGCGGCTGGCCAGGTAATCGGTCGAGACGAGTTCCGCGAAAGCCTGCGCCACCGTGACCCGCGCCACGCCCAGATGCCGGGCCAGCGCCCGGGTCGAGGGCAGTTTCTCGCCCGCGCGGAAGCGGCCGGCGGTCACCGCGGCGATGATCTGGCGCCGCAACTGGACCTGCAGCGGCAGACCGGCGGCATGGTCCAGGAAGAAGGCATCGGGGGGAATCGGCATGGGATGATCCGCGGCGGCTGGCGGGGTCCATCAGTTCCCCGAATGCCGCCCCGGATCAAGGGAGTGGATCAAGCGCTCAGCCGAACACCTTGGTCAGCGCCCGGTCGATGGTGTCGGTGATGCGGTCGATGTCGTCCGCCGTAGCGATCAGCGCCGGCGACAGGCAGAGCGTGTTGTTGAAGCCCGGCAGCGAGCGGTTGGTGGCGCCGATGATGACGCCCTGCGCCATGCAGTCGGCCACGACGGCCTGCACCTTCTTCTCGTCCATCGGCTCCTTGCTGGCGCGGTCCGAGACCAGCTCGGCGCCGCAGAACAGGCCCTTGCCGCGCACGTCGCCGATGACCTTGTGCTTCTCCATCAGCGCATTGAGGTTCGAAAGCGTGCGCTCGCCCATGGCGACGGTGTTGGCCAGCAGCCCCTCGTCCTCGATGATGCGCAGGTTCTCGATCGCTGCGACTGGCCCCGAGGTGCAGCCGCCAAAGGTCGAGATGTCGCGGAAGAAGCTCATGCCGTCCTCGGGCTTGTCCTTGAACATCTCGAAGACGCGCTCGGTGGTGACGGTGCAGGAGATCGCCGCATAGCCCGAGGCGACGCCCTTGGCCATGGTGACGAAATCCGGCTCGATCCCGTATTGCTGGTAGCCAAACCAGGTGCCGGTGCGGCCAAGTCCGCAGACCACCTCGTCGATATGCAGCAGGATGTCGTATTTGTGGCAGATCTCCTGCACGCGCTGCCAATAGCCCTCGGGCGGGGTGATGACGCCGCCGCCGGCGGTCACCGGCTCCAGCACCAGGCAGCCGACGGTGTCGGGCCCCTCGCGCAGGATCACCTCTTCGATGGCGTCGGCGGCGCGTTCGCCGTAGTTTTCAACATCCCATTGCTTGCGGTATTCCAGGCAATGCGGCACCCGCACGAAGCCGTCGGGGAAGGGGCCGTAGGCGATGGCGCGCTGGTCCTGGCCCGAGGTCGCCAGCGTGGCGATGGTGGTGCCGTGATAATCGCGGTCGCGATAGAGGATCTTCCATTTCTTGCCGCCGTGATGGTTCGCCGCGATCTGGCGCACCATCTTGTAGACCTTCTCGTTCGCCTCGGAGCCGGAGTTCGAGTAATAGACCCGGCTCATGCCCGGCATCTTCTCGATCAGCTTCTGGGCGAAGATGGCGCCCGGCACGGTGCCCGCCGCGCCGGCGTAATAGTTCAGCTTGACCAGCTGGTCGCGGATCGCATTGGCGATGCTTTCGCGGCCATAGCCGACGTTCACGGTCCAGACCCCGCCCGAGACCGCGTCGAGGAACTCGCGCCCCGTCGCATCCCAAAGTTTCATCCCCTTGCCCTCGACGAAGACGCGCGGGTCGATGGTCTCGTATTGCTTGTGCTGGCTCAGATGGTGCCAGACATGGGTGCGGTCGGCCTCGACCACATGCGACATGTCGTTGGGGTTCAGATCGAGCGTCATGGCCGGACTCCTGCGGATAAAAAGCGTTCTCTCCTGACTGCGCCCGAACGCGGCAAAGTGATAGAGCCAGATTCATCGCATAGATGGGTCCAGAAAGCGAAGCCGTCGCGGGTCGCGGGCCGAATCGGCACCGGAGACGGCGAAGAAACGCTGCTGCCACGGCGCTGTTTCTGCGAGCGCGAGATTTGCGCTGCGCCGCAGCTTACATCTATCACATTGTTTAAATTCATGAATATTGGAGATGGCGGCATGGCCAACCTTATAGACAGATAATCCTATCTATCCGTATAGTTTTGAAAGTTGCCGCATCCAGACCAATGCAACACCAACAACAGGGTTTTCTCATGCTCAATCGTCGTCGCTTCCTGACCACATCCACGCTGGCCGCAGCCGCGCTCGCCGCGCCGGGCCTTGTCACCCGCGCCTTTGCCCAGGGCGCGGCGCTGAAGATCGGCGTGCCGGTGCCGATCTCGGGCGCCTTCGCGGCCAACGGCAAGTTCGCCACCATCGGCGCGCTGATGGCCGCCGAAGAGGTCGCGGCCGCGCATGGCGTCGAGGTCTCGACCCTCGATCTCGATACCGAGGGCAAGCCCGCGACCGCGGTGCGCAAGGTGCAGGACGCGCTGGCGCAGGACGGGGTGAAACTGTTCGCCGGCGGCATCCTGTCGTCGGAATCGCTGGCCATGGGCAAGGAGATCGAGCGCGGCGGCGGCGCCTTCATGACCACCGCCGGCGCCGACGAGATCACCGGCGTCGATTGCAACAAGGCCACCTTTCGCTGGTCGGTGCCGACCTATGGCGCCATCAACGAGACGGTGCGGCCGATCATCGACGCGCTGCCCGATGCCAAGAAATGGTACACGATCACCCCGCAATATGTCTTTGGCGACGGGCTGCTGAACGCCGCCAAGGCGGTGTTTCAGGAAAAGGGCATCGAGCATGTCGGCAACAGCTATCATTCGCTGACCGACAAGGAATTTTCCGGCTACCTGACCAATGCCATCGCCGCCCAGCCCGATGTGCTGCTGCTGCTGAACTTCGGCGCGCAAAGCTCGGACACGCTGCGGCAGGCGGTCAGCTTCGGGCTGAAGCAGCGCATGACCATCGTCGTCGCCTGGGCTTCGGGGCTGGAACAGTTCGAGGCGCTGGGACCGGACATCTGCGAGGGCGTCTATTTCGGCGCGCAATACTGGCACGGTGCCGACTCGACGCTGAACCGCGAACTGGTCAAGAAGGTGCAGGAAAAGCACGGCTTCAACCCGAACTATTCCTTCGCCGGTTCCTATATCTGCGCGAAACTGCTGCTGGAAGCCGCGGTCAAGGCCGGCTCGCCGGACGGCGCGGGGGTCGCCGCGGCGCTTGGCGGGCTGAAATACCAGGGCCTGACCGGCGAGGAGGAGATCCGCGCCGCCGACCACCAGGTCATCAAGGATTACTACCTGCTCAAGGGCAAGCCCAAAGCCGACATGGCCGACAAGGACGATTACGCCGAGATCATCAGCGCCGGCAAATCCTTCCTGTCGCCCGAGGATGCCGGCTGCAAGATGCCCGCCTGATCCCCCGCCTCCCCGCGCGGCCGCCGGTCGCGCGGGGCCTTTTCGCCCGGTTTCAGGGAGAAGCCCGTGATCTACCTTTTCCAGGTTCTGAACGGCATCGGTCTGGGGATGCTGTATTTCCTGCTCGCCGTCGGCCTCAGCGTCATCTTCGGCCTGTTGCAATTCGTGAACTTCGCCCATGGCGCCTTCTACCTGCTGGGCGCCTATCTGACCTATGACCTGACCACGCGCGGCTTCGGCTTCTGGGCCGCCATGCCGCTGGCCACGCTGATCGTCGCCGGCATCGCCGCGCTGATCGAGGCGGTGCTGCTGCATCGCATCTACAAGCTGCCGCACACCTTCCACATCCTGGTGACCGTGGGCCTGGCGCTGGTCGTGCAGGAACTGGTCATCATCGCCTGGGGGCCGCTGGGCGGCTCGGTGCCGGCGCCCGAGGGGCTGCAGGGCGTCGTCATCCTGGGCGATTTCATCTATCCGCAATATCGCCTCTTCACCATCGGCTTCACCGCCGTGCTGGCCGGGCTGCTCTGGTGGCTCCTGGAGGGCACGCGGCTGGGCGCCATCGTGCGCGGCGGCTCGGAATCGCCGGCGAACATGGCGCTTCTGGGTTACAACACGCTGCGCATCAACACCGCCGTCTTCGGCTTCGGTGCCGGGCTTGCCGGGCTGGCGGGCGCACTGGCCGCGCCGATCCGCGGCGTCGAGCCCTTCATGGGCATCGAGGCGCTTTCCGTCGCCTTCGTGGTCGTGGTGATCGGCGGCATGGGCAGCTATACCGGCGCGCTGGTCGCCGGCCTGCTGGTCGGGGTGGTGCAAAGCGTCATGACCACGCTTTGGCCCGAGGGCGCGCGGCTGATGATCTATGTCGGCATGGCGCTGGTCATCGCGCTGATGCCGCGCGGCCTGCTGGGGAGGGCATGAGCATGAACCCGCTTGACAAACCCTGGGCGCAACTGGCGCTGGCGCTGCTGGCCGTTCTGGTGCTGCCGCTGTTTCTGAAATCCGGCATCCTGGCGACCGAGATCCTGATCTTCGCCATGGTCGTCGCGGCCTGCAACCTGCTGCTGGGCTATACGGGCCTGCTGTCCTTCGGCCAGGGCATCTTCTTCGGCATCGGCACCTATGCGGCGGGCATCTGCCTGACGCGCTGGCAGATCCCGGTGCCCTTGGTGCTGGCCGGCGCGGCGGTGCTTGGCGCGGCCACCGCCACGCTGGTCGGCTGGCTGTCGATCCGCCGGCAGGGGGTCTATTTCGTCATGCTGACGCTGGCCTTCTCGCAGCTGTTCTATTTCGTCGCCTATACGTTCAGCGGCGTGACCGGCGGCGACAACGGGCTTCTGGGCGTGCCCCGGCCCTCCATCGCCGGCACGGCGCTGAACGCGCCCTGGTCCTATTACACCTTCGTCGCGGTCTGCTTCGTGGCGGTGTTCGCGATCCTGGTCGTGGTGACGCAATCGACCTTCGGCCGCACCCTGCTGGCGATCCGCGAGAACGAGGGCCGCGCCGCCGCCATCGGCTTCCCGACCCGGCTGTTCAAGATCGAGGCTTTCGCCATTTCGGGCGCGGTCACCGCCTTCGGCGGCGCGCTCCATGCCATGCTGATCGGCGTCGCGCCCCTGTCGAACATCGAATACCACACCAGCGAACTGATCCTGATCATGACCATCATCGGCGGCAGCTCCAGCCTGTTCGGCTCGATGCTGGGGGCGGGGTTCTACCTGCTTCTGGCCGACGCGCTCTCGACCGTCTGGCCGCGCTGGCTGCTGCTTCTGGGCCTGGTGCTGGTCGCCGTGGCGCTGTTCCTGCAACGCGGGCTCTGGGGGCTGGTCGAGCGCGGCTACGATCTGGTCTTCCGCCGCCAGCGCGCGCCCGAAACCCCGGCCGAGGAGCATTGAAGATGACCGACATCGCCTTGCAGACCCGCGGCCTCGGGGTCAAATACGGCACCTTCCACGCGCTGGCCGACGTGGATCTGCAGATCCGCCGCAACTCGGTCCATTCGATCATCGGCCCGAACGGCGCCGGCAAGACCACGCTGTTTCACGCCCTGACCGGGCGGGTGCGGGCCTCGTCCGGCCGGATCGAGCTGGATGGGCGCGACATCACCGACACCTCGGACGACGACCGGGTGCGGCTGGGGATCGCACGCTCGTTCCAGGTCACCAGCCTGTTTCCGAACCTGACCCTGCGCGAGAACCTGCGGCTGGCCGCCCAGGGCCGCACGCCCTGGGCGGCGCTCGTCCCCTGGCGGCGGGCGGAAACGAACACCGAGGCGCTGGCCATCGTCGACGAAGTGACGGCGCGGCTGGAGCTGGGCCCGGTCGCGAACCGGTTGGCGGGCGAGCTGTCGCATGGCCAGCAGCGCCGGCTGGAGGTCGGCATGGCCATGGCGGCGCGGCCGCGCGTCATCCTGCTGGACGAGCCGACATCCGGCATGGGCATCGACGACATCGAGGCGATGAAGCAGCTGATCCGCGACCTGGGCCGCGACCATACCGTGCTGTTCATCGAGCATAACATGGGCATCGTCATGAACATCTCGGACATGGTCACGGTGATGCGGCTGGGCCGCAAGCTGGTCGAGGGTCCGCCCGCCCAGGTCCGCGACGACCCCGAGGTGCAGCGCGCCTATCTGGGCAACATGATCACGGGGGACATCGCATGACCGCCGCGCTGAAACTGACCGATCTGCATGCCTATTACGGCAAGAGCCACATCCTGCAGGGCGTCACGCTGGAGGTCGGGCCGGGCGAGATCGTCACCCTGCTGGGCCGCAACGGCGCCGGCAAAAGCACGACGCTAAAAACCGCCGTGGGGCTGATCACGCCGCGGCAGGGCCGGGTGGAACTGGCCGGTCGCGACATGACCGGCCAGCCGGCGCATCGCATCGCCGCTGCCGGGCTGTCGCTGGTGCCCGAGGATCGCGGCATCTTCCAGCTGCTGACCGTCGAGGAGAACCTGCGCATCGCCGAGAAGCGCGGCTCGCCCTGGTCGCTTGGCGACATCTACCGCATCTTCCCGCGCCTCGAGGAGCGCAGGAAGAACGGCGGCGGCCAGCTTTCGGGCGGCGAGCAGCAGATGCTTTCCATCGCCCGGGCGCTGCTGAACGGTCCCAAGGTGCTGATGCTCGACGAGCCGGTCGAGGGCCTGGCCCCGATCATCGTCGAGGAGATCGTCGCCCAGATCCGCCTGATCCGCGAGGCCGGCGTGCCGATCCTGCTGGTCGAGCAGAACCTGGCGGTCTGCAGCCAGCTGGCCGATCGGCATTACATCCTGGAACTCGGCCGCATCGTGCATTGCGCCAGTGCCGCTGAGTTCCGCAGCGACCCCGATACCATCGACCGCTATCTGGGCGTGAAGGCATAAGGAAAACCCATGTCTAACCTGAATATCGACGCTGCCCGGCTGTGGGACAGCCTGATGGAGACGGCGCAGATCGGGGCCACGCCGGATGGCGGCATCGCCCGGCTGACGCTGTCCGAGGACGACCGCCGGGTGCGCGACTGGCTGCGCGCCCAATGCGACGCGCTGGGGCTGAGCATGACCGTGGACGAGGCCGGCAACATGTTCGCCACCCGGCCCGGCACCCGCGCGGACCTGCCCGCCATCGCCATGGGCAGCCACCTGGACACCCAGCCGACCGGCGGCAAGTTCGACGGCGTGCTGGGGGTGCTGGCGGGGCTCGAGGTGCTGCGCACGCTCGACGCCGCCGGCTACCAGACCGAGGCGCCGTTGATGCTGGTCAACTGGACCAACGAGGAGGGCTCGCGCTTTTCGCCGGCCATGCTTGGTTCGGGCATCTGGGCCGGGGTCTATGGCCGCGACTATGGCGACGCGCGGGTGGATGCCCGCGGCGACAGCTTCGGCGCCAGCCTCGACCGCATCGGCTATCGCGGCGAGGCCGAGGCGGGGTCCGTCCGCTTCGGCGCCATGTTCGAGCTGCATATCGAGCAGGGCCCGATCCTCGAGGCCGAGGGGGTGCGGATCGGCGTGGTGCAGGGCATCCAGGGCATGCGCTGGTTCGAACTGACGCTGATCGGCACGGCGGCGCATACCGGCTCGACCCCGATGGCGATGCGCCGCAACGCGCTGCTGGGCATGGCGCGGGTGATCGAGGGCATCGACCGCATCGCCAAGGCGCACCCGGACGCCGTGGGCAGCATCGGCTTTCTGGAAATCACCCCGAACTCGCATAACGTGATCCCCGGGCAGGTGCGCGCCACCATCGACCTGCGCCACCCCTCGGATGCGGTGCTGGACCGGATGCAGGCCGAGGTCGAGGCGCTGGTGCGCGATGCCGCCGAAGCGGTCGGGCTGGAAAGCCGGCTGGAGCAGATCTCGCGCACCGCGCCGGTGGTGTTCGACGCCGGATGCATCGCCTCGGTCAGGGCGGGGGCAAAGGCGGCGGGTTACTCGACGCGCGACATCATCTCGGGCGCCGGCCATGACGCCGCGCATGCCGCGGCCGTGGCGCCGACGACGATGATCTTCGTGCCCTGCAAGGACGGGCTGAGCCACAACCCCGCGGAATCGACCGAGCCCGCGGAATGCGCCGCCGGCGCGCAGGTGCTGCTGGACGCGGTGCTGGACTACGACCGCCGCACGGCCGAGGCCCGCAACGGGGCCGCCGCATGACCCGCCTTGTCCTGGCCCGGCTGAACCACGAGACCAACAGCTTCTCGCCGGTCAAGACCCCGCTGGCCGCCTTTGCCCCGAAATGGGGCGAGGAGGCGCTGGCCGCGGCCGCGACCTATCCCGCCGCCATCGGCGCCTTCCACGCCTTCGCCCGCCGCATCGGCGCCGAAATCGAGGTGCCGCTGATCGCTCATGCCATGCCCTCGGGGCCGGTCGAGGACGAAGCCTTCGAGGCCATGGCGCAGGCCATCCTGACGTCGGTGGAAAAGGGCTGCGACGGCATCCTGCTGGACCTGCACGGCGCCATGGTCACCCGCAGCCATGACGATGGCGAGGGCGAGCTTTTGCGCCGCGTCCGCGCGGCGGCTCCGGGCGTGCCCATCGGCGTGGCGCTGGACCTGCACGGCAACATCACCCAAGCCATGCTGGACCATTGCGACCTGATCGCGGGCTTCAAGACCTATCCGCATGTGGACATGGTCGAGACCGGCGAGCATGTCGCGCGCCTGTTCGAGCCGCTGCTTTCCGGCCGCCCGCGCCCGGCCATGGCGCTCTGCCATCCGCCGATGCTGGCGGCGACGCTGTGCATGAACACCACCACCGATTGCGCCATGACCGACCTGATCGCGCTGGCCCGGCAGGCCGAGACGCGGCCCGGCGTGGAGGCGGTGACGGTGTTTGGCGGCTTTCCGATCTCGGATCTGGCCGAGACCGGCCTCTCCATCGTCACCGTCGCCGACACGCCCGAGCTTGCCCGCGCGGTCGCGAGTGAGCTTGGCCGCGAGGCATGGCGGCGGCGCGCAGAATATGTCTATGCCGAGGAGCCCCTGGGGCAGTCCATCGCCCGCGCCGCCGCGCTGGCGGACGGTTCGGCGCCGGTGCTGCTTCTGGACCATGGCGACAATTGCATGTCGGGCGGCAGCTGCGACGTGATGGACGTGCTCGAGGCACTGCTGGCCGCCGGGCAGCGGGGCATCCTGGTCGGCCCGATTGCCGACCCCGAGACCGTGGCGCAGCTTTTCGCCGCGGGCGAGGGGGCGGCGGTCGAGATCCGGCTGGGCAACAAGACCCCGGCCGAGGGCCTGCCGGCGCCGCGCCCGCCGCTGCGGCTGAAAGGCCGGGTCGCGGCGCTGTCGGACGGGCGCTATCGCGTCGCCGGGCCGATCTATCACGGGCAGGAGCTGTCGATGGGCCGCGCCGCCGCCGTGGACATCGGTGCCGCGCGCATCGTGATCTGCGAGGAACCGCACGAACCGCTGGACCTGGGCTGCTTCTCCTGCCTGGGGCTCGACGCCGCGCAGGCGCGTTTCCTGCACCTGAAATCGCGCATGTATTGCCGCCCGGTCTTCGAGCCGCTGGCCAAGGCGGTGGTGGAATGCGCAAGCTCGGGTGTAACCGCTTCGGATTACGGTCTGTTCGCTTTCAAAAAACTCGCCCGGCCCATATATCCGCTGGACCCGGGGACAATCTGGCAAGGCTGAAGCATCGCATGGATCACGACGCGCCGGCAGGCAAGGAACGCAGGCTGACCCGCATCAAGCTGTCGGATCAGGTGGCCGAGGACATCCGCCGCCGCATCGCCCGGGACGGCCTGCTGCCCGGCGACCGCCTGCCGCATGAGCGCGCGCTGATGGAGCATTACGGCTGCTCGAAAGGCACCATCCGCGAGGCGCTGAAGGCGCTGGAGGTCGAGGGGCTGGTGCGCATGCTCTCGGGTCCGAACGGCGGGCCCGAGATCCAGCCCGCCTCGATCGACATCGTCACCCAGCAGCTGCGGCAATACCTGCATTTCCAGAAGATCGACTTCGCCCAGGTCTACGAGCTGCGCCAATCGCTGGAGGTCAGCCTGGCCCGCAACGTCATCGGCAAGCTGACCTCCGCGCATTTTTGCCGGCTCGAACAGAACATCCGCATCTGCGAAGCGGCGAACGCGGCGCAGGACCGCGCCGTGGTCCGCCGGGCCGAGACCGAGTTCCACGACATCCTCTGCGAGGCCTCGGACAACGTGATTCTGGTCTTCATGTGCCGCTTCCTGAACAGCATGTTGCGCGACTTGGTCAGCTATCGCAGCGAAAGCATGCGCGAGCACGAGATCTTCGGCGAGGCGAATATCGAAAGCCACCGGCAATTGCTGGCCGCCTTCCGCGCCAAGGACGGCGATACGGCGGCCCAAATCATGCATGACCACATGTGCTGCGCCGAAAGCTACATGCGCCGGCTGGATGCGTCGTTCCGCTCGGACCTGCTGAGCCGGTTCTGAAACGGAAGATCCCGGCCGCAAGGGGCCGGGACCGGGATTTGTCAGCGCGGCCCGGGGGCCGGGATCAGAACGGGATGTCGTCGTCGAAATCGGGACGGCTCTGCGACTGCCCGCCGCCGGACGGGCTGCCGCCCGAGGCGCCGCCGCCATAGCCGCCGCCGCCATAACCCTCGTCGCGGCCCCCGCCGCCGCCGCCGGCGCCACGGCCGTCAAGCATGTGCAATTCGCTGCGGAAGGGGCGCAGGGCGACCTCGGTCGAATAGCGGTCGTTGCCGCTCTGGTCCTGCCATTTGCGGGTTTCGAGCTGGCCCTCGACATAGACCTTGGAGCCCTTTTTCAGGTATTGCTCGGCCACGCGGACCAGCGGCTCGGAATAGATCGCCACCGTGTGCCATTCCGTGCGCTCGCGCCGCTCGCCGGTATTGCGATCCTTCCAGGTTTCGGACGTCGCGATGCGCAGGTTGGCGACCTTGCCGCCGCTGGGGAAGGTGCGGATTTCCGGGTCCTGACCCAGATTGCCGACCAGGATCACCTTGTTCACGCTGCCTGCCATGCTGCGGTCCTTTTCTTGGGTTTGTCTTGCGCGGGTGTAGCGCGGAGGCCCCGCTTACGGTAGCGCGCCGATAAGCGGAAGGGCTTATCGGCGGAAATCCGCCGAATAATTCGGCCGCCACGGCCGCGTGCAATCCTTTTGCGGCACCCGCCCGGCTTTGCGCTATAGTGCAGCACAAAAAAACACGACGGCATGCATGAGGGACCAGAGATGCTTTCACGCAATCGGGCGATGCTGCGCCAGTTTGGTCGGGCGGTGATCGCCCTGACGATTTCGGCCGGGCTGGTCGCGCCAGCCGCGGCCGAGGGGCTGCGGCTGCAGGTGAAAAGCGGCAAGTCGCGGCTGGCGCAGTTCGAGCGCCAGACCCGGCTGATGGATTCGCGCCTGGCCGGGCAATACCAGCAATCGGCGCGGCTGCGCCCCGGTGGCACCTCGACGAAAAGCGTGGTCGAACTGGATCTGCCTTCCGCCGTTCCCGCCTATCGCGGCAGCCGGCGCAGCCAGTATCTGCCCCATGCCCGTGCCATGGCCCGCAAGCACGGCATCCCCGAGGATCTGTTCCTGCGGCTGGTGCAGCAGGAATCGGGCTGGAATCCCTCGGCGCGCTCGCACAAGGGGGCGCGGGGGCTGGCGCAGCTTATGCCCGGCACCGCCGCCAAGCTGGGCGTCGATCCGAACGACCCGGTGCAGAATCTGGAAGGCGGCGCGCGCTACCTGCGCATGATGTACAACACCTTCGGCAGCTGGCGGCTGGCGCTGGCGGCCTATAATGCCGGGCCGGCGGCGGTGGCGAAATATGGCGGCGTGCCGCCCTATCGCGAGACGCGCAACTACGTCCGCATCATCCACGGCGGCTGAGGCTCCAGGGCCGGGCGGGACGCCCGGCCTTTCCGCTTGCGGTCGCGGCCTCAGAAGGTCGAGGGGATGATCCGGGTGTATTTCGTTCCGGCGATCGAGGCGCCGGCCATCAGCCCGGACTGGCCGAAGATCATCGCCACCACCGGTTGCTGCGAGGTGATGGTGTCGGTGCCCATCGAGACGCCGCCGGCGGGCAGGGCGTAATAGGCCCCGGCCTCGGCCACCCAGCCCGGCGCCTTGCGGAAATCGGCCAGCGCCGCATCGGTCTGGAAGATCAGCACATGCGCGTATTGCTGGGCGCCGATCTGGAAGCCGACGCTGGCCTGCGTCGCCGAATAGTAATCCACCGTCACGTCGTTGATGCGCAGCGCGCCCTGACCATAGGCGCCGCCGACGCCGAAGCCCGCCTCGGTCATCAGCGGCATGTACAGCACGCCCTTGGCGTTCCGCACCATGGGCGCGACATTGGGATAGCTGCGCAGCAGGAAGTCCCGCGTCGCATCGACCCGCGCGTCCAGCCGCGAAGGTGCGTCCTGGCCGATGGCGTTCGAGCAGCCCGCAAGCCCCAGCGCCGCGCCGCCCAGCAGCAAACCGCCACGCAGCACAGCGCCACGCAGCACAAGGCGCCGGCTCATCCCGTTGGAATTCATCATGTTTCGCCCCTCGTTCCCGGTTCGGCGGCTGGCCCGCCTGTCAAGGCGGCGATGATAAAGGACCGCCGGCCCTCATGCCAGCCTTTCGGCGACCTGCGGGGCGTAATAGCTTAGAATGCCGTCGCAGCCGGCGCGGCGGAAGGCGAGCAGGCTTTCGGCCACCACCTCGCGCGACAGCCAGCCGTTGCGGATCGCGCCCTCGATCATCGCGTATTCGCCGCTGACCTGATAGGCAAAGGTCGGGGCAGCGAACTGGTCCTTCACCATGCGGCAGATGTCCAGATAGGGCATCCCCGGCTTGACCATCACCATGTCGGCACCCTCGGAGAGATCGCGGGCAACGCAGCGCATCGCTTCCTCGCGGTTGGCCGGGTTCACCTGATAGGTCTTCTTGTCGCCGACCAGCCGCCCCGAGGCGCCCACCGCATCGCGGAACGGCCCATAGAAGCCGCTGGCGAATTTCGCCGCATAGGACAGGATCGCCACGTCCTTGTGGCCGTTCGCCTCGAGCAGGCCGCGCAGCGCGCCGATGCGCCCGTCCATCATGTCCGAGGGGCCAAGGATATCCGCCCCCGCCTCGGCCTGAACCAGCGCCATGCGGCCAAGCGCCTCGACCGTCTCGTCGTTCAGGATCACCCCGTCGCGCACCAGCCCGTCATGGCCGTTGGCGTTATAGGGGTCCAGCGCGATGTCGGTCATCACCGCCAATTCGGGCGCCACCTGCTTGATGGCGCGGATGGCGCGGTTGCCGATGTTTTCCGGGTCCCAGGCGCGCTCGCAGCTTTCGGTCTTAAGGTCCGGGTCGGAATGCGGGAAGATGCAGATCGCGGGGATGCCCAGCCGCATCGCGGTTTCCGCGGCGCGCTTCGCGCCCTCCAGCGTCAGCCGCTCGACCCCCGGCATCGACGGGATCTCGCCCTCGCCGCCGGCGATCTCGGTCACGAAGATCGGCCAGATCAGGTTGGCGGGGGTCAGGGTCACCTCGGTCACCATGGCGCGCAGCGCCGGCGTGCGGCGCAGCCGGCGCAGGCGGGTGGCGGGGAACGGGGCGGCGATCGGGGACGGGGACATGGCGGGGCCTGTGGCTGCGGGGATCTGGGCCTGAAACTGCACCCTGGGCCGGCAGGGCGCAACCCCCCGGCTCTAGCGCCGGAAAATCGTGGTTTTCCTTTGCACCAGGCCCGGTTAGTTTGCCTGTCGCAACCGATGCAAGGAGAAGACGTGCTCCGACCCGAGGGAATTCTCGCCCTGCTGGACAGCCGGTCCTTCGGCTCGATCTGGTTCTGGGTGATCCTGATGCTGGCCTGGACCATGGCGGGGCGGCGCGTTCTCGGCGTGCCCTCGGACGTGATCGCCGGGGCCGTCGGCACCGAGCCGGGCCCCGAGGACGACCCGGCGGCGCTGACGCTGCTCGACTGGCTGTCGCTGACCCTGCCGCGCTGGCGCATCGACCAGCGCGAGGGCGCGATCCTGCTGGGCCTGGGCGCCTTCCTGCTGACGGCGCTGACCGTCCTGGGATTCGGCTACGGGCTGGAAATGGCGCAGGCGCTGGTGCTGCTGGTCCTGCCCTTCGCGCTGCTTTTCGCACTGGAGCTGCGATTGGCGCGGCGGCTGCGCGCGGTGCTGGCCCGGGCCGAGGTCGGTCAGCCGGTGAACGAGGCCGGGGCCGAGGCCGCGCGGCTGATGCGTCGCCACAAGACGGCGGCCGTGGCGATGTCGATCCTCGCCGTGGCGCTGACTGCCTTCTACGGCGCGGTCTGGATGATCGCGCATCCTTTCGGGTTCTGAACCGGGCTTGACTTCGCCCGTGCCGGCTTTACCTCGGGGCGCATGGCACCGCATCCCGAACACCTGATCCTGTCCGGCGCGCCCGAGGGCATGGACGCCGCGCTGGTCGCGCGCGAACTGGCCCGCGGCAATCCCGTCATCCACATCGCCCGCGACGACCGGCGCATGGCTGCGATGCGGGCGGCGCTGGCCTTTTTCGCGCCGCAGGCCGCGGTGCTGGAGTTTCCGGCCTGGGACACCACGCCCTATGACCGGGTCTCGCCGGCGGGGGCGGTGATGGCGGCACGCATGGCGGTGCTGACGGCGCTCGCACATGGCGCGCTGAAAGGGCCCTTCGTACTGCTGACCACGCTGTCGGCCGCCATGCAGCGGGTGCCTGCGCGCGAGGCGCTGCGCGATGCCGGCTTCTCGGCCGCGGTGGGAGACCGCATGGATGAGGCTGCGTTGCGCGCCTTCCTGGCCCGCATGGGTTTCTCGCAGGCGCCGACCGTGACCGAGCCCGGCGATTTCGCGATCCGCGGCGGCATCATCGACATCTTCCCGCCCGGCGATTCCGGTCCGATCCGGTTGGACATGTTCGGCGACGTTCTGGAGGGCGCGCGCAGATTCGATGCAGAAACACAGCGTTCCATCGAAAAACTCGATCGTATCGAGCTTGCGCCCATGTCCGAAGTGATCCTGGACGAGCCTGCGATCACCCGCTTTCGCCAGAACTACCGCGCCGAATACGGCGCCGCCGCCAACGATCCGCTCTACGAGGGGATCAGCGCCGGCCGCAAGATGGCCGGCATGGAGCATTGGCTGCCCTGGTTCCATGCCCGGTTGGAAAGCCTGTTCGACTACCTGCCCGGTGCCTCGGTGGTGGCGGACGATCATCTGGACCAGGTTCGCGACGCACGCTGGCACACCATCACCGAACAGTTCGAGGCCCGGCGCGAGGCGCTGGCCCGCAAGGGCGGCACCGACACGGTGTATCGGCCGGTCCCGCCCGCCGAGATGTTCCCGGACGAGGTCGAATGGGCGCGCTGGCTGGCCGCGCATCGGGTGCTGCGCCTGTCTGTGCTGCCTCAACCGCCGGGTCCGGGCGTCCTGGATGCCGGCGGCCGGGTCGGGCGCAATTTCGCCCCCGAGCGTCAATCCGAGAATATCAACCTTTTCAAGTCATTTTCCGATCATATTCGAAATCTTCAAGCTTCGCGCCGGGTGGTGATCGCCAGTTTTTCGGAAGGTGCGCGCGAACGACTTGCCGGGCTGATTGCGGACGAGGGGCTCAAGGGCGCCAAGCCCATCGCCGATCTGCGCGATCTGCCCGATCAGCCCGGGGCGCTGGGGCTGGCGGTCTGGCCGCTGGAGGAAGGTTTCACCTCGGACGGCGCGGCCACCGGCGCACTGGCGGTGATCTCGGAACAGGACGTGCTGGGCGACCGGCTGATCCGGGGCGCGAAACGCCGCCGCAAGGCCGAGAACTTTCTGCGCGACACCACGACGCTGAGCCCGGGCGATCTGGTGGTGCATGTCGAACACGGCATCGGCCGCTATACCGGGCTGGAGACCGTGCAGGCGCTTGGCGTGCCGCATGATTGCGTGGCGCTGGAATATGCCGGCGGCGACCGGCTTTACCTGCCGGTGGAAAACATCGAACTGCTCAGCCGCTACGGGCATGAGGAGGGGCTGCTCGACAAGCTGGGCGGCGGCGCCTGGCAAGCGCGCAAGGCGCGGCTCAAGGAACGCATCAAGCTGATCGCCGACCGGCTGATGCGCGTCGCGGCCGAGCGGCTGCTGCGGCCGGCCCCGATCCTCGAACCCGAGCATCACGAGATCGAAAGTTTCGCCGCCCGCTTCCCCTATGCCGAGACCGAGGACCAGGCGGCGGCCATTGCCGACGTGGCCGAGGACTTGGCCGCCGGTCGGCCGATGGACCGGCTGGTCGTCGGCGACGTGGGCTTCGGCAAGACCGAGGTCGCCATGCGCGCGGCCTTCGTCGCCGCCTCGCAGGGCCGGCAAGTCGCGGTGGTGGCGCCGACCACGCTGCTGGCGCGCCAGCATTTCCGCACCTTTGCCGAACGGTTCCGGGGCACGGCGATCAATGTCCGGCCGCTGTCGCGTTTCGTATCCGCCAAGGATGCGACCGAAACCCGCAAGGGCTTGGCCGAGGGCACAGTGGATATCGTCGTCGGCACCCATGCCGTGCTGTCGAAACAGGTGCGATTCAAGAATCTGGGCCTGCTGATCGTCGACGAGGAACAGCATTTCGGCGTCGCCCACAAAGAGCGGCTGAAGGAGCTGCGCAGCGACATCCATGTCCTGACCCTGACCGCGACACCGATTCCGCGCACGTTGCAGCTGTCGCTGACCGGGGTGCGGGATCTGTCGATCATCGGCACGCCGCCCGTGGACCGGCTGTCGATCCGCACCTATGTGTCGGAATTCGACAGCGTGACCATCCGCGAGGCGCTGCTGCGCGAGAAATATCGCGGCGGGCAGAGCTTCTTCGTCGTGCCGCGCCTCGCGGACCTGCCCGAGGTCGAGGAATGGCTGAAGGAGCATGTCCCCGAGGTCAGCACCATCGTCGCCCATGGCCAGCTGGCGGCGGGCGATCTGGACCGGCGCATGAACGCCTTCTACGACCGCGGTGCGGATGTTCTGCTGGCGACGACCATCGTGGAATCCGGTCTCGACATTCCGACGGCGAATACCATGGTGGTCTGGCGCGCCGACATGTTCGGCCTGGCGCAGCTTTACCAGATCCGCGGTCGGGTCGGGCGTTCGAAGATCCGGGCCTATTGCTATCTGACCACCAAGCCCCGGGTGCCGCTGACCCCGCAAGCGATGCGGCGGCTGAAATTCCTGGGCGCCATCGACAGTCTTGGCGCCGGCTTCAACCTGGCTTCGCAGGATCTCGACCTGCGCGGCGCCGGGAACCTGCTGGGCGAGGAGCAGTCCGGCCATATCAGGGAGGTCGGCTTCGAACTTTACCAGCAGATGCTGGAGGAAACCATCGCCAAGCTGAAATCCGGCGAGATCGAGGGCACGCCCGAGGATGAATGGGCGCCGCAACTGAACCTGGGCGTGCCGGTGACGATCCCCGAAAGCTATGTGCCGGATCTGGACGTGCGGCTGGGCCTTTATCGCCGGCTGGCCGAACTGACCACCAAGGTGGAGCTGGAAGGTTTCGCCGCCGAACTGATCGACCGGTTCGGTCCGCTGCCGCGCGAGGTCAACACGCTGCTGCTGGTCATCCGCATCAAGGCCATGGCCAAGCGGGCGAATATTTCCAAGCTGGATGCGGGGCCCAAGGGCGCGACCATTCAATTCCATAACGACAAGTTCCCGAACCCGGCCGGGCTGGTCGAGTTCATCCACGACCAGCGCGGCCAGGCCAAGGTCACCGACAACCGGATCGTCGTGCTGCGCGACTGGCCCACGGATGCCGACCGCATCAAGGGCAGCTTCGCCATCGCCAAGGAACTGGCGGCGAAGATCAAGGAAGGCAAGGCGAAGGGCTGACGCCGGTCATCGCCGCGCAGCCGGACCGGGGGCGTTGCCCCCGGACCCCCGGGTATTTGGGCAACGGTGAACACCATCGGGCGCCACCGTTGGAAAAGGGCGCGCGTGGTATGTGTCTGGGATGCCTGGGGCCTGGCTGGCGGTTTCGCAGGGCTCCGCCTATCGGCTGCCGGCCGAGGCATGCGGCGGGACCGCCAGCGGCACCGAGGGCTGATACGACGGTGGATCGCTTCTCGGGCGGTCTGAACGAAAAGGGCGATGCCGGTCGGCATCGCCCCCTTGGGTCCGGATCAGTCGGCCGTCAGCAGCGGCGGCTTGGAATTGCTGATCTTGGGCGCTTCGGGACCGGTGATGTCGAAGACCGGCTTGTCGTCCTCGATCCGCACCCGCACCACGCCGCCCTTGGTCAGCCGGCCGAACAGCAGTTCCTCGGCCAGAGGTTTCTTGATCGTTTCCTGGATCACCCGGCCCAGCGGGCGGGCGCCCATCTTCTCGTCATAGCCGCGTTCGGCCAGCCAGTCGGCGGCTTCAGGGGTGAGCTCGATATGGACTCCGCGGTCGATCAGCTGCGCCTCGAGCTGGAGGACGAATTTCTCGACCACCTGGACGATGATCTCGCGCGAGAGCGGCGCGAAGCTGATCACCGCGTCCAGCCGGTTGCGGAATTCGGGCGTGAAGGTGCGCTCGATGGCGGCGGTATCCTCGCCCTCGCGGCGGTCGCGGCCGAAGCCGAAGGCGGCCTTGGCCTGGTCAGCGGCGCCCGCGTTCGAGGTCATGATCAGGATCACGTTGCGGAAATCCACCTGCCGGCCGTTATGGTCGGTGAGCTTGCCGTGATCCATGACCTGCAGCAGGATGTTGTAGACATCCGGATGCGCCTTTTCGATCTCGTCCAGCAGCAGCACGCAATGCGGATGCTGGTCGACGCCATCGGTCAAAAGCCCGCCCTGGTCGAAGCCGACATAGCCCGGCGGCGCGCCGATCAGCCGGCTGACCGCGTGCTTCTCCATGTATTCGGACATGTCGAAGCGCAGCAGCTCCACCCCCAGCGACGAGGCGAGCTGTTTGGCGACCTCGGTCTTGCCGACGCCGGTGGGGCCGGCGAACAGGTAGTTGCCGATCGGCTTTTCGGGTTCGCGCAACCCGGCCCGGGCCAGCTTGATCGAGGAGGCCAGCGCCTCGATCGCCTTGTCCTGACCGAAGACCAGGCGTTTCAGCGTCGCTTCCAGGTCCTTCAGCACCGCCGCATCGTCCTTGGAGACGCTTTTCGGCGGGATGCGGGCGATCTTGGCGACGATGGCCTCGATCTCCTTGGGGCCGATGGTCTTGCGGCGTTTGCTTTCTGCGACCAGGTGCTGCGCCGCGCCCGCCTCGTCGATCACGTCGATGGCGCTGTCGGGCAGCTTGCGGTCATTGATGTAGCGCGAAGCCAGTTCCACCGCCGACTTGATGGCATCGGTGGTATAGCGCAGCTCGTGGTGCTTTTCGAAGCTGGGCTTCAGACCCATCAGGATCTTGATCGCATCCGGCACCGAAGGCTCGTTCACGTCGATCTTCTGGAAGCGGCGCGACAGCGCGCGGTCCTTTTCGAAATGCTGGCGGAACTCCTTGTAGGTGGTCGAACCCATGCAGCGCAGCTTGCCGCCGGCCAGCGCCGGTTTCAGCAGGTTCGAGGCGTCCATCGCCCCGCCGGAAGTGGCGCCGGCACCGATCACGGTATGGATCTCGTCGATGAACAGGATGGCGTCGGGATGCTCCTCCAACTCCTTGACGACGGCCTTCAGCCGCTCCTCGAAATCGCCGCGATAGCGGGTGCCGGCCAGCAGCGCGCCCATGTCGAGCGAGAAGATGGTCGAGCCGGCCAGAACGTCCGGCGTCTCGCCGCGGGTGATCTTCAGCGCCAGACCCTCGGCGATGGCGGTCTTGCCTACGCCGGGATCGCCGACCAGCAGCGGGTTGTTCTTGCGCCGGCGGCACAGCACCTGGATGCAGCGCTCGACCTCGTCGGCGCGGCCGATCAGCGGGTCCACGTCGCCCTTGCAGGCCTTCTTGTTCAGGTCCACGCAATATTTCGACAGCGCGGATTCGTCCTTGGCCTGGGCCTGCTCGGCCTGGACCTGCTCGCCCTGCTGCTCGGCGCCCTGGACGGGACGGTTTTCCGAGAAGGAGGGATTCTTGGCCACGCCATGGGCGATGAAGTTCACCGCGTCATAGCGGGTCATGTCCAGTTCCTGCAGGAAGAAGGCGGCGTTCGATTCCCGTTCGGCGAAGATGGCGACCAGGACATTGGCCCCGGTCACCTCGGTCCGGCCCGAACTTTGGACATGGATCGCGGCGCGCTGGATCACGCGCTGGAAGGCGGCGGTGGGGACGGCCTCGGAACCCTCGACATCGGTGATGAGGGTCGAGAGGTCGTCCTCGATGAACTCGACCAGCATGCGGCGCAACTCGTCCAGATCGACATTGCAAGCCCGCATCACCTTCACGGCATCGGGCTCCTCCGTCAGCGCGAGCAGCAGGTGCTCGAGCGTGGCAAGCTCATGGCGATGTTCGTTGGCCAGCGCGAGCGCGGCATGGATGGCCTGTTCCAGGGAGGTCGAAAAGGACGGCACTTCAAGCTCCTGTCAGTCGGCTGGCGGTATGGGCCGCCAGATTTAGCGGTCCACCTGACCAGACTGTCACGATACAGTTAAGAATCGGTGGATTTTCGCGCAATTCAAGCGGTATTTGCTTTCGCTCGTGCCGAATTTCCGGCGGTTGAGGCAGATGTGATGATCGGCCGGGGAAATTTCAAGCATCGGATCCCTGCCGGCCACGCCGATCGGATGAATGTCGCGGCAAGGCAGATTTTCCTTGCCTCCGCTGCGGAGCGGCCTAGAACCTGTCCTTGCGCGCCCGCAACTCGGCAAAGACCCCGGCATCGGATCGGCCTTGCAGGCCAAGGGAATCGCGCAATTCCGCCACGCGCAGGAAAGGATTCGTCGCCCGTTCCTCGGCCAGGGTCGCGGGGGCGCAGGGCCGCGCGCCCGCAGCGGTTTCGGCCAGCCTTTGCCGCAAAGCGGCATTGTCGGGATCGACGGACAGCGCAAAGGCGCCGTTGCCCTGGCAATAATCGTGCCCCGAGCAGACCAGGGTTTCGCCCGGCAGCGCGTTCAGACGCGAAAGCGAGGCCCACATCATCGCGGCATCGCCCTCGAACAGCCGGCCGCAACCCAGCGCCATCAGGCTGTCGGCGGTGAAGACCATGGCCGATGCCGGCAGATGGAAGGCGACATGGCCGATGGTGTGGCCGGACACGTCGATCACCTCGGCTTCCTCGCCGGCAAGGGCGAAACGCCCGCCCGGCCGGACGGGCTGGTCGAGCGGCGGCAGACGGGCGGCGTCCTGGGCATTGCCAAGCACCCGGGCGCCGGTCGCCCCGACCAGTTCCGGCACCGCCTGGATGTGGTCGGCATGGTGATGGGTCAGGGCGATCAGGTCCAGCGACCAGCCCCGGGCGGCAAGCTCGGCCAGGATGGGCGCCGCCTCGGGGGCGTCGACCAGCGCCGTGCTGCCATTGCCATGCAGCAGCCAGGCGTAATTGTCGGTCAGGCAGCGGACGGGGACGAGTTCCAGCGGCATTGGCAAATTCCTCACTTTGCCGCAGTCTGGCCTCGCGAAGCCGGAGGCGCAATGCATCACGACGTCTATGAGCTACGGAAGTTCTATTATACCCGCGCGCTGGGGCGGGTCGTGCAGCGGGTGTTGCGCGACCGGCTGACCGGCCTGTGGCCGCCCGAGCAGGTGCAGGGCATGACCGTGGCCGGCTACGGCTTCGCGGCGCCGCTGCTGCGGCCCTATCTGGCGCGGGCGCGGCGCGTCGTCTCGCTGATGCCGGGGCCGCAGGGGGTAATGGCCTGGCCGGCCGGCATGCCGAACTGCTCGGTCCTGTGCGAGGAAGCCGCCTGGCCGCTGGACACCGGCAGCGTCGACCGGCTGGTGCTGCTGCACGCGCTGGAGACCGCCGATCATCCCGCGGTGCTGCTGGACGAGGCCTGGCGGGTGCTGGGGCCGGGCGGGCGGATGCTGGTCATGGGGCCGAACCGCGCCGGGCTCTGGGCGCGGTCCGAGACCACGCCCTTTGGCTTCGGGCGCAGCTACACCGCCGGCCAGCTCGAGGCGCAGGCCCGCGCGGCCGGCTTCGTGCCCGAGCGGACGGGGGCAGCGCTTTACATCCCGCCCTCGGACCGGCGGTTCTGGCTGAAAAGCGCCCAGATGTGGGAACGGACCGGGCTGCGCATCAGCCAGGTGCTGGTCGCCGGGGTGGTGCTGACCGAGTTCACCAAACAGGTTCAGGCGCCGGTCGGCCGCGGCCGGAAGGTCAGCGTGCCGAGCCCGCTCGACGTGCTCGAGGGCATCGCCCGGCCGCGGCCGGCGGGGCAGGGCGCCGGGCGGGCCGCCCGCGGTCCCGACGGCGGTCCGGGGCGCGGCGGGGCGAATCCTCGGCCGACCTGACCCCGGCCCGAAATCCATATCGCGCCCACGCGCACCCGCGCGAGAAGCCATGCGCCGCGGCTGTTTGCGCAATCGGCGGAAAACTCGCCATACCTAAGGACCGAAACACTCTCATTTCCGTGTTCAAGGCGGTTGCGGCAGCGAAAATCACCTGCTAGAGACGCCGCAGATTTTCGGGAAGGCCTCAGCCCGATCCATGCCAGGGCCGACCCTTGACCCGCGCTCCGCGACTGACCGGCCCGCCAGCCGGCCCGCCAGCGGAGCTTGCGCTAACCGGAAGGATGACCGTGGCCAATTCCGCTTCGATTTCCGCTGATATCGCCGGGCGTTACGCACAGGCCCTGTTCGACCTGGTCCGGGATGCGGGTGGCATCGACGCCCTGTCCAGCCAGATCGATGATCTGGCCTTGGCCTATGACGCCAGCAAGGATCTGCGCGATCTGACCGTCTCGCCCCTTTACGACCGCCAGCAGCAGGAAGCGGCGATCGGCACTCTGGCCGAGCGCATGGGCCTGTCGCCCGAACTGGCCAACACGCTGCGGCTGATGGCGAAAAACCGCCGGTTGTTCGCCCTGCCGCAGTTCATCGACCGGCTGCGCGGCCTGATCGCCGATGCGCGCGGCGAGGTCACCGCCGACGTGGTCAGCGCCCAGGCGTTGAGCGACGAGCAGAAGACCCGTCTCGCGGACACGCTGGCCGTGAAATCGGGCAAGAAGGTGAAACTGAACGCGCGCGTCGATGAAAGCCTCATCGGCGGCATGATCGTCAAACTGGGCTCGCAGATGATCGACAGCTCGATCCGCTCCAAGCTCGCCTCCCTCCAGAATGCTATGAAAGAGGTCGGATAATGGGAATCCAGGCTGCCGAAATCTCGGCCATCCTTAAGGATCAGATCAAGAATTTCGGTCAGGACGCCGAGGTGGCCGAGGTCGGGCAGGTGCTGTCCGTCGGGGACGGCATCGCCCGCGTCTACGGCCTGGACAAGGTTCAGGCCGGCGAGATGGTCGAATTCCCGGGCGGCATCCGCGGCATGGTGCTGAACCTTGAAACCGACAACGTCGGCGTCGTGATCTTCGGCGACGACCGTTCGATCAAGGAAGGCGACACCGTCAAGCGCACCGGCGCCATCGTGGAAGTCCCGACCGGCAAGGGCCTGCTGGGCCGCGTCGTCGATGCGCTGGGCAACCCGATCGACGGCAAGGGCCCGATCGCCGACCCGATCATGGCCATCGCCGACGTCAAGGCGCCTGGCATCATGCCGCGCAAATCGGTGCACGAGCCGATGGCGACCGGCCTGAAGTCGGTGGACGCGATGATCCCCGTCGGCCGCGGCCAGCGCGAGCTGATCATCGGCGACCGCCAGACCGGCAAGACCGCCATCGCGCTGGACACCATCCTGAACCAGCAGAACTACAACGGCCGCGAGGCCGATGGCATGAAGACCCTGCACTGCATCTATGTCGCCGTCGGCCAGAAGCGCTCGACCGTGGCCCAGCTGGTGAAGAAGCTGGAAGAGACCGGTGCCATGGCCTACACCACCGTGGTGGCCGCGACCGCCTCGGACCCGGCGCCGATGCAATACCTGGCGCCCTATTCGGCGACCGCCATGGGCGAATATTTCCGCGACAACGGCATGGATGCGCTGATCATCTATGACGACCTGTCGAAACAGGCCGTGGCCTATCGCCAGATGTCGCTGCTGCTGCGCCGTCCGCCGGGACGCGAAGCCTATCCGGGCGACGTGTTCTACCTGCACTCGCGCCTGCTGGAGCGTTCGGCCAAGCTGAACGAGAACAACGGCGCCGGCTCGCTGACCGCGCTGCCGATCATCGAAACCCAGGCGGGCGACGTGTCGGCCTATATTCCGACCAACGTGATCTCGATCACCGACGGCCAGATCTTCCTGGAAACCGAACTGTTCTTCCAGGGCATCCGCCCGGCCGTGAACACCGGTCTGTCGGTGTCGCGCGTCGGCTCGGCCGCCCAGACCAAGGCGATGAAATCGGTCGCCGGTCCGGTCAAGCTGGAACTGGCCCAGTATCGCGAGATGGCGGCCTTTGCGCAGTTCGGCTCGGACCTCGACGCCGCGACGCAGAAGCTGTTGAACCGCGGCGCGCGCCTGACTGAGCTGATGAAGCAGCCGCAATATTCGCCGCTGACCAACGCCGAGATCGTCATCGTGATCTATGCCGGCACCAAGGGCTATCTGGACAGCATTCCGGTTGCCGACGTGACCCGTTGGGAACAGGGCCTGATCCAGTACCTGCGCAACCAGAAGGCCGATCTGCTGGACGACATGACCCGGAACGACCGCAAAGTGGCGGGCGATCTGGAGGATGCGATCAAGGCGGCGCTGGACGGTTACGCCAAGACCTACGCCTGAGGGGAGGGATAGATGCCCAGCCTCAAGGATCTCAAGAACCGGATCGGCAGCGTCAAGAACACGCGCAAGATCACCAAGGCGATGCAGATGGTCGCCGCCGCGAAACTGCGCCGGGCGCAGGAAGCGGCGGAGGCGGCGCGTCCCTATGCCGACCGGATGTCCACGGTGATGGCCGGGCTGACCGCTGCAGCGGCCGGCTCGGACATGGCGCCGCGGCTGCTGGCCGGGACCGGCGAAGACCGCCGCCACCTGCTGGTGGTGATGACCTCGGAGCGCGGGCTTGCGGGCGGGTTCAACTCGTCCATCGTCAAGCTCGCCCGCCAGCGCCTGCTGGACCTGCAGGCGCAGGGCAAGCAGGTGGAAATCCTGACCGTCGGCAAGAAGGGCCGCGAGCAGCTCAAGCGCGAATACGGCAATCTCTTCGTGAATCACGTCGATCTCAGCGAGGTCAAGCGCATCGGTTATGACAATGCGCGCGCCATCGCCGACGAGATTCTCGACCGGTTCGAGGCAGGGCAGTTCGACGTGGCCACGCTGTTCTACAACCGTTTCGAATCCGTCATCAGCCAGGTTCCGACCGCCCGGCAGGTCATTCCCGCCGTGGTCGAGGAGGGCGAGGCCGCGGCCTCGGCGCTCTACGATTACGAGCCGGATGAGCATGCGATCCTGAACGACCTGCTGCCGCGTTCGGTGGCGACGCAGGTCTTCGCGGCGCTGCTGGAAAACGCCGCCTCCGAGCAGGGCGCGCGGATGACCGCCATGGACAACGCCACGCGCAATGCCGGCGACATGATCGACCGTCTGACCACCGAGTACAACCGCTCGCGTCAGGCCGCGATCACCAAGGAACTGATTGAAATCATCTCGGGCGCAGAGGCGCTCTGACACGTAGGGGTTAAACACATGGCAGAGGCCAAAGGAAAAATCACGCAGGTGATCGGCGCCGTGGTCGACGTGCAGTTCGACGGGCAGCTTCCCGCGATTCTGAACGCTCTGGAAACCGAGAACAACGGCAAGCGCCTGGTGCTGGAAGTGGCCCAGCACCTGGGCGAGAACACCGTCCGCACCATCGCCATGGATGCGACCGAAGGTCTGGTCCGCGGTCTGCCGGTGCGCGATACCGGCGGCCCGATCACCGTTCCGGTGGGCGACGCGACCCTGGGCCGCATCATCAACGTCGTCGGCGAGCCGGTGGACGAAGGCGCCCCGATCGAGGCGACCGAGAAGCGCGCCATCCACCAGCCGGCCCCGGACTTCGCCCAGCAGGCGACCGCGTCCGAGATCCTGGTCACCGGCATCAAGGTCATCGACCTGCTGGCCCCTTACTCCAAGGGCGGCAAGATCGGCCTGTTCGGCGGCGCCGGCGTGGGCAAGACGGTTCTGATCATGGAACTGATCAACAACATCGCCAAGGTGCACTCGGGCTATTCGGTGTTCGCCGGCGTCGGCGAGCGGACCCGTGAAGGCAACGACCTGTATCACGAGATGGTCGAATCGGGCGTCATCAAGCCCGACAACCTGGCGGAATCGCAGGTGGCCCTGGTCTATGGCCAGATGAACGAGCCTCCGGGCGCGCGGATGCGCGTCGCGCTGACCGGCCTGACCCTGGCCGAGCAGTTCCGCGACGCCACCGGCACCGACGTCCTGTTCTTCGTCGACAACATCTTCCGCTTTACCCAGGCGGGTTCGGAAGTGTCGGCGCTTCTGGGCCGCATCCCCTCGGCCGTGGGCTACCAGCCGACGCTGGCCACCGACATGGGCGCGATGCAGGAACGCATCACCTCGACCAAGAGCGGCTCGATCACCTCGATCCAGGCCGTCTACGTTCCGGCCGACGACCTGACCGACCCGGCGCCCGCCACGACCTTCGCCCACCTCGACGCCACGACGGTTCTGTCGCGCGCGATCTCGGAACTGGGCATCTACCCGGCCGTGGACCCGCTCGACTCGAACTCGCGGATCCTCGACCCGGCCGTCGTGGGTGATGAGCATTACAACACCGCCCGCGCGGTGCAGGGCATCCTGCAGAAATACAAGTCGCTGCAGGACATCATCGCCATTCTCGGCATGGACGAACTGTCCGAGGAGGACAAGCTGACCGTGGCCCGCGCCCGGAAGATCCAGCGCTTCCTGTCGCAGCCCTTCGACGTCGCCAAGGTCTTCACCGGCTCGGACGGCGTGCAGGTGCCGCTGGAGGACACGATCAAGTCGTTCAAGGCGGTGGTGAACGGTGAATACGACCACCTGCCGGAAGCGGCCTTCTACATGGTCGGCGGCATCGAGGATGTGAAAGCCAAGGCTCAGCGTCTCGCCGCTGACGCGGCATAAGGGGGCGACATGGCCGACACGATGCAGTTCGACCTCGTCTCGCCGGAACGGAACCTGGTTTCCGTCCCGGTGCGCGAGGTGCGCCTGCCCGGCGCCGATGGCGACCTGACGGCGATGCCCGGCCATGCGCCGGCCATCGTCAACCTGCGCCCCGGTCTGGTGACCGTGGTGGCGGGCGACGGGTCCGAGACGGAATTCGCGGTCACCGGCGGCTTCGCCGAGATCAACAACGAATCCGTCACCCTGCTGGCCGAGCGCGGGCATCCCCGCGCCGAGATGACGCAGGAGGTCTTCAACGAGATGATGGCCCAGGCGCATCGTCGCGTGCAGGCCGCCAAGGAGCGCGAATCCGCCGGAGAGGAGCTGGTCGCCGCGGCGGTCAAGCTGCTGGCCGACATGGAGGCGCTCGGCACCCATATCGGGCTCGATCCGAACCAGGCAAATTTTCCGCACTGACGCGGGTATTGTCTAAAAAGATAACAAGCCCCGGAGGTTCCGGGGCTTTATTAATTCGTTCTCTGGTCATTCCATATCGCTGGGGGAGAGGAACGGGACTTGAGACGTTTTGGCCATTTCGCCGTCGGTGTCGCCAATGGCTCGACCGAGATGTTCTCGGCTTTCGAGAGCGGCGGCCCGATGTGGACCGGGCAGGGGGCGCGGGTCGAGGTCCAGCGCGTGCGCTTCGACGAGAGCTTTGCCGAACCCCCGGTCGTGCATGTCGGGCTGAGCATGTGGGACGTGGATCGCAACGCCAATCAGCGTGCCGACATCCAGGCGGCCCACATCACCACCGACGGGTTCGAGCTGCAGTTCCGCACCTGGGGCGACACCCGCGTCGCCCGGGTGCGGGCCAGCTGGATGGCCATCGGCCCGGTCCGGCACGAGGATGACTGGGATCCGGACTGATCTGCTCAGGCGCGGTCGAGGTTCAGCCCGATCAGCTCGGCCACCTGCCGCGGATGGGTGATGGGCAGCATGTGTCCGGCCCCCGGCACACGGGCGCGCCCGACATCCGGCAGCCGCGCCGCCAGGGCGTCGGCGATGGCCGGGATCACCGGCGGCGACTCGGCCCCCATGACGATCAGCACCGGGGCGTCGATGGCTTCCAGCCCGCCCTCGCGCAGGATATTGGCACTGTCCTGGCGCAGCGCCTCGTTGCTGGCCTGCACCAGATGGATCTGCCGTGTCAGCCGGGCCTGGCCGGCAGGGGTCTGGGATTGCCAGTCGAGCCCGCCCCAGACGCCCAGGAAAACCTGTGCCGCCTCGGCATCGGCGCCGGCGGCAAGCCGGGCGGCGACATCGTCGAGAAGCGCATCGTTCATGACCTCGGGCGCGGCGGCGAACAGCACCGGTTCGATCAGGGTCAGGCTGCGTACCGCCTCGGGCGCCGCCACGGCGATGCGCAGGGCGACGGTGGCGCCCATGCTGTGCCCGATCAGATCCAGCGGGCGGTCGATCAGTGCCGCCGCCGCGCGGGTCACGAAGGTATGGTAGTCGGGCGGTCCGCCGGCCCAGTCGGGACTCTGGCCATGACCGGGCAGGTCGGGCGCGGCGATCCGCACGCGATGACGCAGATCCGCGGCGATCGGCTTCCAATAGCCGGCATTGCCCATCATGCAATGCAACGCCAGGGCCGGGCGCTCCTCGGCCCCCGGCCAATGCCTCAGATGCAGCGCGCTCACAGGCCGGCCAGATACCGGTCGAGGAAATCCAGCCGGTCCTGGCCCCAGAACCGCTCGCCGCTGTCGCGCACCACATAGAAGGGCGAGCCGAAGACGCCGGCCTCGGCCGCCTGTTCCAGATTGCGGCCGAAGGTCTCGGCCCCGACGAACAGGCCCTTGTCGGCAAGATCGGGGTCGAAGCCCGCGGCGGCGAGCTTGGCGCGGATCACCGCATCGTCGGCGATGTCGGCATCTTCGGCCCAGACCCCGCGCAGGAAGCCCTGCACCAGCCCCGGCAGGTCGCCGCCGCCGGCCTGTTGCGCGGCGATGATGGCATAGGAGGAGGGCGCCGGGTTCACCGGCCAGAAGGCGGGTTTCAGGTTCAGGGGCGCGCCCAGATGCTGGGACCAGCGCCGCAGCTCCTGGGCGCGGTATTCCATCCGCGAGGGGTGGCGGTTCGCCGGCCGCACGCCGCCGGTGCGGTCGAAAAGCTGCATCAGGTCCACGGGCTTGTAGGTGATCGACGCGCCATGGCGGGCGGCGATCCGTTCAAGCCGGTCCCCGGCCAGATAGGCCCAGGGGCTGGGTGTGCCGAAGTAATAGTCGATATGCGCCATGAGTGTGCCTCCGGGGTTTGCGGGCAAGCTAGCCCGGTGCTAAGCGGGGTGCAATCGCACGAATCCAGACAGGGAAAGCCCATGCCGGCCATGACCGAACCGAAGCTCATCGCGGGGAATGCGAACCGGCCTCTGGCCAATGCCATCGCCCGGCGCATGTCGATGCATCGCGGGATGAACGTCGCCCCCATCGAGGCGCGGGTCGAGCGTTTCAACGACCAGGAGATCTTCGTCGAGGTCTATGAGAACGTCCGCGGCGAGGACATGTTCATCATCCAGCCGACCTCGAACCCGGCCAATGACAACCTGATGGAGCTGCTGATCATGACGGATGCGCTGAAGCGTTCGTCGGCGGCGCGCATCACTGCGGTGATTCCCTATTTCGGCTATGCCCGCCAGGACCGCCGCGCCAAGGCCCGCACGCCGATCAGCGCCAAGCTGGTGGCCAACCTGCTGACCGAGGCGGGCGTGGACCGGGTGCTGACGCTGGACCTGCACGCGGCGCAGATCCAGGGCTTCTTCGACATTCCGGTGGACAACCTTTATGCCGCGCCGGTCTTTGCGCTGGACATCAAGCACCATTTCCGCGAACGGCTGTCGGATCTGATGGTGATCTCGCCCGACGTGGGCGGCGTGGCGCGGGCGCGGGAACTGGCGCAGCGCATCGGCGCGCCCTTGGCCATCGTCGACAAGCGCCGCGAGAAACCGGGCGAAATCGCCGAGATGACGGTGATCGGCGACGTGACCGGCAAGACCTGCATCATCGTCGACGACATCTGCGACACTGCCGGCACGCTTTGCAAGGCGGCGCAGGTGCTGACCGAGCACGGCGCGACCGAGGTGCATGCCTACATCACCCACGGTGTCCTGTCCGGCCCCGCGGTCGAGCGGGTGCAGGGCTCGGTGATGAAATCGCTGGTCATCACCGATTCGATCGAGCCGACCGAGAAGGTGAAATCCGCCTCGAACATCCGCATCGTGCCGACCGCGCCGATGTTTGCCCAGGCGATCCTGAACATCTGGAACGGCACCTCGGTCAGTTCGCTGTTCGAGGTGGACACGTTGGGGCCGATCTACGAGGGGCTCTATTCGGGTATCTGACCCTGGGCCGTCTCGGCCCGTCCATGGCTCAAGGCCCCGGTAACCAGCCGGGGCCTTTCTCGTGTCACAGGAAGCGCGGGAATTCGATCTTGGGGCAACGATCCTCGATCACCGTCAGCCCCTTTGCCCGCGCCCGATTCGCGGCCAGCGCATGGCTGACGCCCAGTTGCATCCAGATCGTGCGCAGCCGCGGCAGGCTGTACAGCGCCTGGTCGACGATGCCGGGCACCGCCTCGGACCGGCGGAAGATGTCCACCATGTCCACGCCGGTCTCATGCGGAATGGCCCGCAGGTCGGCATAGACAAGCTCGTCAAGGATGGTGCCGCCAGCATGGCCGGGATTGACCGGAATCACCCGGTAGCCCTGCGATTTCAGATAGCGGGCGACACCCCAGGATGGTCGGGCCTCGTTCGGCGACAGGCCGACGATGGCGATGCAGCGCGTGCTCCGGGCGATGCGGGAAATGTCCTCATCGACCGGCGACGTGCCGATATCGCGAAGTACTGCCAGGTTCATCTGATCCTCCCCCAAGATCTCAACCGAAAGTGGCATGGAAAAAGCGCCCGGTCCAGAGGTCTGGCCGGGCGCAAGTCGCGGAACGAGGGACAGTGATCTGAACATGACCGTTCCGTGGTCATGTTCGGTAAATAAATGGGAACCGTGGCCAAAAGGTTCCACCCCTCTCGCAAAAATGTGAAGATCTTACGGATTCGTCCGCGTCCAGAACGCCTTTGCCCGCATCAGCACATGCTGCGGATCGGCAAGAAGCCGCTGACGCGCCTGTTCCGTGCGCAGAAAATAGGTGCGCTGGCCGATGACCACGAAATAGCGCGGATTGCCCGGCTCGGACCGGCCTTCGGACAGCGCCACCACGCAAAGCCCGCCGAGGCCGGGCGCGTAAGCCCCCGGATTGGCTTCGAAAAGGCTGCGATTCTGCTCGCTGGCGAAATGCCATTCCTTGCCGCGCCACAGCGTCACCAGGTCCGAACGTCCCGGCACCGCGGCATTTTCGGCCCAGTAGGAGACCGGATCCATGCCGTCCAGTGCCCAATCCTGCGCCATCGCCGAAGAAACGGGCATGAAAAGCAGCAGACTGACAAGGAACGGGCGAATCATGATGACCGAAGATGCTGGGCGCTTCTCAGCATCTGGCAAATCGATCGGCGATTCTCAACCAAGCCGGGCGGGTTCTAGCAGCGATGTGATCCCGGCGCTCAACAGCGTGAGGCGGCGTAGAGCGCCACCGCCGCGGCGTTCGAGACGTTGAGCGAGCCGAAATCCGCCGCGAAGGGAATGCGCAGGATGCGGTCGCAGGTCTCGCGCGTGCGCTCGCGCAGGCCGGGGCCCTCGGCGCCCAGCACCAGGCAGATCGGCCGGCCCGAGAGGTCCTGCAGCGCCTCGGGCAGAGTGTCCTCTCCGGTGCCGTCCAGGCCCAGGACCGCATAGCCCATGCCTTGCAGCTCGATCAGCGCATCGGCCAGGTTGGTGACACGCAGATAGGGCTGGCGCTCCAGCGCGCCCGAGGCGGTCTTGGCCAGGGCGCCGGTTTCGGGCGCGGCATGGCGCGAGGGCGCGATGACCGCGCGGGCGCCGAACACCTCGGCAGAGCGCAGGATCGCCCCGACGTTATGCGGATCGGTGACCCGGTCCAGCGCCACCAGCAGCGGCCGGCCGGGCCCCGACAGGGCCAGATCGGTCAGGCTGCCCCATTTCAGCGGCTTCACCTCCAGCGCGGCGCCCTGATGCACGCTTTCCGGCGGCAGCGGGACGCTGCGGTCGAAGACCCGGGCGTCGGTGATCTCGGGCACGACATCGCCGGGCAGGGGCCCCAACCGGTCGAGAGCGTTCTGGGTGACGACGAGTCGCAGCTTCTCGCGCTTGGGATTGGCGAGCGCGTCGCGCACCGCGTGCAGGCCGAACAGCCAGACGGTTTCGGCCGCAGCGGCGCGGCGGGCGCGTTCCTTGTCGATCACCCAGGCGGGCTTTTTGGATTTCTGAGCTTTCTCTGCCATGTCGCAATCCCCGTTCTTGTCTCGACTGCGCAGAATTCGCTGCCGAATGCAAGTTTTCCGGCTTCGACCGGGCAGGTTCGGGAAAGCGCAAAAAACTCGCCGCGCACCGCTTGACGCCCTGATCCGGCCGGGCTAATCACCCCCTCACGCCGAGAGCGTTCGGCGGGCGACGTGCTGCAAGGTGCGGCAGCGGACTGTAACTCCGCCGGGGAGACCCATGCCTGGTTCGATTCCAGGGTCGCCCACCACTCAATCTTTTCAATAAATTACGGGACGGTGGCG
This sequence comes from Paracoccus simplex, assembly GCF_042648325.1. Taxonomy (NCBI): domain Bacteria; kingdom Pseudomonadati; phylum Pseudomonadota; class Alphaproteobacteria; order Rhodobacterales; family Paracoccaceae; genus Paracoccus; species Paracoccus simplex. The sequence goes on along the minus strand of NZ_JBHRXE010000065.1, from coordinate 894 downwards.
CCGCTTCGGCTGCTTCATGTAAGCGCGGCTGTGTAAGCAATATGTAAGCGCCCCGCTTGGTTACGCCTGTATTGGCTTTGGTTGAAAATGGTGTGATTCTGATCTCGGTCCGTGTTCGCGGGGCCGTGAGCAGGGGGTGAAGATGCTTAATGTCGAAGTGTGGGAAGCTCGAACCTATGTAAAGCAAAGCGACGGCGAAGATTATGAATTTCAAGACGACATTTCGCTGGGCAACTTCCGGGTGGCCGCGCTACCAGCGGCTGGCGAAAGGATCGTTATCACGGCCTACGGCGCCCCTGACTATGGCGAAGGGTTCTCGGAAAACATCTACGTCGTTCAAGAGGTTTGGCATGTTGCCCGCCATATCGATCCGACGGGGGGCCAGGTGACGGACTGGCGGGAAACAGATAACGAACCGTCGGCCAAGGTCTTTGTGGCATTCAGCCATTCGCGCGGGGGCTTTCACCGGTCAGACCGAAACCACGATCTTCGCCGCATTATCATCCCCGTTCAAGATCAGCCCTAGTTTTTTAGTCTTCGGCCCCGATGAAGGCGTCAAACGCCTGGTCCTCGGGGCTGTAGCCGCCCAATTCCTCGTTCACGATGTTGGCCAGGTGCGGCACCCGCGCCCCGAACTTGCGCAGCAGCCGGCGCCCCATGACCTGGGTGTCATGCGGGTTGTATTTGCGCAGCAGCGCGGCCGCCAGCGCCGGATCGTCCATGGCCTTGGTCATCAATTCGTTTATCGCCGCGGCCTGGACTTTCGAGGACCGGCCCCGGATCCAGCCCGACAGAAGATGAATGCCGGCGATCGGCTTGGACAGCTGGCCGCGCGAGACGCTGGTGCGCGATCTGACCAGCGGGGAATTCCTCGGCCAGCAGCGCAATGTCGTG
>NZ_JBHRXE010000064.1:0-36323 GCF_042648325.1 Paracoccus simplex | reverse complement strand
TCCCAGCTACCACCCTGGATTCGCGAGATGAATCCCTCACGCGATTTGTGCAACAGAGCCTCGGGTTTCCGCCTCGTTTCCTTCCTCACCCTTAAGCTGCAGTGCCAGCGTCTCAAGATCATTCTGCATTTTTTCTGTTTCGCCCTGGTGTTAAACTATGTATGCTTGCCGCACTTGCGCTTAACGGGTTGTTTACTCCGCAGCTTCATTCTTCCATCTGCTACGAACTACGTCAATCGGATGGCCTCACTGACATGTGCACCTCAGGGCAATGCCGGTGGGGCCAACATCACTTCGAAGGTTCCCTTCGTTGTGCCCATTTGGTGAGTTGGCTGTCACCTTGACCAAGATATGGCAGTCCTCGCAGTAGCGTCCGCCGAGCTGCCCGGATTGACCGAGGCGGCGCGGATGCCATGCGCCTTATGTCTGCCCGAATGAGGCACTGAGCCAGATCCTGTATCAACGGTTAGGGTGCATGAGCCAGATCGCTGCGCAGCAACTATGGCAGCATGTGCGGTTTCCAGTACGCTTCGCTGCCATTGCGGCCAGCCTCTTGCTGCAGTGCCTGTCGACCGGCAGCTTTGGAGGAAGCGGGTGTGAGCACCCGCACCAAGCGACCGGCGGCAAAGGGCCGGGTTGCCAACAGTGAAGTTTCGGGCGGCGACCATAACGAAGCTGACCTACGTTCAGCCGGCAGCACCCGCCGCAAAGTTAATACGTGCGGAAAATGCGCGCCGTCATGGACGTAGGCTACGCGTCAGAAAAGATCATTGTAGGTGTCGAATACCGTCTGGGCGCGATCCAAGGTCGCGGTTACCGCCGCCGACTTTCCGTCCAGCACCTTTGGATTGCGTATGAGCCAGCCCGCCGGGGTGAAATGGTCAAACTCGGCGACCGTCGCCGGCATGACCGCGAAGGCCGCCTCGGCCAGCTTCACCAGCCGCACCGTGCCCGTCTGCGCGTCGGCGAGCTTCTTCGCATCGAGCAGAGCCGCACCCTTGAGGCCGTACGTCGAATTGAGGATCGACGCGAACAGCTCCGGCTCGAACATATCCTCGATGTCGGCCTCGGTCCGCTGGAGGAAGTCAGCCATGGTGTAAAAGTGCCCCGCCTTGAGGACGTCCGAACGCTTCATCTCCTCGACCTTGCGCTTGTCGCCCTGCGCTTGGTCAGAGAGCACCGCGACATGGAGGGCGTTGCCGGCAAACATCGCGACAAACGGGCGGATTTTGTCAATGCCGCCCGCCGGGCAAAGCGTCCACCGCGGATCCAACCCGGCGCGCCCGCGACGCTTTAGCGCGTCGGACAGCGCCTGGATGTAGAGGACGTCGCTGGGTCCTTCGACGAGGAGCGTGTGCTCGCCGACGAACAGCGACTGGCTGATCTCGTAGCCAAGCGCGCCTTGCAGCGGAAAAAGGGTATCGGGATCGCGTGTAAGGACGTCCTCGCGCACCTTGGTGCCCAGCGGCATCCGGCGCTGACCCTTCATCTCGACCTTGTCCTCAACGATGCGCACGGAGGCGAGTTCGTCGGCCGGCACCATGAAGGGCGAATGCGTCGAGTAGATGATTTGATGGTAGGGGGCGAGCTTCTCCTTGAAAAAGCGCAGCAGGTCGGCCTGTGCCTTACCGTGCAGGGTCAGGCCGGGTTCGTCGAGCAGCAGAACAACGGGCGTCTCCTCGTCCTGCACCTGCGCGAACTTTACAAGGAAGGAGAAGAACCAGACGAAGCCGGCGCTTCGCTCGGAGAACGGCGTATCGACCCGGTGCAACCCGTTGTGAATCCGCGCCCAGGCAATCATGCCGGTGTTGAGCGGCGCTGGATCGCCCGACCGCGACTGCTCGACGCGGACGACGACGCTCAGGTCCGGATTCTGAGTCCAGTATTCGAGCACCTAGTCGGTAATGTCATTCGAGGCCGCCTGCAGACGTGCGTTGAAAGTCTCGTAGGTGTCGACCTTCGTGATGTCGTCGATGGAGACGCGGGCGTATTCGAGGAACTCGGCGAACAGGCGGGCGCCGCGGTGAGCGTCCTGGTTGATCTGCCCGTTCGCGATCAGCTGCCGCGTCAGTTCAAGTTGGATTGCGCCGTCCATTCGGTCGTAGGCAGCGAAATACATGAACTTGGGCATCATCCCGCAGATGAGCTTGCTGACTCGGCCGGTCACCGTGCCAACGGCATCGAGGTGGGCCTTAAGAGCCGTATGGCGCTCAGTTGGCGAGGAAAGCTTGCCGAGCGCCGTAATCAGCGTCGATGTCGTGCCGGCGGTAGTGAGGACAGATCGTTCGGAATCATCCAGCTCGAACTTCACATAGAGATGCTCGAGCGCCTTGCCGAAGTCGATGCCGATGGAGACATCAATGTCCTTTCCGTAGGCGCGGGAGATCGTGACGACGTCGGCTGTCACGACGTCCTCGCCCACCGCCGCGGCGATGCTGGTGAGCTCTGCGGGCGTCAACCGCCAACTCGTGGTGATCGCGACGGCGGCGTCCCCACCATGCCGATCGTCGTATTGCGTTAGCAAGCGGCGCGGGTAGTCGCGCTCCCTGTCGAAGGCGGCCGGGGTCGAGGGATGCGGGTTGAGCGCCGCAAGGGCCAGAAGGATGGCGCTCTTGCCGGCCTCGTTCTTACCAACGAGGCATGTGACCGGCTCGACACCGAACTCCTCGCTGTCGTCGACAGACCTGAAATTGGTGACGTGGACCTTCTCAAGTTTCATCGCTCGTCCTCCCGAACTCTTTTTGTTCTATTGAAAGGTGCATGAGTATTCCAAGTCAACCAAAGCTGGCGTGGCTGCCCTACAGAGTTGCAATTTCCACAATTTAACCAATAGGTCATTCGTGACCAGCCTCAATGATTGGCTGCGTCTGAGATCATCTGCTTCGTCCGCAGCCCTGACGCTCCGCATCCCGAAATGCTGCGCCCCGCGTCCAGTGGCCGGTTCGGAGCATGCCGCCGCGCAGCATACGCTGAACTCGACTGGCGGTTATGGGCCGAAAACAAAGGCCGCCCTACGGGGCGGCCTTTGCTTATTCTTGGGTGAAGTCGCAGCCCCTCAAGCCTGCAACGCCCGCACCCCGACCTCGCCTTCCCCGCGCGACTTGATCGCCGCCACGGCCGCGATGCTCCCCGCCGCGGTCGTATAATACGGGATCTTGTCGTTCAGCGCGACAGCGCGGATCTCGCGCGAATCGGCGATGGCCTGCGCGCCCTCGGTGGTGTTCAGCACCATGGCGATCTCGCCGTTCTTCAGCCGGTCGACGATGTTCGGGCGGCCTTCATAGACCTTGTTCACCAGCTCGGTCTCGACCCCGGCCTCGCGCAGGAAGCGGGCGGTGCCGGCGGTGGCGACCAGCTTGAAACCCATCTCGGTCAGGTCGCGGCCGGCCTGGGCCAGCGCCTCGGACTTGTCGGCGTCGCGGACCGAGATGAAGACCAGCCCCTCGGAAGGCAACTGCGTCCCCGCCCCCATCTGCGCCTTGAGGAAAGCGCGGGCGAAGTTGCGGTCCCAACCCATGACCTCGCCGGTCGAGCGCATTTCCGGGCCCAGAAGCGTGTCGACGCCGGGGAAGCGGGCGAAGGGCAGCACCGCCTCCTTGACCGAGAACCAGGGCGTGTTCGGGTCGGCGAGCGTCAGCGGGTCGGCGAAGGGCAGGCTGTCCTCGGGGCCGACGCCCTCGGGATAGGCAGGCCGGGCCGGGAAGTTCGCCATCGGCTCGCCCGCCATCAGCCTAGCTGCGATCGAGGCGATGGCGCTGTCGGTGGCCTTGGCGACGAAGGGCACGGTGCGCGAGGCGCGCGGGTTGACCTCGAGCACGTAGATGGCGCCGTCCTTCAGCGCGAATTGCACGTTCATCAGCCCGACGACGTTCAGGGCGCGGGCCATGGCGACGGTCTGGACCTTCAGCTCGGCGATGGTGGCGGCGTCCAGCGTGTGCGGCGGCAGCGAGCAGGCGCTGTCGCCGGAATGGACGCCGGCCTCCTCGATATGCTCCATGATGCCGGCGACATGGACGGTGCTGCCGTCCGAGAGCGCGTCGACATCGACCTCGATGGCGCCCGAGAGGTAGCTGTCGAGCAGCACCGGGCTGTCGCCCGAGACCTGGACCGCCTCGCGGATGTAGCGGTTGAGCTGGTCCATGTCGCGCACGATCTCCATGGCGCGGCCGCCGAGCACGTAGGAGGGGCGGATGACCAGCGGGAAGCCGATGCGCCGCGCGATCTCGATGGCCTCGGCGTCGGAATGGGCGATGCCGTTGATCGGCTGCTTCAGGCCCAGGTCGTTCAGCAGCTTCTGGAAGCGCTCGCGGTCCTCGGCCAGGTCGATGGCGTCGGGCGTGGTGCCGAGGATTGGGATCCCCTCCTCCTCCAGCGCATTGGCCAGTTTCAGCGGCGTCTGGCCGCCGAACTGGACGATGACGCCGTGCAGCGTGCCGTTCTCGCGCTCGATGCGCAGGATTTCCAGCACGTGTTCCAGGGTCAGCGGTTCGAAATACAGCCGGTCCGAGGTGTCGTAATCGGTCGAGACCGTCTCGGGGTTGCAGTTGACCATGATGGTCTCGTAGCCGGCCTTGGTCAGCGCGAAACAGGCGTGGCAGCAGCAATAGTCGAATTCGATGCCCTGGCCGATGCGGTTCGGGCCGCCGCCGAGGATCACCACCTTCTTGCGGTCGCTGGGGCGGGCTTCGTTCTCGACCTCGCCCATCGCCGGGACTTCGTAGGTCGAATACATATAGGGGGTCTGGGCCTCGAACTCGGCGGCGCAGGTGTCGATGCGCTTGAAGACCGGGTGCAGGTCATGGGTGCGGCGGGCCTTGCGCACCGCGGCCTCGGGCTGGCCGGACAGCGCCGCCAGCCGGGCGTCGGTGAAGCCCATCATCTTCAGCCGGCGCAGCCCGTCCAGGTCGGCGGGCAGGCCGGCCGCGCGCACCGCGTTCTCGGCCTCGACGATCTCGCGCAGGCGGGACAGGAACCAGGGATCGAAGGCGGTGGCGTGCTGGATCTCGCCATCGGAAAGCCCGTGGCGCATGGCCTGGGCGATCAGCCGCAGCCGGTCCGGGGTCTGGGCGCTGATCGCCTTGACGATGGCGGCCTTGTCGGGCGCGCCGGGGATCTCGATATCGTCAAGGCCGGTCAGGCCGTTCTCCATCGAGGCCAGCGCCTTTTGCAGCGATTCATGGAAGGTCCGGCCGATGGCCATCACCTCGCCCACGGATTTCATCGCCGTGGTCAGCTCGGGCTTCGAGCCGGGGAATTTTTCAAACGCAAACCGCGGGATTTTGGTCACCACATAGTCGATCGAGGGCTCGAACGAAGCCGGCGTCACCTTGGTGATGTCGTTGTCGAGCTCGTCCAGCGTATAGCCCACCGCCAGCTTGGCGGCGATCTTGGCGATGGGGAAGCCGGTGGCCTTGGAGGCCAGCGCCGAAGAGCGCGACACGCGCGGGTTCATCTCGATCACCACCATGCGGCCATCCGCCGGGTTGATCGCCCATTGCACGTTCGAGCCGCCGGTTTCGACGCCGATCTCGCGCAGCACGGCGATGGAGCCGTTGCGCATGCGCTGGTATTCGCGGTCGGTCAGGGTCAGGGCCGGGGCGACGGTGATCGAGTCGCCGGTATGCACGCCCATCGGATCGACGTTCTCGATCGAGCAGACGATGATGGCGTTGTCGGCGCGGTCGCGCACGACTTCCATCTCGTATTCCTTCCAGCCCAGCAGGCTCTCGTCCACCAGCACCTGCGCCACCGGCGAGGCCTCCAGGCCCGTGCGCACGATGCGCTCGTAATCGTCGCGGTTATAGGCGACGCCGCCGCCGGTGCCGCCCAGGGTGAAGGCGGGACGGATGATGGCGGGCAAGCCGATATCCTCCAGCGCCTCCATGGCCATCGCAACCCCGGCCGCGATGTCATAGCGGCCGTTCGGATGCTTCGGCGCGGCGACGATGGTGGCGCGCGGGTTCTCCAGGCCGATGCGGTCCATGGCCTCGCGGAACAGCTTGCGGTCCTCGGCCATCTCGATGGCGGCGCGCTGCGCGCCGATCAGCTCGACGCCGTAGCGGTTCAGCACCCCCATGTCGGCCAGGGCCAGCGCGGTGTTCAGCCCGGTCTGCCCGCCCATGGTCGGCAGCAGCGCGTCCGGCCGTTCCTTGGCGATGATCTTTTCCACCACCTCGGGGGTGATCGGCTCGATATAGGTCGCATCCGCCATCTCGGGATCGGTCATGATCGTGGCGGGGTTCGAGTTCACCAGGATGACCCGGTAGCCCTCCTCGCGCAGCGCCTTGCAGGCCTGGGCGCCGGAATAGTCGAATTCGCAGGCCTGCCCGATGACGATGGGACCGGCACCGATGATCAGGATGGATTTGATATCGGTTCTTTTCGGCATGGCGGTCCCTCGGGCTGGCGGCTGATAAATCGTCCGGGGTTATAGCCATGGCGGGCAAAGTCGCAAGGGTCCGCGCCGCCCGCCCGGCCAAAAATCCGCGGCACGCGCCGGGGGCGCCGCCCCGACGCGACGCCCCTGCCCTTCACCGTTTCCCAAATACCCCGGCGGCCGCGCGACCGGCGCGGCGGCTCAGCCCTGCGCCGCCTTGGCCTTCTTCAGCGTCTTGCCATGGTTCGAGATCCAGTCCATCGCCGCCAGCAGCACCCCCGAGATCACGAAGACCAGATGGATCACCACCATCCAGCGGATCTGGTCGGCGCTGTATTTGCTGACATCCATGAACACCTTCAGCAGATGGATGCCCGAGATCGCCACGATCGAGGCCACCAGCTTCAGCTTCAGCCCCGAGAAATCCACCTCGCCCTGCCAGTTCGGCCGGTCCTCGTGCCCGCTCAGGTCCATGCGGCTGACGAAATTCTCGTAGCCCGAGAAGATCACGATCAGCAGCAGGTTGGCGGCCAGGCTCAGGTCGATCAGCGCCAGCACGCCCAGCACCGCGTCGTTCACGGTCATCACCGGCAGGATCTGCACCAGGTGCCAGAACTCCAGCGCAAAGACCCAAAGCAGGATCAGCAGGGACAGCGCCAGCCCGACATAGATCGGCGCCATCATCCAGCGGCTGGCGAAAAGGCTGCGTTCGAGAAGGCGTTCCATCATGTCTCCTGCACGGGTTCCGAAAGCCTTCATCTAGGCACGCCGCGGCGCGGCGAAAACCCCCCGCCACAGCCATGCCGCGACCGGGGCGGCCTTATTCCCCGGAGACCGGTGAATCCGCGCCGGCCTCAGGCGTCGATGAACCCCCGCACGAAGGCCGTCGCCGGCCGGGCGCGGATGTCCTGCGGGCGGCCGACCTGCTCGATCCGGCCCATGGACATCACCACCACCAGGTCGGCCAGCTCCATCGCCTCGTCCTGGTCATGGGTGACGAAGACCGTGGTCAGGCCGGTGGTGTCGTGGATCTCGCGCAGCCCCTGGCGCAGCTCCTTGCGGACCCGGGCATCGAGCGCGCCGAAAGGCTCGTCGAGCAGCAGCATGCGCGGCTCGATGGCCAAGGCGCGGGCCAGGGCGACGCGCTGGCGCTGGCCGCCCGACAGCTGGCTGGGGAAGCGCCTGGCGATCTGCGGCAGCTGGATCAGCTCCAGCAGCTTGGTGACCCGGCGCCCGATCTCGGCCTGCGGCGGCCGGGCGCGGCGCGGGCGGGCGCGCAGCCCGTAGGCGATGTTCTCGAACACCGTCATGTGCCGGAACAGCGCGTAGCTCTGGAAGACGAAGCCGGCGCGGCGTTCCTGCACCGTCAGCCCGGTCGCGTCCTGGCCGTCGAACAGCACCCGGCCCGAGCTGGGGAATTCCAGCCCGCCCAGGATGCGCAAGAGCGTGGTCTTGCCCGAGCCGGACGGCCCCAAGAGCGCCACCAGCGCCCCCGAGGGGATGGCCAGGCTGACCGGGTGCAGCGCGGTGGTGGCGCCGAATTCCTTGGCGATCTCGTCGATCTCGATATGCATCGGACACCTCAATGTCTGCGGGTTGCGGCCAGCTGGTCGGCATGCCGCCATTCCAGCCCGGTCTTGAGCGCCAGCGTCAGCAGCCCGAGGGCCGCCAGAACCGCGGCCAGGCTGAAGGCGGCGACCGAGAGATATTCGTTGTACATCATCTCGATGGTGATCGGCATGGTGGCGGTCTGGCCGCGGATCTTGCCCGAGACCACCGCGACGGCGCCGAACTCGCCCATGGCGCGGGCGTTGCACAAGAGCACCCCGTAAAGCAGCGCCCATTTGATGTTGGGCAGCGTCACGGTCAGGAAGGCGCGCCAGCCCGAGGCGCCCAGCGTCAGCGCCGCCTCCTCCTCGGCCCGGCCCTGCTCGATCATCACCGGGATCAGCTCGCGGGCGACGAAGGGGAAGGTGACGAAGATCGAGGCCAGCGCGATCCCCGGCAGGGCGAAGATGATCGGGAAGCCCTGCGCGACCAGCCAGCCGCCGATCAGGCTGCCCGAGCCGAACAGCAGCACCAGCGCCAGCCCCGCCACCACCGGCGAGACCGAGAACGGCAGGTCGATCAGGGTGATCAGCAAGGCCTTGCCGCGAAAGTCGAACTTGGTGATCACCCAGGCGGCACTGATGCCGAAGACCGCGTTCACCGGCACGGCGATGGCCGCGACCAAGAGCGTCAGCCTGACGGCCGCCCGCGCGTCGGGCTGGGCCAGCGAGGCGACGGCCTCGGCCGCGCCGCGTGCGAGGGCTTCGGCGAAGACCACGGCCAGCGGCGCCAGCACCAGGATGCCAAGGCCGACCAGGGCCACGGCGATCAGGGCGATGCGGACAGGCCGGCTTTCCTCGGTCACCGGGCGCCAGCGGGCGGGGGCTTGCATATCAGACATGGCCGATCCTCCGGCGGCTCCAGATCTGGATCAGGTTGATGACCAGAAGCATGGTGAACGAAATCAGCAGCATGGCGATGCCGATGGCGGCGGCGCCGTCATAGTCGAACTCCTCCAGCTTGATGACGATCAGCAGGGGCGCGATCTCGGTCTTCAGCGGCAGGTTGCCGGCGATGAAGATGACCGAGCCGTATTCGCCGACCGCGCGGGCCAGCGACAGCGCGAAGCCGGTCAGCGCCGCCGGCATCAGCATCGGCAGGATCACCCGGCGCAGGGTATGGAACCGCCCGGCGCCCAGCGTGGCCGAGGCCTCCTCGACCTCTTGCTCGATCTCGGCGATCACCGGCTGCACGGTGCGGGTGACGAAGGGCAGGCCGACGAAGATCAGCGCAATCAGGATGCCCGATGGCGTATAGGCGATCTTGCCGCCCAGCGCCTTGGCGATGCCGCCGAGGACGCCGTTCGGCGCATAAAGCGCGGTCAGCGCGATGCCCGCCACCGCGGTCGGCAGGGCGAAGGGCAGGTCGACCAGCGCATCGACCAGCCGGCGGCCCGCGAAGCGGTAGCGCGCCAGAACCCAGGCCAGCAAGGTGCCGAAGACCAGGTTGAACAGCGCCGCGAAAAACGCCAGCCGGAACGACAGATAGAGCGCCGCCCAGACCCGCGGCGTGTTCACCGTTTTCCAAATACCCTCTGCGCCATAGCTCGCGCCCTGGGCCAGCAGCGCGCCGACCGGCAGGATGACGATCAGCGACAGCATGGTCAGCGTGATGCCCATGCCCAGCGCAAAGCCGGGCATGGGGGAGTTCTGGATGCGCAGCGCCGGCATCGCCTAATTCCCGCCATAGATCTGGTCGAAGCTGCCGCCGTCGCCGAAATGCTCGGGCTGGGCCTGCTTCCAGCCGCCGAAATCGGCGATGGTCACCAGGTCGAGCTTGGGAAAGCGGGCCACGTCGTCCGGATCGGCGGCGCTGGCGTCCCAGGCGCGGTAATAATGCTTGAAGGCCAGCGCCTGGCCCTCGGGACTGTAGAGAAAGCCCAGATAGGCATCGGCCAGCGCCTTCTGCTCGTCATCGGCGATGTTCTTGTCGACCACCGCGACCGGCGGCTCGGCCAGGATCGAGACCGAGGGCACCACGATGTCGAACCGGTCCTCGCCCAGCTCGTTCAGCGCCAGATAGGCCTCGTTCTCCCAGGCCAGCAGCACGTCGCCGATCTCGCGCTGGGTGAAGGTCGTGGTCGCGCCGCGCGCGCCGCTGTCCAGCACCGGGACATGCTTGAACAGCTCGGCCACGAAACCCTTGGGATCCTGACCGTGCTTCTGCGCCCAGGCCCAGGCGGCGAGATAGTTCCAGCGCGCCCCGCCCGAGGTCTTGGGATTGGGGGTGATGACCTCGACGCCGTCCTTGACCAGGTCGCCCCAGTCCCGGATGCCCTTCGGATTGCCCTCGCGCACCAGAAAGACGATGGTCGAGGTATAGGGGGCGCTGTTATGCGGCAGGCGCGCCTGCCAATCCTCGGGCAGCAGCCCCCGGGCGGCGATCTGGTCGATATCCGAAGCCAGCGCCAGCGTCACCACCTGCGCCTTGAGCCCGTCGATCACCGAGCGCGCCTGCGCGCCCGAGCCGCCATGCGAGGTCTCGATCTGCGGCGCCGGATGGCCATCGGCTTGCCATTGCGCGGCAAAGGCGGCGTTGACCTCGCGGTAAAGCTCGCGGGTCGGATCGTAGCTGACATTCAGCAGCGCGTTCTCGGCATGGGCCTGGGCGGCAAGGCCCAGTCCCAGCATCGCCGCCGCCGTCATCGCACGGCGCAGCGAAAAGCCCAGGCAACGATTCCGGAAGCCCGTACGCAGCGGATGGCCGGTCAGGCGCTTGGTGCCGTCCTCGACCGTCAGGCGGCCGTCGAGATGGCAGCGGATCACACGGCCATGGGCCAGCTGGCTGTCGGTCACGCGGATGGTGCGGATCATGATGCCTCTTCCTCCTTGATTGCCTTGCAAGGCGTCTCATGTCCAAAATTACGACAGAGATTATCGTTTATTTCAAGAAAAAAGACGTGTTCATCTATCGTTTTTAATTTAACGATAAATCAGTGGCTTGCTTCTAAAATTTCTCAAGCCCGGCCCGCCGGCCCGGGTTCGCCCCACCCCGTTCCGCGGTTCATCACGGCATTTTCCGGCAAGATGCGGCCTCCCGGCCGCGACAGTCCGACAAGCGTCGCGGACCGGCAGAACCCGCCAACCGGCCCAGCGCCGGCCGCTTTCACCGTTTCCCAAATACCCATGCCAAGGCCGCCGGACGCGGCACGGCCGCCCGGCGGATCACTGCGTTCCTCAAATATTCAGGCGAGGGCATCGGCCGGGCGTTCAGCCCGCCAGCTGGTCCTCGGCCTTCTGCGCCAGCGCCTCGGCCCGGGCGGCCAGCTCGGCCATGCCCTCGACCAGGCTTTCGGGCACCACCGGCACCTCGACGCGCTGCGGATTGGTCTTGAGCCGCGCCAGCTCGCGCTCGGCCGAGGCGGCGCGATCCTCCAGCGCCGCGGTGCGGTCGGCCAGCATCAGCCCGGCCAGCAGCAAGAGCCGCGGCTCGGGCATCCGACCGGCCTGCTCCAGGATCACCTGCGCCTCGGCATCGAGCAGCGCGGCGGCGCGCTTCAGCAGCCGCTCCTCGCCCTCCTGGCAGGCCAGCGTATAGGACTTGTGTCCGATCGGGAAATCGACTTCGGCCATGGATCAGCCCCTTTCCTCGTCCAGATCCGCATTCTCGTCCTCGAACCCGGCGCCTTCGTCGGGGGCGGCGGCTTCGGCCGCACCCGCCGGCTGCGCGCCGGCAGCGGCGGGCGCGGTCAGCCGGTCCAGCGTGTCGATGATGTCGCCCATCTGCGCCAGCTCGGCCGCGCGGGCGGCGCGCAGCGATTCGATCTCGGCCTCCAGCGCGCGGCGGATCTCGTCACCCGGCGGCCCGGCGCCGTCGATCAGCGCCCGGTTCGCTTCGGCCAGCGCCTCGTTGGCGGCGGCGAGGCGCGCGGCCTCCTGCCCGGCATCGACCAGCCGCCGATGCGCCTCGGCCAGCCGCGCCTCGCAGGCGGCCAGGGTTTCGGATTGCCGCTCGTGCAGCGCGGCCAGTTCCTGCGACAGGCGGCGGTTTTCGCCGCGGGTCTCGTGCAGCTGCGCCGCCAGCCCCTCCTCCGGCATGATGCCATCCGGGCCGCCGCGCCGCTCCGCCGCGCGGTCGATGAACTGGTCGATGCGGTCCAGGGCGGCGATAAGCCGCTTTTCGCTGGCGTTCAGGTCGTCTCTCATCGGCCGGGATCCTTTCGGGTCGCTTGTCCTTGCGGGTCGCCCTTATGGGTCGCTTGTGGGTCGCTTGTCACTTTTTGGCATTGCCTCGGCCATATGACAAGGATGGGCGGGGTTTCCCGCCGCATCCCGTGCTTTTCAGCCGCCGGATCGGGCCCTATAAGGCGGCAAGCCTGATGAGGAGAGACGCCAGATGCGCCGCGCAAAGATCACCCGCGACACGGCCGAGACGCAGATCGAGGTCGAGCTGGACCTGGACGGCAGCGGCCGCTACGACAACCGCACCGGCGTCGGCTTCTTCGATCACATGCTGGACCAGCTGGCGCGGCATTCGCTGATCGACCTGACGGTGCGGGCCAGGGGCGACCTGCAGGTCGACGACCACCACACGGTCGAGGATACCGGCATCGCCATCGGCAAGGCGCTGGTCCAGGCGCTTGGCGACAAGAAGGGCATCCGGCGCTATGGTTCCTTCCACCTGGCCATGGACGATGCGCTGGTGCGCGCCGCGCTGGACCTGTCGGCCCGGCCGTTCCTGGTCTGGAACGTGGATTTCCCGGCGCAAAAGATCGGCGGCTTCGACACCGAGCTGGTGCGGGAATTCTTCCAGGCGCTTTCGACCCATGGCGGCATCACGCTGCATGTGGACCGGCTGCACGGGCTGAATGCGCATCACATCGCCGAGGCGGCCTTCAAGGCGGTGGCCCGCGCCCTGCGCGAGGCGGTCGAGCCCGACCCGCGCATGGCCGGCGTGCTGCCCTCGACCAAGGGGGCGTTGTGATGCGGGTGGCGCTGGTCGATTACGACAGCGGCAACCTGCATTCGGCCGAGAAGGCCTTCGCGCTGATGGGGCGCGAGGCCGGGGCCGAGGTGGTGGTGACCTCCGACCCCGAGACGGTGGCCCGCGCCGAGCGCATCGTGCTGCCGGGCGACGGCGCCTTTCCGGCCTGCCGGGCGGCGCTGGACGCCGTCCCCGGCATGGTCGAGGCGCTGCGCGAGGCGGTTCTGGACCGCGCCGTGCCCTTCATGGGCATCTGCGTCGGCATGCAGATGCTGGCCGAGACCGGGCATGAATATCGCGATACGGCGGGTCTGGGCTGGATCGGCGGCGAGATCGACGCCATCGACGCCCCCGGCCTGAAGGTGCCGCATATGGGCTGGAACGACCTGCAGGTGCTGCGCCCGCATCCGCTGCTGGACGGCATCGCCACCGGCGATCACGCCTATTTCGTGCATGGCTGGCAGTTCCGCGTCGCCAATCCGGCGCATCTGCTGGCCACGGCGGATTACGGCGGGCCGGTGACGGCGGTGGTCGGGAAGGACAATATCGTCGGCACCCAGTTCCATCCCGAGAAGTCGCAGGCCGTCGGGCTGCGCATCATCGGCAATTTCCTGCGCTGGCGCCCCTGAGCGGCGCGGGCGGGGGCTCTGCCCCCACGCCCGAGGCGCCCCTCGACGGGGCGCATCGGGCGTTCCCCCGGAGTATTTGGAAAACGGTGAAGGCCGGGGCCGCTATTTCACCTGCACCCAGCGCTGCGTCTTGCAGAACACCGCGATGCAGCCCGAGACGTTCAGCGTCTTGCCGCTGAGCTGCATCTTCGACTTGTAGGTCTTGTCGGCGCCCGGATCCCAGATCGTGCCGCCCGAGAACTTGCCGCCGCCCTCGTCGGTCATGCCGGCGACGATGTTCTTGCCGGTATGGGGCGAGGCGATTTCCTTGCCGGCCTTGTCGAAGCTCTTGATCAGCTTGCCGCAATACTTGCCGCCGCAATCGTAGAACTGCACCATGCCGACATTGCCGTCGTCATTGGCCTGGGTCTGGAAGATGCCGCCGATGCCTTCGGCCTGGACGGCGCTGCCCGCCAGCGCGAGCGATGCGGCAAGAGCCAGTGTTCTCATGGTGATTCCCCCTCCCCCGGGGTCTTGTTTGCGGGTGTGGTCCCGGGCGCAGGATGCGGGCGCCCGCCGCCGCCGATCAAGCCTGACGTGAGGTCGCGGCTTCGGGGGGCCGGGGCTTTCGGATCGGCGCCGGCTGTGGCAAAGGGGCGCCACGCTATCAGGAGAGATGCGATGATCCTTTATCCCGCGATCGACCTCAAGGACGGCAATTGCGTGCGCCTGCTGCGCGGCGACATGGAGGCGGCGACCGTCTTCGGCTCGGACCCCGCCGCGCAGGCCCGCGCCTTTCAGGATGCCGGGGCGGAATGGCTGCATCTGGTCGACCTGAACGGCGCCTTTGCCGGCAAGCCGGTGAACGCCGCCGCGGTCGAGGCGATCCTGGCCGCCATCGCGGTGCCGGCCCAATTGGGCGGCGGCATCCGCGACATGGCGACCATCGAGGCCTGGCTGGAGCGCGGGCTGGCGCGGGTGATCCTGGGCACGGTGGCGGTCGAGCAGCCGGCGCTGGTGCATGAGGCGGCGATGGCCTTTCCGGGCAAGATCGCCGTCGGCATCGACGCCCGCGGCGGCCGGGTGGCGACGCGCGGCTGGGCCGAGGAGACCGACGTGATGGCCGTCGACCTGGCGCATCGCTTCGAGGATGCCGGCGTCGCCGCGATCATCTATACCGATATCGACCGCGACGGCGCCATGGCCGGCCCCAACATCGCCGCGACCGAGGCGCTGGCCCGGGCGGTGAACATTCCGGTCATCGCCTCGGGCGGAGTTTCCTCGATGCAGGACCTGATGGCGTTGCGCGCCACCGGGGTCATCGCCGGCGCCATCTCGGGCCGGGCGCTTTACGACGGCGCCATCGACCTGAACGCGGCGCTGAAGGCGCTGGCCTGACGGCGCGGGGCGAGGTAACAAGGCGCATGCTGAAGACCCGTGTGATCCCCTGCCTGGATGTCGCCGATGGCCGCGTGGTCAAGGGCGTGAATTTCGTCGATCTCGTCGATGCCGGCGATCCGGTCGAGGCGGCCCGCGCCTATGACGCGGCCGGCGCCGACGAGATCTGTTTCCTCGACATCCATGCCACGCATGAGAATCGCGGCACCATGTACGACCTGGTGACCCGCACCGCCGAGGCCTGTTTCGTGCCGCTGACCGTCGGCGGCGGGGTGCGCAGCCACCAGGACGTGCGGGCGCTGCTGCTGGCCGGCGCCGACAAGGTCAGCTTCAACTCGGCCGCCGTCGCCAACCCCGACGTGATCGCCGAGGCCGCCGACCGTTTCGGCAGCCAGTGCATCGTCTGCGCCATCGACGCCAAGACCGTGGCGCCCGGCAGGTGGGAGATCTTCACCCATGGCGGCCGCAAGCCCACCGGCATCGACGCGGTGGAATTCGCCCGCACCGTCGCGGCCAAGGGCGCGGGCGAGATCCTTCTGACCAGCATGGACCGCGACGGCACCAAATCCGGCTTCAACATCCCGCTGACCCGCGCCGTCGCCGATGCGGTGAACGTGCCGGTCATCGCCTCGGGCGGGGTCGGCGCGCTGGAGCATCTGGCCGAGGGCGTGCTGGAAGGCCATGCCTCGGCGGTGCTGGCGGCCTCGATCTTCCATTTCGGCACCTTCACCGTGGCCGAGGCCAAGGCGCATCTGGCCGCCGCCGGCATCCCCGTGAGGCTGACATGAGCGGCTTGCAACGGCTGGCCGAGACCATCGCGGCGCGCAAGGGCGCCGATCCCGAGACCAGCTGGACCGCCAATCTGCTGGCGAAGGGCCCCGAGAAATGCGCCGAGAAATTCGGCGAGGAGGCCGTCGAGGCGATCATCGAGGCGGTGAAGGGCGACCGCGCGCGGCTGATCTGCGAGGCCGCCGATACGCTCTATCACCTGCTGGTCATGCTGGCGGCGCGCGATGTGACGCTTTCCGAGGTGGAAAATGAACTCGACCGCCGCGAGGGGCGTTCGGGCATCGAGGAAAAAGCTGCACGAAAGTGACCCCGATGCTGGACATGCTGGCCGAGGAGTTTTCGCGACCGACCAGCCTGCCCATCGCGGTGGTGGTTCTGCGCCTGGTGATGGCGGTGCTGCTGGGCGGCGTCATCGGCTGGGAGCGCGAGGTCCATGCCCGCGCCGCCGGGCTGCGCACCCATATGCTGATCGCGCTGGCGGCGGCCTGCTTCACGCTGGTGGCGATGGAACTGACCGCGCTGGACACGGCCAATGACGAGCGGCAGCGCACCGATCCGTTGCGGCTGATCGAGGCGGTGACGGCGGGCGTGGCCTTCCTGGCCGCCGGCTCGATCGTCATCAACAAGGGCAATGTGCGCGGCATCACCACCGGCGCCTCGATGTGGCTTTGCGGCGCCATCGGGCTGTGCTGCGGGACCGGCGACCTGTGGCTGGCGCTGATCGCCACCGGAATGGCGATGGTGGTGCTGTATCTGATCCGGGTGCTGGTCACGCCGGTGGCACAAGAGGTGGCCGAGGAGGTCGGCAAGGCCGACGGGGACTAGCCCCGGTCAGCCCGATACCGGCACCACCTTGACCGCACCGCCCTGCGCGGAAAGCGCGATCTCGCCCGCGGCAAGGCGCAGCGCGTCCTGGCCGAAAACCTCGGACCGCCAGCCCGACAGCGCCGGCAGGTCGCGGGCGCCCGAGGCGATGGCATCGAGATCCGCCGCCGAGGCGATCAGCCGCGGCGCCACGCCGGCCGCGTCGGACTTGGCCTTCAGCAGCACCCGCAACAGGTCGGCCAGCGCCGCATTGCCGGGCCGCCCCGGTTCCTCGGGCGCCGGTTTCGGCAGATCCCTGGCCTCCAACCCGGCCTTGACCGCGGCCAGGATGCCGCTGGCGATCTCGCCCCGCCGGGCATCGCGCAACAGCAGCCGCGACTTGCCCAGATCCGCCTCGGTCAGCGGCTTGGTCGAGGCCAGTTCGATCAGCGCATCGTCCTTGAACACCCGGGCGCGCGGGATGTCGCGGTCCTGGGCGAAGCTCTCGCGGAAGCGCGCCAGCTCGCGCACCACCGCCAGGAAGCGCGGCGAGCCCGAGCGGGTGCGCACCCGCGTCCAGGCCTCGTCCGGCCGGGTGATATAGGTCTCGGGGTTCAGCAGCACCGCGACCTCCTCCTCCAGCCAGGGGGCGCGGCCGGTCTTGTCGAGCTGCGCCGACAGGAACTCGTAGATCGCCCGCAGATGCGTCACGTCGGCCAGCGCATAGGCCGCCTGCGCCTCTGACAGCGGCCGGTGCGACCAGTCGGTGAAGCGCGAGGACTTGTCGAGCGGCTGGCGGGCGATCTTCTTGACCAGCGTCTCGTACCCCACCTGCTCGCCGAAGCCGCAGACCATGGCGGCGATCTGGGTGTCGAACAGCGGATCGGGAAAGACGCCGGCATCGTGGAAGAAGATTTCCAGATCCTGGCGCGCGGCGTGGAAGACCTTGACCGTCGCCTTGTGGCGGAACAGGTCGTAAAGCGGCTCCAGCGACAGCCCTTCGGCCAGCGGGTCGATCAGCACCGCCGGCCCGCCCGCCGCCTTGCCCGAGGCCGGCGGCAGCGCCGCCTGGATCAGGCAGAGCTTGGAATAATAGGTCCGCTCGCGCAGGAATTCGGTATCGAGCGTGACATAGGGCTGGGCCTTGGCCAGTTCACAGAATTCGGCCAGTTCGGCCGTGGTGGCGATGGTGCGGATCTCGGTCTTGCGGTCGGTCTGTGCGTCGGCTGGCATAGGACTCTTTCAAGGGGCGGCGGGTCATCCGCCGGGCGATTCCCTTCGGGAATATCGAAGGTTCGCAGAAGTTCAAGGCATTACCCGGCGTTTTACAAAGGTTCTATGTCGCCCTGTGCCCGCATTGCCTCGAATTCGGCGACGAATCCGGCCAGTTGCCCGCGCGAGATCGCATCGCGCAAGCCCGCCATCAGCTCCTGGAAGTAATGCAGGTTGTGCCAGGTCAGCAACATGCCCGAGATCATCTCGCCGGCGCGGAAGACATGGTGCAGATAGGCGCGGCTGTAGCCGGTGCAGGCCGGGCAGCTGCAATGCGCGTCCAGCGGCCGCGGATCGTCGGCGTGCCGGGCGTTCTTGACGTTGACCTGGCCGCGCCGGGTCCAGGCCTGGCCGGTGCGGCCCGAGCGCGAGGGCAGCACGCAATCCATCATGTCGACGCCGCGCAGCACCGCGCCGACGATGTCGTCGGGCTTGCCGACCCCCATCAGGTAGCGCGGCCGGTCCTCGGGCAGGAAGCCCGGGGCATAGTCGAGCACGCCGAACATCGCCTCCTGCCCCTCGCCGACGGCGAGGCCGCCGATGGCATAGCCCTCGAAGCCGATGGATTTCAGCGCCTCGGCCGATTCCTCGCGCAATTCGCGGGTGACGCCGCCCTGCATGATGCCGAACAGCGCGTGGCCCGGCCGGTCGCCGAAGGCGTCGCGCGAGCGCTGCGCCCAACGCATCGACATGCGCATGGATTTCGCCACCACCTCCTCGGACGCGGGCAGCGCCGGGCATTCGTCGAAGGCCATGACGATGTCCGAGCCGAGCAGGCGCTGGATCTCCATGCTGGTTTCGGGCGACAGGACATGCTTGGAGCCGTCGATATGGCTGGAAAAGGTCACGCCCTCCTCGGTCAGCTTGCGCAGGCTGGACAGCGACATGACCTGGAAGCCGCCCGAATCGGTCAGGATCGGCCGCGGCCAGTTCATGAACCGGTGCAGGCCGCCCAGCCGGGCGATGCGCTCGGCGCCGGGGCGCAGCATCAGGTGATAGGTGTTGCCCAGCAGGATGTCGGCGCCGGTGGCGCGCACCGATTCGGGCAGCATGGCCTTGACGGTGGCGGCGGTGCCGACCGGCATGAAGGCGGGGGTGCGGATCTCGCCGCGCGGGGTCTGGATCACACCGCTGCGGGCGCGGCCGTCGGTGGCCTGGACGGAGAACTGGAATCTGTCGCTCATGCGCCGGCACATAGGCGCTTTGCGCGCCGGATGCAAAGCCGCTTACGCCCCGGCCGCGCGCAAGAGTTTCGCCCGCGCGGGGGGAATGGCGCCAATCTCCAGCCCGGTGAAGACATGCAGGGTGTCGAGCTGCCGGTCCACCACCGCATGATCGCTGACCCAGCCGCCCATGGCGAGGTAGGAGCGCAACAGCGGCGGCATCGCCGCCATGGCGCGGCGCGGATCGGGCTTGCGCAGCCGCAGGGCGCGGGCAAAGCGGAACACCTGCGGCGCCTTGACCCGCGGCAACCAGCGTTTCGGCGCCAGGTGCCGCTCGCGCAGCATGGCGAAGGCGTCCTCGTAGCCCTGGGTATCGGTGCCCATGAAGCTGGAGCAGCCGAACAGCATCTCGACCCGCTGTTCGTCGACGTGCCGGGCCAGCGCCCCCCAGGCCAGGCGCAATATGTCCGGGTCCTGCAGTTCGGGATGAATGCAGAAGCGGCCGATCTCGACCATGCGGCCGTGGAAATCGCGCAGACGTGACAGGTTGTAATAGCGCGCCGAATAGCTGTCGCCGATCTCGGCCCCGCCGGACAGCGTCAGCATGCGGAAGCAGGCGACCAGCCGGCCCGAGCCGCTTTCCCGAATCAGCACATGGCTGCAGCGCGCGTCGTAATCGTCGGCATCCAGCGCCCCGGGCGCCCCGGGCGCCTCGTCCGGCCGGCCGCGGCCGATGAAGCACAGCCAGCGCAGGCGCTGCGCCGCGCGAATTTCTTCTGCGGTTTCAGCAAAGCTGACCTCGTAGCGGCCCTTGCGCAATGGTTGCATGGCGTCCTTGCCCGATCCCCTGATTGGCCGCCAACCGGCCCTGATCCGACTTGTTACCGCCCTCCCTGCACCTATCTTGTAACAGCAGCATAGCAGGATTGAAGTGCGAAGATGTCAGAGCGGATCATCAAGACCGATGCGGAATGGCGCGAGGCGCTGGACCCCGAGACCTATCGCGTGACGCGGCAGGCCGGAACCGAGCGGCCGTTTTCCCATCCGGGCTTTCCCCAAGGGCCCGGACATTACGAATGCGTCTGTTGCGGCGCCCGGCTGTTCGACGGCGATGCCAAGTTCGAAAGCCATTGCGGCTGGCCCAGCTTCTCGCAACCGGGCGGCGCCATCGACGAGCATCGCGACCTGAGCCACGGCATGATCCGCACCGAGGTGCGCTGTCACCGCTGCGACGCGCATCTGGGGCATGTCTTCCCGGACGGCCCGCCGCCCACCGGGCTGCGCTATTGCATCAACGGCGTGGCGCTGCGCTTCGTGCCCGGGGCGGGCTGACGGCAAGGGGCGCCGCCGCGGCGCCCTTTCGCCTTACTGCTGGTCCAGCAACTGCCCGGCCGAGACCCGGCCGACATTGCCCATCAGCTGCCGGATCAGCCCCAGGCTGGTGACGCCGGTATCGGTCACGCGCCGCGACAGCACCACGACCTGGCCGCGCTCCTGCCCGAAGCGCTCGACATTGCTGACCACGCCGCTTTCGCCGAAGCTGATGGCGACCACCTGGCGGTCGATCTCGCGCGGCTGGCGGGGGCCGTAGAACTGCCAGCGCGAGCCGACGTAATACCAGGCCGAGCCGGTCAGCAGCCCCTGCGCCGAAGGCCGGCCGATCAGCCCCTCCAGCTCGGATTGCGTGGTCTGGCCGACGACGACCTGGGCCAGCTGCTCCTCGGGCGGCACATAGCCGTGATTGCGATAGGTGGCCTGGCAGGCGGCAAGGCCCAGAGGCGCAGCCAGTGCAAGACCCATGATCTGCCGCCGGGAAATCTTCATATTCTCACTGTCCCCTTACGCGCCTGTTGACGCCGCGCGACCGGCTTAGCAAACTCGCGCCCCGCGCTCAAGAATATCCAGACCATGGGCGAAATCGCCCACGAAAGGCCACCGATGACCGATTCCAAAGCCCCGCAGACCCGGTTCCGGGTGGCGCATCTGAACCCGCGCCAACCGACGACATTCACGCTTGCCCCCGCCGCCCCGGCGCGCGAGGCGCTGGCCGGCGAGCTGGGCCTGAGCGCCCTGCCCAGGCTGAGCTTCACCGGCGAGATCCGCGCCGCGCAGAACGAGGCATGGGAGGTCACGGGCAAGCTGTCCGCCCGGGTGGTGCAGCCCTGCGTCGTGACGCTGGCCCCGGTCAAGACCACCATCGACGAGACGGTGCGCCGCCTCTACTCGCCGCATGTCGGCACACCCGAGGGCGACGAAATCGAGATGCTCGACGAGGAACTGGAACCGCTGGGGCCGTTCATCGACGTCGAGGCGATCATGGTCGAGGAACTGGCGCTGGCCCTGCCGCTTTATCCCCGGGCCGAGGACGCGGCTCTGGGCGCGGCCGAACCGGCGCCCGAGACCGAGACCCGAAAGCCCTTCGCCGGGCTGTCGGATCTCTTGAAAGATTCGAAGAAGCCAGAATAACTCACGCCGAACGCTGGCTTTCCTTCCAGTCAGGGGCGATCTCCGGCCCCAGGTTCAGCGGCGCCAGCATGCCTTGACCCAGAAGATGATCGGCGGCCTTTTCGCCGGTCATGATCGACGGCGCGTTCAGGTTGCCGTTGGTGATGCGCGGGAAGATCGAGCTGTCGGCGACCCGCAGCCCCTCGACGCCGATCACCCGCAATTCGGGATCGACCACCGCCATCTCGTCGTCCCGCCGGCCGATGCGGGCGGTGCCGCAGGGGTGGAAGGCCGACTCGGCATGCTCGCGGATGAAGGCGTCGATCTGCGCATCGCTCAGCACATTCTCGCCGGGCTGGATCTCGTAGCCCTTGTATTCGGCAAAGGCCGGCTGCTCGAAGATCTCGCGGGTCAGCCGCACGCAGGCGCGGAACTCGGCCCAGTCGTCGGGATGCGACATGTAATTGAAGCGGATCTCCGGCGCCTCCTTCGGATCGGCGGATTTCAGCCGCACCGTGCCGCGCGACTTCGACCGCATCGGCCCGACATGGACCTGGAAGCCATGCCCCTCGGCCGCCGCCTTGCCGTCATAGCGCACGGCGAGCGGCAGGAAGTGATACTGGATGTCCGGGTATTCGACCCCGGCGGCCGAACGGATGAAGCCGCAGCTTTCGAACTGGTTCGAGGCGCCGAGGCCGGTCCCGGTCGCCAGCCATTGCGCCCCGATCGAGCCCTTGCCCCACAGGTTCCAGTGCTTGTAAAGCGTGACCGGCTTGGTCGCGGTATATTGCATATAGACCTCCAGGTGATCCTGAAGGTTCGCGCCTACGCCGGGCCGGTCCGCCCGGACCGCGATGCCATGCGCGCGCAGATGGTCCGCCGGGCCGATGCCCGACAGCATCAGCAGCTTCGGCGTGTTGATCGAACTGGCCGAAAGGATCACCTCATGTTTCGCGCGGAACACATTGACGCCGCGGGTATTCCTGACCTCGACCCCGACGGCGCGGCCGTCCTCGAACACCACGCGCTGCGCCAGCCCGCGCCGCAGCCGCAGCAGCCCGGTTTCCTGCGCCGGCCGCAGATAGGCATTGGCGGCCGACCAGCGCCGGCCTTCCCAGATCGTCGCCTCCATGGCGCCGAAGCCCTCCTGGCGGGCGCCGTTGTAATCCTCGGTGGTCGGGTAGCCGGCCTCGCGCCCGGCCCGGATGAAGGCGTTGAACAGCGGATTCTTGCGCGAGCCGCGCGTCACATGCAGCGGCCCTTCGGTGCCGCGATAGTCGCTGACCGCGCCATGCGAGCTCTCCATGCGCTTGAAATAGGGCAGCACATCGGCATAGGCCCAGCCGTCGGCGCCGCTCTCGGCCCAGAAGTCGAAATCCCGGGCATGGCCGCGCACGAACACCATGCCGTTGATCGAGGACGACCCGCCGACCACCTTGCCGCGCGGCGTCACCAGCCGCCGGTTGCCCAGATGCGCCTCGGGTTCCGAGGAAAACCCCCAGTCATAACGGCGCATGTTCATCGGATAGCTCAGCGCCGCCGGCATCTGGATGAAGGGCCCGACATCGCTGCCGCCATATTCGATGACGTCCACGCGCTTGCCGGCCATCACCAGCCGATAGGCCAGCGCGCAGCCGGCCGAACCGGCGCCGACGATGAGGTAATCCGGGATCATGCCTGCCTCCCCTGCACCGCCCTTGCGGGCTGCTTCGTTGCCCAAATACCCATGCCCACCGCGCCGCCGGCGCGGCGCCGCTCAATAGGGCGCATCGACGCCTCCCATGCCGACATAGACCGATTTCAGCTGCGAATAATGTTCGATGGCCGCGGCCGAGTTCTCGCGACCGACCCCCGACAGCTTGACGCCGCCGAAGGGCGCCTCGACCGGGGTCAGGTTATAGGCGTTGATCCAGATGGTCCCGGCCTGCAGCGCCGCCGCAACCCGATGGCCGCGCGCCAGGTCGCGGGTGAACACCCCGGCCGCCAGCCCATAGGGCGAGGCATTGGCGCGGGCGACGGCCTCCTCCTCGGTGGCAAAACCCAGCACCGACATCACCGGGCCGAAAATCTCCTCGCGCACGATCCACATGTCGTCCGAAGCATCGGCAAACACGGTGGGCGGCACGAAGGCGCCCTCGCCCGAGCCGCCGCAGACCAGCCGCGCGCCCTCGGCGCGGCCGCGTTCGATGGCCTCGCGGATCTTCGCCGCCTGGGCCGGGCTGACGATGGGACCGTGCTGGGTTTCCTCGTCCAGCGGGTCGCCGATCCGGACCTTCGCCACCCGCTCGGCCAGCCGGTCGAGAAAGGCGGGCAGGATGCCCTGCTGCACGAAGACCCGGGTGCCGTTCGAGCAGATCTGCCCCGCGGAATAGAAATTCGCCAGCATCGCCGCGCCGACCGCATCCTCGAGGCTGGCATCGTCGAAGACGATCAGCGGCGACTTGCCGCCCAGTTCCATGGTGACATGCCGCATGCCTTCGGCCGCGGCGGCATAGACCTTTTGCCCGGTGGCGACCGAGCCGGTCAGCGACACCTTGGCGACCCGCGGGTCCGTGACCAGCGCCGCGCCCACCGCGCCGCGGCCCTGCACCACGTTGAAGATGCCGGCCGGCAGCCCGGCCTCGGTCAGGATCTCGGCCAGTTTCAGCGCGCCCAGCGGGGTTTCCTCGCTGGGCTTGAAGACCATGGCATTGCCCATCGCCAAGGCCGGCGCCGCCTTCCAGCACGCGATCTGGCTGGGATAATTCCAGGCGCCGATACCGGCGCAAACCCCCAGCGCCTCGCGGATCGTATAGACGAAATCGCCGCCCAGCGGGATCGCCTGGCCGGTGACGGTCGGCGCCAGCCCGGCGAAATATTCCAGCGCATCGGCGCCCGAGGGCCAGTCGGCCACCCGCGTCTCCTGGATCGGCTTGCCGGTGTCCAGGGTTTCGAGCCGCGCCAGTTCCTCGGCCCGCTCGCGGATGAGCTGCGCCGCCCGCATCAGCACCCGGCCACGCTCGACCGGGCGCAGCCCCGCCCAGGCCGGCTGCGCCGCCGCCGCCGCCGCGGTGGCCTTGGCCACCTGCGCCGGCGAGGCCTCGCGCAGGGTGGCGATCACCGCGCCGGTATAGGGATAATGCACCGCAAGCTCGGCCCCCGCGCCCTCGACGAAGGCGCCGTCGATGTAAAGGCTGGCGGCGGGTTGGGCGGAATGGCTCATGGCAGGACCTTCTCCAGATAATCCAGTGTCGTGCGTTCGGCGGCGGCGGCATCGGCCGTGTCGGACAGCGCCGCGCGCAGATAAAGCCCGTCGATCAGCGCCCCCAGCGTGCGGGCAATGCGTTCGGCCCCCGCGCCCGCCAGCGGCCGCAGCGCCACCAGCAGGTTCGAACTGAGCCGGCGGTGATAGACGCGCAGCAGACGCGCCGCCTCGGGCTCGACCAGCGCCAGCGCATAGAAGTTCAGCCAGGCGGCGATGGTGTCGCGCTCGAAATTGGCGCTGTCGAAGCTGGCGGCGACGATGGCGTCCAGCCGCTCGCGCGGCGTGCCGGCCCCCTTCAGCGCCGCGCGGGTCGAGGCGCCGTATTGCGCCAGGATGTGCCGCATCGCCGCCAGGAAGATCCGCTCCTTGGAGCCGAAATAATGATGCGCCAGCGCCGAGGACATTCCCGCCTCGCGCGCGATCTGCGCCACGGTGACGTCCAGCGACCCGGCGCGGCCCACCGTGGTGATCGCGGCGTTGATTAATGCCGCCTTTCGGATAGGTTCAGCACCAAGTTTGGGCATGACAGGACACCGTTTTGTCGTTTCGTTCGAAAATTCGCGCGGGCGACCCGCATCTGGCAGATCTTTGATTGACTCGTCAATCAATAAAAGCCTTAATTGACTCACCAGTCAACAAACCAGGGAGATAAAGATGACATTTCGCCGCACCGCCGCAGCTCTTGCCGCCGGGTTGGTCGCTTCATTCGCCACCGCTGGCATCGCTGCGGCACAAGAGCCGATGGAGTGCCGCAAGGTCGTCTTCTCGGATGTCGGCTGGACGGATATCAGCTCGACCACCGCGCTCGCCTCGAGCGTGCTGCAGGCCCTGGGCTACGAGACCGAGACCAAGATCCTGTCGCTGCCGGTGACCTATACCGCGATGGCCAAGGACGATGTGGACGTGTTCCTGGGCAATTGGATGCCGAGCCAGGAAAACGACCTGAAGTCTTATCGCGACGCCGGCACCGTGGACGTTCTGCGCACCAACCTGACCGGTGCGAAATACACCCTGGCCACCAACGCGGCCGGCGCCAAGCTGGGCATCGACGATTTCGGCAAGATCGCCGCCCACAAGAAGGAACTGGACGGCAAGATCTACGGCATCGAGCCGGGCAATGACGGCAACCGCCTGCTGCTGGAGATGGTGGCGGAAAACAAGTTCGACCTCGGCACCTTCGAGGTGGTCGAAAGCAGCGAACAGGGCATGCTGGCGCAGGTCGCCCGCGCCGACGGCGCCGGCCAGCCGGTGGTCTTCCTGGGCTGGGAACCGCATCCGATGAACACGCAGTTCAAGATGACCTATCTGGCCGGCGGCGACGATGTCTTCGGGCCGGATTTCGGCGGGGCGCGGGTCGACACCAACGTGCGCGCCGGCTATGCAGAGAAATGCCCGAATGTCGGCAAGTTCCTGCAGAATCTCGAATTCACCCTGCCCATGGAGAGCGAGGTCATGGGCCTGATCCTGAACGATGGCGAGGCGCCTGCCGATGCGGCGCTGAAATGGCTCAAGGCCAATCCCGATGCCGCCAAACCCTGGATCGCGGGCGTGACCACCGCCGATGGCGGCGACGCGCAGGCGGCGCTGGACAAGGCGTTGGCCGAATGAATCCGGGCGGGCGGCAGGCCGCCGCGGGCGCAGGACGCGCCCCGGCCTGTCCCCGCGTTCCCGGGCCTTCGGGCCCTTCCTTCCACCTTCGCCGGAAACGAAGACCTGCCCCGCCCGAGGCGTCGGCCCAATGGGCCGACCGCCCGCCGCCGCGCAGGCCTTTCCCGAACGCCCGGCAGAAAGACAAGGACGCATGGAGCAACTGACCGAGCTGGTGACCGGGACCAAGATCCCGGTGGGCAAGACGGCCAAGGCGATCTTCGACTGGCTGAACGCCCATGCCGCGGTCGTCTTCAACTTCATCTCGAAGCTGATGGACGGGCTGATCAACGGCATTCTCGCGCTTCTCGAATACCCGCACCCGCTGATCTTCACCCTGCTGGCGGTGGCGCTGACCTGGGCGCTGCAACGCAGCTGGAAGACCTGCCTGCTGGTGGCGCTGAGCTTTCTCTTCATCCTCAACCAGGGCTATTGGGACGAGACCATGCAGTCCCTGACCCTGGTGCTGTCGGCCTGCGTGGTCTGCATGGCCATCGGCGTGCCCATCGGCATCGCCACGGCGCACCGGCCCAAGCTCTACGCCTGGATGCGGCCGGTGCTGGACCTGATGCAGACGCTGCCGACCTTCGTCTACCTGATCCCCGCCATCGTCTTCTTCGGCATCGGCATGGTGCCCGGGCTGATCGCCACGGTGATCTTCGTGCTGCCGGCGCCGATCCGGCTAACACATCTGGGCATCAGCTCGACCCCGCAATCGCTGGTCGAGGCCGCCATCGCCTTCGGCGCCACGCCGCGCCAGCTTCTGTGGAAGGTCGAGCTGCCAAGCGCCGCGCCGCAGATCATGGCCGGGCTGAACCAGACGATCATGCTGTCGCTGTCGATGGTGGTGATCGCCGCGCTGGTCGGGGCCTCGGGCCTGGGCGTGCCGGTGGTCCGGGCGCTGAACAGCGTGAATACCGCGCTGGGATTCGAAAGCGGGTTCATCATCGTGGTCGTCGCCATCATGCTGGACCGGATGATGCGCGTGGGGAGGCGTGATGACTGATCGCATGGAAACCGCGCGCAACGCGGTCGAATTCGACAATGTGAACATCGTCTTCGGCGATTCGCCCGAGGCCGCCCTGCCGCTGATGGACCAGGGGCTGGACCGCGGGCCGATCAAGTCCGAAACCGGCCAGGTCCTGGGCGTGCACAACTGCTCGCTGACCGTGCGCGAGGGCGAGATCCTGGTGCTTATGGGCCTTTCCGGCTCGGGCAAATCCACGCTGCTGCGGGCGGTGAACGGGCTCAACTCGGTCTGCCGGGGCGAGGTGCGGATCTGGAACGGCGACCGCATGGCCTCGGTGACCAAGGCCTCCGGCGCCGAGCTGCGCCGCCTGCGGCGCGAATGCATCGCCATGGTGTTCCAGCAGTTCGGCCTGCTGCCCTGGCGTTCGGTGCGCGAGAATGTCGGCCTGGGGCTGGAACTGGCCGGCGTCCCTGCCGCCGAACGGCGCAAGCGCGTCGACGCCCAACTGGCCACCGTCGGGCTGACCGAATGGGCCGAGCGCAAGGTGGGCGACCTGTCGGGCGGCATGCAGCAGCGCGTCGGCCTGGCCCGCGCCTTCGCCACCGAGGCGCCGATCCTGCTGATGGACGAGCCCTTCTCGGCGCTGGACCCGCTGATCCGCAACCGGCTGCAGGACGAACTGCTGGAGCTGCAGGAACGCTTCCGCCGCACCATCGTCTTCGTCAGCCACGACCTGGACGAGGCGTTCCGCATCGGCAACCGCATCGCGCTGATGGAGGGCGGCCGCATCGTGCAGGTCGGCACCGCGCGCGAGATCATCGCCAATCCGGTCAATGCCTATGTCGAGGATTTCGTCGCCCACATGAACCCGCTGGCGGTGCTGACCGCCGAGGACGTGGCCGAGCCCGGCGACCTGCCGGGCGAGGCGCTGGACCGCGAAACCCCGGTGCGCGAGGTCATCCGCATGATGACCGAATCCGGCATCGACGCGTTGCCCCTGCAGGGCGGCGGCCGCGTGACCCGGCAAAGCATCATGTCCCGGCTGGTCGCCCGGCGCGGCGCCGGGGGCGGCGCGATCGAGCACTGACCCCATCCTTGTTGCAGCAAGACCATGGCCCGCCCCGCAAACCTCGCGGGGCGGGTTGCCTCGAATCGCAAGATGTGTCTATCAAGGGCCCTGTTCCGCAATCTCGACAGAAAGGGCACCGGCATGATCATCATTACCGCCGCTTCGGCCGCCGCCTTTCGCGGGATGAACCGACGCCAGGACCGGCGTTGACGGAACCCGTTCAGGGCATCCCGCACCGGGACTGAGCTTCCCCATCTTCGCCGACGGCTGACGCCCCGCGATGTCGCACGGGCGCTGCCCGTCGCCTTTTCGACCCATTGCTACATGAGGGCCGTGCCGTGCAGAACGGGCGGCTGGACAGGATGACCCTTGCAACCATCCCTGCCGCGCGGGAACTCCGCGCGCCTTTGGACGAGCTGATCAAGACCCACGGGCTGCTGCGCGTCAGCCTGGCGTTGCTGCGCGCCGCCCTGCGGCGGGGCGGCAAGCCGCCGCCGCCGGTCGACACGCTTCCCGACCACCTGCTGCGCGACATCGGGATCGAGCCGCAGCAGCGTAGCCCGCGCCACTGGGACCTGCGCTAATCGCGGGTCGCGCCGGGCGGCGGGGTGACCAGACCCCGCCGCAGCCGCGCCTCGCGCCAGGTGATATAGCTGATCGCGCCGATCATGACGGCGCCGCCGACCAGCACCCACAGATCGACCGGCTCGGCAAAGACCAGCGCGCCAAGCAGGCTGGCCCAGATCAACTGCAGCAGCGTCACCGGCTGCGTCACCGTCAGCGGCGCCGAGATGAAGGCGCGGGTCATGGCGTAATGCCCGGCGGTGGCGAACAGCGCCGTGCAGGCCAGAACCGCGCATTGCAGCAGGCTCGGCGTCACCCAATGCAGCGCCGCGATGGGCGCCAGCCCGACGCAGACCGTCAGCGACATCATCGCCACCACCACCGAGGCCGGCACATGGTCGGACAGCCGCTTGGCGACCAGATAGGACAGGCCGAAGGTGACCGAGGCGCCGAGCTGCGCCAGATGGCCGGGCTCCAGCGCCCGGATGCCGGGCCGCAGCACGATCATCGCCCCCGCCAGCGCCACGGCGATGGCCAGCGCCCGCCGCCACGAGACCCGCTCGCCCATCAGCAGCGCCGCGCCGACCGTCACCACGATGGGGTTGAGAAAGCCGATGGCGGTGACCTCGGCCACGGTGATGCGCGCCATGGCATAGAACCACAGGATCACCGCCAGCACATGCAGCCCGCCGCGCAGCGCGAACAGCCCCCAGATGCGCGGGGGGAAGCCGCGCCGCAACGCCGGCCCCAGCGCCGGGACCAGCAACAGCAGGCCGAAAGCGAAGCGGATGAAGGCGCCCTCGGCCGCCGGCAGCGCCTGGCCCAGCCAGCGCACCGTGCCGTTGACGCCGACGAAGCACAGCCCGGCCGTCAGCATCCAGAAGATGCCGCTCAGGTCGCTGCGGGTGGTGGCCGGGCCCTGCGTCATCCCGCCGCCATGCCCTTTCGGCCGGCCGGGCGCAAGGGTCAGCCGTTCAGCACCAGCCCAAGGGCGATGCTCCACATCACCAGCCCGACCAGCAGATCCAGCACCCGCCAGGCCGCCGGCCGCGCGAACAGCGGCGACAGCCAACGCGCCCCGTAGCCCAGCGCGAAGAAGAAGATCACCGAGCCCGAGACCGCCCCGGCGACGAAGCCCGGCTTGTCCTCCCAGCGGGCCGAGATCGAGCCGATCAGCACCACCGTATCCAGCCAGACATGCGGGTTGAGCCAGGTCAGCGCCGCCAGCACGCCCAGCGTGGCGGCCAGGCCGGTCGCCCCCTGCCCGGCCCGCAGGCTCTCGCCGCCGCGCCAGGCGGCACGAAAGGCCCGCGCGCCATAGACCAGCAGGAACACCGCGCCGCCCCAGCGCATCGCCTCCAGAAACCACGGCGCGCGCGCCGCCAGCGCCCCGGCGCCCAGCACCCCGGCGGTGATCAGCACCGCGTCCGACAGCGCGCAAAACGCACAGGTCGCCAGCACATGCCGGCGCATCAGACCCTGCTTCAGCACGAAGGCGTTCTGCGCCCCGATGGCGACGATCAGCGACAGGGCGGTGCCCAGACCGGCAAGATAGGCATGCATGCGGCTCTCCTTTTCGGGCCTGTCTTGCCGGCCGGGCCGCCTTCAGGCAAATTTAAAATCGTTATCCGGGTTAAGGCTGGCTTCATGCTCGACTATGCCGCGCTCAGCGCCCTGTCCGAGATCATCCGCCGCGGCAGCTTCGAGGCCGCGGCCGCGGCGCTCGGCGTCACCCCTTCGGCGGTCTCGCAGCGCATCAAGGGGCTCGAGGAACGGCTGGGCCAGGTGCTGATCCATCGCGGCCCGCCCGCCACCGGGACCGAGACCGGGCTGCGGCTGATGCAGCATCTCGACCAGGTGCGGCTGCTGGAAAGCACGCTTGCGACCGGGCTGCAGCCATCCGCCGGCCCGGCGGTGCTGCGGCTGGCGGTGAATGCCGACAGCCTGGCCACCTGGTTCCCGCCGGTGATGGCGGCGCTGCCGGTGCTTTACGACCTGGTGCTGGACGACCAGGACCACGCCCGCGACTGGCTGCGCCAGGGCCAGGTCTCGGCGGCGATCAGTTCGGACCCCGACCCGGTGCCGGGCTGCGACGCGCTGCGCTTGGGCGCGATGCGCTACCAGGCGCTGGCCGCGCCGGATTTCCTGGCCCGGCATTTCCCGAACGGCGTGACCGAACCCGCCCTGCGCGCCGCCCCGGCGATCATCTTCAACGCCAAGGACGCGCTGCAATCCCGCTGGGCCGAACGCGCCACCGGCAAGCGCCTGCACCTGCCCGGCCACCGGATCCCGGCCTCGGAACCCTTTGCCCGCGCGGTGGCACTCGGTCTTGGCTGGGGCATGATCCCCGAAAGCATGGCCGCCCCGGCGCTGCGCGACGGCCGGCTGCGGCCGCTGGTCCCCGGCCTGCCGCTGGACGTGGCGCTGCATTGGCATGTCCAGCGCGCCATGGCCCCCGCCCTTGCCCCCCTGACCGCCGCCATAAGAAAAAGGGCCGCAGCAGACCTGCGACCCTGATTTCTCTCTTGCCCAAATACCCCCGCCGGAGGCGGAAGTTCAAAGCTGCGCCGCCACATCCTCGGGAATGTCGAAATTCCCGGTGACATTCTGCACGTCGTCGTCGTCCTCCAGCGCGTCCAGCAGCTTCATCAGCTTCTGCGCGGTCTCCAGGTCGATCTCGGTCGGGGCCTGCGGCTTCCAGATCAGCTTGGCATGTTCGGATTCGCCCAGGCTGGCCTCCAGCGCATTCGAGACCTCGGCCAGGTCGGTATCCGAGGTATAGATCCAGTGCCCGTCCTCGTCGCTCTCGACATCCTCGGCCCCGGCCTCGATGGCGGCCAGCATCACCGTGTCGGCATCGCCGGCCTCGGGGTTGTAGAGAATCTCGCCCTTGCGGTCGAACATGAAGCTGACCGAGCCGGTCTGCCCCAGGTCGCCGCCATACTTGGTGAAATAGCTGCGCACGTTCGAGGCGGTGCGGTTGCGGTTGTCGGTCATCGCCTCGACGATGATGGCGATGCCGTTCGGGCCGTAGCCCTCGTAGCGGATCTCGTCGTAGTTCTCGGCATCGCCGCCCTGCGATTTCTTGATGGCGCGGTCGATCACGTCCTTCGGCACCGAGTTCGACTTGGCTTCCTTCACCGCAAGGCGTAGCCGCGGGTTCTTCTCGGGGTCAGGGTCGCCCATCTTGGCGGCGACGGTGATTTCTTTGGCCAGTTTCGAAAACAGCTTCGAGCGCAGCTTGTCCTGCTTGCCCTTGCGATGCTGGATATTGGCCCATTTGCTATGGCCTGCCATGGTATGTCCCGGAATTTGGATATGTGCAGCGGCTTTTAGTCAGCCAGGGCCGGCGCCGCAAGCGTTACGCCCGATTCCGGACGATCTCGGCCAGCACGTAAAGCCGCAGTGCCGTGGCCAGCCCCACCTCGGGCGGGCGGGCGGCGTCGATCTGGGCGATCAGCGCCGCGGTGGTGCGTCCCCCGGCGCGGGCCAGCGCGCGCAGCTCGCGCCAGAACGCATCCTCCAGGCTGACCGAGGTGCGGTGCCCGCCGATGGTGACCGAGCGCTTGACCGGCGCCGACATCGGCGGCAGCGGCGGCGCGGCAGGCGGCTCATTCGTCGCCATTCTCGGGAACCTCGCGGCGGTGCTGGTCCAGATGGCGGGCGGCCCGCACCGCGGCGTCCTTCTCGGCGAGCTTCTGGCCCTTGCTGCGGCCGAACTTCGCCGCATTCGCGTCGCCCTGCTTGCGGGCGGCATCGCGGGCGGCGGTCTTGCGCGCCGCCCGCAGGTTCACGACCTTGCCTGAACCGGACCCGGTCAAGATCAGTCTGCCGGACCGATCATCTGCTCGGGGCGGACGATGCGGTCGAAGGTCTCGCCATCGACGAAGCCCAGCGCAATCGCCTCCTCGCGCAGCGTGGTGCCGTTCTTGTGCGCGGTCTTGGCCACCTTGGTGGCATTGTCATAGCCGATGGTCGGCGCCAGCGCCGTCACCAGCATCAGCGATTCCTTCATCAGCTTCTCGATGCGCTCGACATTGGCCTTGGTGCCGACCACCATGTTGTCGGTGAAGGATCCCGCCGCATCGCCCAGAAGCTGCATGGATTGCAGCACGTTATAGGACATCATCGGGTTGTAGACGTTCAGCTCGAAATGACCCTGCGACCCGGCAAAGCCGATGGCGGCGTCATTGCCCATGACATGGGCGCAGACCATGGTCAGCGCCTCGGCCTGGGTCGGGTTGACCTTGCCGGGCATGATCGACGAGCCCGGCTCGTTTTCCGGCAGGATCAGCTCACCCAGGCCGGAACGCGGGCCCGAGCCCAACAGCCGCATGTCGTTGGCGATCTTGAACAGCGAGCCGGCGACGGTCTTCAGCGCGCCCGAGAAGAACACCATCGCGTCATGCGCGGCCAGCGCCTCGAACTTGTTCGGCGCGGTGACGAAGGGCAGGCCGGTGATCTTGGCGATCGCGGCGGCGATGGCCGTGTCCCAGCCCTTCTTGGTGCTCAGGCCGGTGCCGACGGCGGTGCCGCCCTGCGCCAGCTCGTAGATGTCGCCCAAGGCCAGCTTGACCCGCTCGATGCCCTTCTGGACCTGATGCGCATAGCCGCCGAATTCCTGGCCCAGGGTCAGCGGCGTCGCGTCCTGGGTATGGGTGCGGCCGATCTTGATGATGTCCTTGAATTCCTCGGACTTCGCCACCAGCGCCTGGTGCAGCTTTTCCAGCCCCGGCAGCAGCACGTCGCGCGCCTGCATGGCGATGGCGACATGCATCGCGGTCGGGAAGGTGTCGTTCGAGGACTGGCCCATGTTCACATGGTCGTTCGGATGGACCGGCTTCTTCGAGCCCATCTCGCCGCCCAGGATCTCGATGGCGCGGTTGCTGACCACCTCGTTGGCGTTCATGTTCGACTGCGTGCCCGAGCCGGTCTGCCAGACCACCAGCGGGAAGTTGTCGTCGAACTTGCCGGCGACGACTTCCGAGGCCGCCTGCACCATCGCCTTGCCGATCTCGGGGTCCAGCTTGCCGGTGGCCATGTTCACCTCGGCGGCCGCCTGCTTGATCACCCCCAGCGCACGCACGATGGCAACCGGCTGCTTTTCCCAGCCGATGGGGAAGTTCTGGATCGAGCGCTGGGTCTGCGCCCCCCAATACTTGTCGGCCGGCACTTCCAGCGGGCCGAAGCTGTCGGTCTCGGTGCGGGTGGTCTTGGTCATGTCGGATATCCCTCACGGTTCTGCCGGCCTTGTAGCCCCGGCGTGCCGGATTCGCAATTGGTATGCGAAAGTATGCAGTTAGCGCTCACGCCGACTGGCGAAAGACATAGACGCGGGCCGGCGGCAGGTTGGCCCAGATCCGGCGGCTTTTGCGATGGCTCAGGCCGAACCGCGCCCGCACCGCCTCGGACAGCGGCGGCAGCGGGCCATAGGTGATCTGCACGAAGGGCGCGCCCGGCTTCATCATCGACAGCGCCGCGCCGACGATGGCGGCCTGCAGCTCGTCGGGCATCGGCAGGGTCGGCACACCCGAGATCACCGCGTCGAGTCCCTGGCGTCCGACATTGACCATCTCCTGCGCCGGCAGGTTGTGGACCCGCGTGCCCGGAAACCGCTCGCCCAGCCGGGCGCAGAAGGCGGCGTTCAGCTCGTAAAGCTCCAGCCTCTGCGGCGGCAGGCCGGTGGCCAGGATGGCGCGGGTGATGGTGCCGGTGCCGGCGCCGATCTCGGCCACCGCCTCCATCTGCGGCGTGACCAGCCGCGCCATTTCGGCCGCGGTGGCGCGCCCGGTCGGGGCAATGGCGCGGATCTCGGAGGGTCGGCGCAGAAACTGGCCCAGGAAAAGCGACAGGTCGGACAAACGGGTTTCTCCTGCAAGGATGCCGGTTTCCGCCTCTATGGCCTGCCGGTGACAGCACCGTGACGGGCCGGCCGAGGCAGGCGGGCTATTTCCGCCACTTGTCGAGGCTGACCACCTCGGCACCGCCCTTGGGGCCCTCCTCTCCCGGCTCCTCGGGCGCGGGGTCGGCCTCGTCCTCCTCGTCCTCCTCTTCCTCGTGGTTCTCGAAGCGCAGGCCGAATTCGACCGACGGGTCCACGAAGGTGCGCAGGGCGTCGAAAGGGATGTAGAGCGGCTCGGGAGAGTTGCCGAAATTCAGCGTGATGCGGAAACCCTCGGGCGTGACCTCGAGATCATCGAACCAGTGCTGGATGACGATGGTCATCTCCTCGGGATAGCGCTCGCGCAGCCAGTCGGCCATCTCGACATCCGAATCACGGGTGTCGAAGGTGATGAAGAAATGATGCTCGCCCGGCAGCCCGTCGCTGGCCACGGATTGCAGCACCTCGGCGATCAGCCGCTGCATGGCCCGGTGCATCATTCCGCCGTAATCTATTCCGCGTGCCATGGCGTCCTCCGTCGTGATTGGGGGTCAGCATAGGGAATTGAGGCGGCTTGAAAAGCCCCTAGCGCCGCTGCCGGGCACCGCTGCCGGCCGGCTTCTTCGTTGCCCGAATACCCGGAAAGCCGCGCCGGAAGCGCGGCCGCAAAGCCATGGGCCCAAAGGGGATCAAGGGGGGAAAGATGGCGCGGTTGACGGGGCTCGAACCCGCGACCCCCGGCGTGACAGGCCGGTACTCTAACCAACTGAGCTACAACCGCGCATCTTTTCGGCGATATATGGTGGTGGTGGCGCGGTTGACGGGGCTCGAACCCGCGACCCCCGGCGTGACAGGCCGGTACTCTAACCAACTGAGCTACAACCGCGCAGACCACTTCCCCCGGATCGCCGTCCGGGGTGCGAGGGGGTTTACGCACGGGGGCGGGTGGCGTCAAGGCCGATCTTGACCGATCTTGCGCAAAAATGAAGGGGCGCCCCGAAAGGCGCCCCCAAGACCGGGAAAACAAGACAGGCAGGCCCTATTTCCGCACGGTCTTCTCGTCGAAATCGGGCAGCGCCTCCAACTCGGCCTTGGTGTAGTTGGTGGCGAAGAAGGTGTCGTTGCCCACCGTGATCAGGTGGATGGCATCCACGCCCAGCAGCACTTTCTTGGCGCCGATGCCCAGGAAACCGCCGATATCGGCGATATAGCCGACGACCTGGCCCGAATCGTCCAGCACGATGTCGTTGACCTTGGCGATGTCCTGCCATTCGGCCGGGCGCTCCTCGACCTGCGGATCCACCCATTCGGTGGTCGAGGGCTGGTTGGTGGTCCAGATGCGCCGGCTGGTGACCCAGCTCGACAGCACGCCGGGATCGGCTTCCGAGATTGCCGGGGCCTTCACGTCGGGCGGCGTGACCGGCGCCTCGGCGGCCGCGTCCTCGGCGGCAGCAGCGGCATCGTCCGCCGCGGCAGCCGCGTCGTCGGCGGCGCCAGCGGCATCGTCGGCGGCGCCGGCGGCGGTATCGGCGGCCTGCTCGCCCATGCCGGCGGCGGCATCG
>NZ_JBHRXE010000063.1:0-72172 GCF_042648325.1 Paracoccus simplex | reverse complement strand
GCAAGACCAAAAATAAAGAAAAATGACAAAGATCCGTAAGTGGCTGAAAAATATGGGGGAATCGGAGAAGAGGAAAGGAAGAAGCGCCTGGCTGCGGGAATCACCCCGGCCGGCGCGCGACTGTCATCGGCCCGGCTCGGGGCGTTTTCCTCAGCAAACGCAGGCCCAGCAGCACCAGAACCGCCACGAGAATCGTCAGCGGCCAGGATTCCCAGACCTTCAGCGCCCAGAGCCA
The DNA here is from genome assembly GCF_042648325.1 of Paracoccus simplex. Lineage (NCBI taxonomy): Bacteria > Pseudomonadati > Pseudomonadota > Alphaproteobacteria > Rhodobacterales > Paracoccaceae > Paracoccus > Paracoccus simplex. Next base: position 71,937 of record NZ_JBHRXE010000063.1, on the reverse strand, counting down.
ATGCACCGCCGCCAGAATCGCCGCCGGATAGACCAACCGGTGCAGTTGCCTCCAGCGCGCGCCCATGCGCCGGATCGAGAAGCGGTTCGAGGTCACCGCCAGCGCCAGCAACATCACGAAGCCCAGCATGCCGAAGACCAGATAGGGCCGCTTGGCCACGTCCCCGAGCATCTGCGTCCAGAGAAAGGCCATGTCGAAGACCACCCAGGCCGCCAGATGGCAGGCGGCATAGCTGAAGCAGATCAGCCCCAGCGCCTGGCGAAAGCGCATCAGGTTCAGCCGCGTCAGCCGCAGCAGCGGCGTCACCGCCAGGGTCGCCAGCAGGAAATAGATCGCGGTGCGGCCCAGTCGGTGCTCGATGTCCCGCACCGGATCGACGCCCAGCTGGCCCTGCAACGTGTCCCAGGCCAGCAGACCCAGCGGAATCGATCCGAGCAGCCAGACCGCCCAGACCGGGACGTGCCGCACCCAGCGATTGAGCTGCTGCAGCATCAGTAATGCTTCGCCAGATCCATGCCCGCGTAGAGCCCGGCCACCTGGTCACCATAGCCGTTGAACATCAGCGTCTCCTGCCGGCCGCCGAACAGCCCGCTGCCGATCCGCCTTTCGGTGGCCTGCGACCAGCGCGGATGATCGACCTGCGGGTTCACATTGGCATAGAAGCCGTATTCGCCGGGCTGCAGCATCTGCCAGCTGGTCTGGGGCTGCTTGTCGGTCAGGGTGATCGAGACCAGCGACTTGATCGACTTGAAGCCGTATTTCCACGGCACCACCAGCCGGATCGGCGCGCCGTTCTGGTTGGGCAGCACCCGGCCGTAAAGCCCGGTGGCCAGGATCGTCAGCGGGTGCATGGCCTCGTCCAGCCGCAGCCCTTCGCGATACGGCCAGTCGATGACGCGGCTGCGCTGTCCGGGCATCTGTTCGGGGTCGTGCAGGGTGCGGAAGGCCACGTACTTCGCGCCCGGCTGCACGCCCGCCTTGCCGAGCACCCCGGCCAGCGGCACGCCGAGCCAGGGAATGACCATAGACCAGCCCTCGACGCAGCGCAGGCGATAGACGCGCTCCTCCAGCGCCGCCTCGGGGGTGAGATCCTCGACCCCGTAGCTGCCGGGCCTGTCCACCATACCGTCGATCTGCACCGACCAGGGCGCGGTCTTCAGGCTGCCGGCATATTGCGCCGGATCGGTCTTGCCGGTGCCGAATTCATAGAAATTGTTGTAATTGGTGATGTCCTCGAAGCTGTTCGGCGTCTCGTCGGTCGACAGGCCCGAGGGCTTGCCGCCGAGACCCAGGGCAGGCGTCGCCAGCGCCGCGACGCCCGTCGCCAGAAAGGCCCGCCGGCACAGGTAATCCGCCTCGGGCGTCACGTCGGACCATTTCAGTGCCATGGCAAACTCCCCCTTCTGCTCCGATTCATCATGCCATCCGCCCCGGGCGATGCCGATGAAATTCCGCGTGATTTCCACGCGAGGACCAGAAACGGAAAGGGGCGGATGCCGATGCATCCGCCCCGCTTTCATCAGTGCAGCGGCACCCGCGGCCCGCTGTCACCCGCGGAACCCAGATGCGCCGTGGTCACACGGTTGCCCACCATCAGCCCTTCGGGGCCGGCGCTGACATGCACGGTCTGGCCATCCAGAACCTCTCCGGCCAGGATCATCTCGGCCAGCGGGTTCTGCAGGCTGCGCTGCATCACCCGCTTCAGCGGCCGGGCACCGAAGACCGGGTCGTAGCCCTCGTCCGCCAGCCATTTCAGCGCCGCCTCGTCCAGCTCCAGCCCGATCTTGTGCTGCGCCAGCCGGCTTTCCAGCTGCCAGAGCTGGATCTTGACGATACCGTCCATGTTTTCGCGCGTCAGCCGGTGGAAGATGATGATCTCGTCCAGCCGGTTCAGGAATTCGGGCCGGAAATGCGCCCGCACCGCATCCATCACCTGCGTCCGCGCCTGGCTCGAATCGGCCCCCTCGGGCAGCGCCGACAGCGCCTGCGCCCCCAGGTTCGAGGTCAGCACGATCAGCGTCTGCTTGAAGTCCACCGTCCGACCCTGGCCGTCGGTCAGCTGGCCGTCGTCCAGCACCTGCAGCAGCACGTTGAACACGTCCGGATGCGCCTTTTCGACCTCGTCGAACAGGATCACCTGATAGGGACGCCGCCGCACCGCCTCGGTCAGCACGCCGCCCTCGTCATAGCCGACATAGCCCGGAGGCGCGCCGATCAGCCGCGCGACCGAGTGTTTCTCCATGAACTCGGACATGTCGATGCGGACCATCGCCGAGTCATCGTCGAACAGGTATTCGGCGATGGCCTTGGTCAGCTCGGTCTTGCCGACCCCGGTCGGACCCAGGAACAGGAAGCTGCCCAGCGGCCGCTTGGGATCGTTCAGCCCGGCCCGCGCCCGGCGCACGGCGTTGGAGACGGCCGTCACCGCCTCGGACTGGCCGATGACGCGCTTGCCCAGCACCTCCTCCATCTTCAACAGCTTCTCGCGCTCGCCCTCCAGCATCTTGCTGGTGGGGATGCCGGTCCAGCGTTCCACGACCTCGGCAATCTGCTCGGGGCGCACGGCTTCCTCGACCATCGGACCGTCCTCGCTGCCTTCGGATTCGGCCAGTTGCCGCTCGAGGCCGGGAATGATGCCATAGCTGAGCTCGCCGGCGCGGGCCAGGTTGCCCTCGCGCTTGGCCTGGTCCAGCTCGGCGCGGGCGCGGTCGAGCTGTTCCTTCAGATGGCGCGACCCCTCCAGCCGGTCGCGTTCGGCCTGCCAGCGCGCGGTCATGGTCGCGGATTTCTCCTGCAACTCGGAGAGCTGCTTCTCCAGCTTCTCCAGCCGGTCCTGGGAGGCGGCGTCGTCTTCCTTCTTCAGCGCCTCGGCCTCGATCTGCATCTGCAGGATCTGGCGATCCAGCTGGTCCAGCTCCTCGGGCTTGCTGTCCACCTCCATGCGCAGCCGGCTCGCCGCCTCGTCCACCAGGTCGATGGCCTTGTCGGGCAGGAAGCGGTCGGTGATGTAGCGATGCGACAGCGTGGCGGCAGCCACCAGCGCGGCGTCGCTGATGCGGACACCGTGGTGCAGCTCATACTTCTCCTTGATGCCGCGCAGGATGCTGATCGTGTCCTCGACCGTCGGCTCCAGCACCATGACGGGCTGGAAACGCCGGGCCAGCGCCGCGTCCTTTTCGATATACTTGCGGTATTCGTCCAGCGTGGTGGCGCCGACGCAATGCAATTCGCCCCGCGCCAGCGCCGGCTTGATCAGGTTCGCGGCATCCATGGCGCCGTCGGTCTTGCCGGCGCCGACCAGGACGTGAAGCTCGTCGATGAACAGGACGATCTCGCCCGCCGCGTCCTCGATCTCTTTCAGCACGGCCTTCAGCCGCTCCTCGAACTCGCCGCGATATTTCGCGCCGGCGATCAGCGCGCCCATGTCCAGCGCCCAAAGCTGCTTGTTGCGCAGGCTCTCGGGCACATCGCCGTCGACGATGCGCAGCGCCAGGCCCTCGGCGATGGCGGTCTTGCCGACGCCGGGCTCGCCGATCAGCACCGGGTTGTTCTTGGTGCGACGCGACAGCACCTGCATGGCGCGGCGGATTTCCTCGTCCCGGCCGATGATCGGGTCGATCTTGCCCTCGGCCGCGGCCTCGGTCAGGTTGCGGCCGTATTTCGACAACGCTTCATAGCTGTCCTCGGCGCTGGCCGTGTCGGCGGTGCGGCCCTTGCGGATGTCGTTGATCGCCGCGTTCAACGCCTGCGCCGTCACCTTGCCGGCCGTCAGCGCGTCGCGCGCATTGGTGTTGACGACGGCCAGCGCGGTCAACACCCGCTCGGCCGGCACGAAACTGTCGCCGGCCTTCTTGGCCAGCTTCTCGGCCTCGTCCAGCACGCGCACCAGCGAGGGATCGACATAGACCTGCCCCTGCCCGCCGCTGACCTTGGGCTGCTTGGCCACCGCCTGGTCGACGGCCTGGCGCACGGCCTGGGCGTCGCCCCCGGCCCGCGCGATCAGATTGCTGGCAAAGCCCTGATCGTCATCCATCAGCGCCTTCAGCAGATGCTCGGGCATCACGCGCTGGTTTTCCTCGCGGATGGCAATGGTCTGCGCCGCCTGCAGAAAACCGCGCGACCGTTCCGTGAATTTTTCCATATCCATATGAAAATCCTTTCCTCAGCCCCCGCTTTGGATCGCCCGCATTGGCACGATCCGGCTCGGGTCCTGCCTGTCACATGGGCAGAACGAAACGGGGTTTCAAGACAGCCGGTTCCCGCCTATAAGCGGGCCGTTTGTCGCAGTGAGGGAAACCATGGACGACCGTCTGATCGTGGCGCTGGACGTGCCGAATGCGCTGGCCGGGCTGGAGCTGGCCCAGAAGATCGGCGACGCCGCCAGTTTCTACAAGATCGGGCTGGGCATGCTGACCGGCGGCGGCCTCGCGCTCGCCAACGAACTGAAGCAAGAGCACGGCAAGCGCATCTTCCTGGACATGAAGTTCTTCGACATCGGCGCGACCGTGCAGGCGGCGGTCAAGGGCATCGCGCAATACGACCTCGACTTCCTGACCGTGCATGGCGATCCGCATGTGGTGCGGGCGGCGAAACAGGGCGCGGCCGGGTCGAACCTGAAGATCCTCGCCGTGACCATCCTGACCTCGCTGGACCGCGCCGACCTGGATGCCGGGCTGATCGTGCCCGGCGACCTGGCCGAGATCGTCGCGACCCGCGCCGCCCGCGCCTTCGAGGCCGGGGCCGACGGCGTCATCGCCAGCCCGCGCGAGGCCGCGCTGATCCGCGCCCTGCCGGAATCGGCGGGCCGGCTGATCGTCACCCCCGGCGTGCGGCCGGCGGGCAGCGACGCGGGCGACCAGAAGCGGATCGAGACGCCCGCCACCGCCATCGCCAACGGCGCCGACCATATCGTCGTCGGCCGGCCGATCTGGCAGGCCGCCGACCCCCGTGCCGCGGCGCAGGCGATCCAGGCGGAACTGGCCGGGCTCTGATCTCAGCCGAAATTGCGCCGGAAGACCGGCGCCAGATCCTCGCGCGCCGCCGTGGCGCTGGCGATGGACCAGACCTTGGGCGCGTTCGCCCGGAACCAGTCCGGGCCGGGTTTCCAGTTGCTCATCGCCGCCAGGTAGATGTCCAGCGCCGAGAAGCGCTCGCCCAGGAACCAGGGCGCACCCACCACGCCTTCCAGCGTGCTCCACAGCTCCTGCAGCCGCGCGGTGGTGGCCTCGCCCAGTTCCTGCTGCGCCGCCTTGTCGCTCAGGAAGCGCGCCGGATCGTCGCCGAAGGTGAAACAGGGATAGACCTGCGCCACCAGGAAGATCAGCCAGCGCAGGAAGCGCGGCCGTTCCTGGGCGGCGGCGGCCGGCACCAGATCGTCGCGCCCGGTCAGATCGGCCAGATGCAGGGTGATCGCCGCGCTTTCCGACAGCACCCGGCCGTCAGGCAGGATCAGCACCGGGATCTGCCCGGCCGGGCTGATCCGCATCAGGTCGCGGCGGGCTTCCTGGTCGATGAACAGGTCGGCCACCTCGACGGCATCGGCCTCCAGCCCGTAATGCGCCAGCTGCAACTCGACGATGGCCGAGCCCCAGCCGTTGCGACGGTATAGCTGCATGCGGGACATTCCATGCCTCCTTGCTGATGCCGGGATCATGCACAGGCAGCGGCGTTTTTCAAATCCCCGGCCCGGCATCGGCAAGGATCAGCGCCACCCTTTCCCGGAAATGCGGCACGGCGCGCGGATGGTGGACGAATTCCGCCACCGGCATCATCCGCCATTCCTGCCCCTCGTCGCCAAAGCGGATCGCGGCGATCTCGGGCTCCGCGATGCTGCCGTGAAACATCCAGGACAGCCGCGCCGGATCGTTCCACGACGCGAAGGCCCGGCCGCGCAGCCGGTCGGGGGAAAGCCGCAGACCGAATTCCTCGTGCAATTCGCGCAGGGCGCATTCGACCGGGGTTTCGCCCGGCTCGGCGCCGCCGCCGGGCAGATCCCAATGCGCCGGAAAGGGAATCCAGGCGAAATCGTCGCGCAGGCAGGCCAGCAGCCGCCCGGCATGGGTCAGCACCAGCTTGGCGCCGATGAAGCCTAGTTGTCGTTGATGTCGCGGGTCCAGCGCCGCACCTCGCCGCGATTGCTGCCGAAGATCCGGCGCAGGACCAGCCAGATCGCCCCGGTCAGCACCGCCGTGACCACCAGCGCCAGCGGCAGCCCGCCGGTCCAGAGCCCGATCAGCAGCGCCAGCCCCATCAGCCCGACCGCGATGGCGGCGCCCAGGAAGAACCAGCCGGGCAGCACGATCTCGGCCCCGGCCAGGACCAGTGCCGCGATGATCCAGAACCAGCCGTTCATCATGGCCTGGCCCCGCGGAACAGCTTGAACGCGTCGCCAAGCGCCTCGACGGCCGAGGCGGGGACGATCAGCGTCTGCTTGCCCTGGCCCTTGCCGACCTCGGCCAGCACCTCGACCTGGCGCATGGCGACCTGGTATTGCGCCGCCTCGATGCCGCCGTCGCGAATCGCGCCGGCGATGGCATTGGTGGCATAGGCCTCGGCATCGGCCAGCACGCGCTTGGCCTTGGCCTGCTGTTCCGCGGCGTAAAGCTCGCCATCGGCGGCCAGTTCGACGGCGCGGCGCTTGCCCTCGGCCTCGGTGACCTGGGCGCGGCGGGCGCGCTCGGCATTGAGCTGCTGCAGCATGGCGGCGCGGGTGGCCTCGTCCAGGTTCACGTCCAGGATCTCGGCCCGCGTCACCTCGATGCCCCAGTCATCGACGATATTGGCCAGCGATTCGCGGATGCGCTCGATCAGCCGGGCGCGATTCGACTGCACCTGGTCCAGCTCCATCGTGCCGATTTCCGAGCGCACGATGCCGGCGACCGTGGTGGTGATCGCCGCGTCCACGTCGCGGATGCGATAGACGGTCTTTTCCGGCTCGATGATGCGGTAGAACACGCTGGTTTCCACCTGCACCAGCACGTTGTCCGCCGTGATCGCATCCTGGCGCGAGGTCGGCAGCTGCCGCTCCAGCACCGAGATGCGATGCGCCACCCGGTCAAGGAACGGCACGATGAAGTTGATCCCCGGCCCCAGCACCGCATGCAGCCGGCCGAAGCGCTCGACCACGTATTTCTCGGATTGCGGGACGATGCGGACGGCGGTGCTGACCGCCAGGAAGATCACCACCGCCAGGACGATCAGGGCGATGTTCTGGCTCAGCAGGTCGGAAATTTCGGGCGGCATCGGCGGTCCTTTTCCCTGGGTTCATTCGGCGGCGATGGCCGCATCGCCGGCGTCCGGGCGCAGCCGCGCCAGCCTTTCGACGACGCGGGCGAAACGGGCCTGGAACAGGTCGAAATCGGCGCGCGGCTCGACCCGGCTCTCGTCCATGTAGAGAGAGCGGTCCAGTTCCAACTGCACCACATGGACATTGTTGCGCGGCCGGCCATAGGTCGCGGTGATATAGGCGCCGGAAAAGGGCGAGTTGCGGCGGACACGAAAGCCCTCTGCCGCGACCGCCGCAGCCACACCGGCGCTGATCCGGGGCGCGGCCGACACGCCGTTGCGGTCGCCCAGCACCATGTCCGGGCGCGGACGCGGCAGATGCGCCAGCGCGTCGCGCGGCATGGAATGCATGTCGATCAGGATGGCGCCGCCGAATCGCCCCACCGCCTCGTCGATCAGCGCCGCAAGCGCGCGGTGATAGGGATGCCAGAAGCGGGCGATGCGGCGTTCGGCCTCCTCGCGCGGGATCGGCCGGTCATGGATCGGCCGCCCCTGCGAGACGACGCGGGGAATCACCCCCAGCCCGGCCATGATTCGCGGGTTCATCATCCCCGGCAGCGTGCCGCCGACCACCAGCGGGTCGATCTCCTCGGGGCCGCGGTTCAGGTCCACGACGCAGCGCGGCACCTTCGCGGTCAGCACCGCCGCGCCGTGGTCCAGCGCCGGCCGGATCAGCCGGTCCACGAAGGCATCCTCGGAGGAGCGCAGCTGCAGCGCGTCCAGCCGCGATTCGGCCAGGAACCAGTCGGGATAGGCGCAGCCGGAATGTGGCGAGGCAAAGATCACCCCGCCCTGCCATTTTCCCGGCCGGATCAGATCGAAGACGGTCTCTTCCCTGTTCATCCTTCGGTTCCGCGCCTGCAACCGATGCCCGTTGCGGGCAGTCGGAATGAAAGCCATTAAAGCGCGATCCGCAAGCGTGAACAGCCCTTGAATGAGGGCTTGAAACCCCGGAAAGAGGTGGATATAGACACGCGGACCAAGGGGATCTGGCAGCGGCGCTGGCAGAATCACCTGTCAAGGGGGCGGTTAGCTCAGCGGTAGAGCACTACGTTGACATCGTAGTGGCCACTGGTTCGATCCCAGTACCGCCCACCATTCTATTCGCGCCCCCGGGCTTTCCGGGGGCATTTCGTTTCCAAGGCGCGACCTAGCGATGCGCCGCGATAGGAGAAGACCGATGAAGGTTCGCAATTCGCTCCGCTCGCTCAAGAGCCGCCACCGCGATTGCCAGATCGTGCGCCGCAAGGGCCGCATCTACGTGATCAACAAGACCAACCCGCGCTTCAAGGCCCGCCAGGGCTGAGATCGCCGGTCACCGGATCAGGAACGCCCGTCGCGCGGCCGCGCGGCGGGCGTTTTCCTTTGCGCATGTCCCAAAAGCCAATCCGCTGCTGCGCGGCCGCTGGCGGGGGCTTCGCGCCCCCGCACCCCCGCGGGGTATTTTCCAAACGGAGAAAGCCTCAGAAGCGCGACAGCACCAGCCCGCCGCCGACCATCAGCGCCGCCAGGATGCGCGGCAGCGAGATCTCGCGCAGCGGCAGGCCGAAGGCGCCGCTACGGTCCAGGATGATCGCGGCGACGATCTGTCCCAGCGCCAGGGCGCAAAGCGCCGAAAGCGCCCCCAGCCGCGGCAGAGTCCAGACGATGGTCCAGACATAGAAGGCGCCAAGCGCGCCGCCGGCCCACATCCACCACGCGACCGAGCCGGCGCGCAGGAAGGCCCGGCCCTGCCCCAGGCCGATGGCGGCGAGCGCCAGGATGGCGAAGCCCACTCCGAACGAGATCGCCGCCGCGACCAGCGGGCTTTGCACCCCGCGCCCCAGCGCCGCGTTGATCGGCGCCTGCACCGCGATGCAGACCCCCGCCAGGGTCACGAAGATCGCCGCCAGAATCGGTAATTGCATGGTTCTGCCTTTCGTCAGCGTCAGCGCAGCACGTCCGACAGCAGGCTGGATATCGTCTGCTGGGTGACATGGCCGGTGACCCGCAGGTTGCGCGCCGCCTGATAGCGGCGCAGCGCCTCGCGGGTCTCGTCGGTGAACTCGCCATCCACCGCGCCGGGCTGCATGCCGGCGATGCGCAGCCGGTCCTCGATCAGCCTGCGGGTCGAAGGGTTCAGCAGCAACGCCTGTTCCTCGCGCCGGGCCGCCTCGATCCCGGCGCGCAGGGTGGCCAGGCGCTCGCGTGCCTGTTCCGCGTGCCGGCCGGCCGGGAAGCGTTCCAGATAGGTTTCATGCGCCGCGGCCGAGCCCTGCCGGCGCACCCAGCGCCAGGTCGCCTCGTCGCCGCGCGGCGCCTGCGCACCGGGTGCGGCACCGGATGCGGCATCGGGCGGGGCATCGGGCAGGCCGGCCAGCTGGCGGCGGGCGGCTTCGGCATGGATGCCCCGGGGATAGCGGCCCAGATAGGCGTGCAACCCCTCGGCATCGCCATGTGCCCCGGTCTTCTGCCACCAGCCGCGATCCTGCTGAGCCTCGGCCTGCTGGTCCAGCGCGGCCAGTCGCTGCAACTGCGGCCGGCTCAGGTAGCCGGTGGCCGGCAGGCGGTTTCCCCGTTGCCAGTCGGCGATGGCCGCGCGGGTGCGGCTGCCGAACACGCCGTCCGCCCGGCCCGGCTGCAGGCCCAGCCCAGCCAGCCGGCGCTGGATGGCGGCGCGCTCGGCCCGGCCCTGGGTCAGCGCCCGCTCGGCCGCGGCGGCCGAGGAGGGCTGCGGGGCGGCATCGGGCCCCGGCCGCAACTCGGCCAGCCGGGCGCGGGCCACCGCGACGAAACGGCCCGAGGGGAAGCGCCGCAGATAGGTCTCGTATCCGGCCGGCGTATGCCCGGCCGCCGCCGCGGCCCAGGTCTGGCGGTCGCTTTCGCGCCGGGCCGCTGCGCCGCCGACCTGGCCCAGCCGCGCGCGCGCGGCATCGGCATAAAGGCCGCCAGGGAAATCCGACAGGTAATCCCGATAGGCCGCGGCGCTGTCGGCGGTGGCGGCCCGGGCCCAAGCCTCGCGCTCGGCGGCTTGCGGGACCACGACCGGGCGCCGGCCGCCGCGGTCCAGCAGCGCCAGGTCGGCGGCGCTGCCCGACAGCAGCCGCAGCGCCGGCTCTGCAGCCACCACCTGGCCCAGCGTATGGCCGCGCAGCAGCTCGGCCAGCGCCCGGGCGCCTGCCTCGGGCGTGCCGGTGACGACCGAAAGGCCCGCCGGCGCCTCGGCCAGGCCGATGCCGTTCTCCAGCCCCGGCCGATGCGGCATCTGCTGCCCGTCGGTGCCCAGGATCAGCACCGAACCCGGCTTGCCCCCGGCCATCAGCCGCATCACCAGCGACAGCGGCACCCCCTGACGGCCGACGGCCAGGGCCCCCGGCTCGCCGGCATCGGTGCCCATGAACCAGGTCTCGGCCGCGTCATGCAGGAACCGGCCGTTCAGCACGACGATCCGCGCCCCCGGCCGGTCTTCGGCCCGGGCCAGGGCCTCCAGCGCCCGACGCTGCGCGCCGGCCGGCTGATCGACGCCGTCCTGGGTGGTGAACCCCGCCTCGCGCAGCGCCCGGGCCGCCGCCGCCGTATCCGAGCCGGCCAGGTCGGGGGCGCTTTCGTAATCGGCATTGCCGATGATGACGGCGCGATTCTCGGCCCAGGCGGGCGCCGCCCCGGCCAGGACGGCAAGACAGACAGCGGCGATACGCATGCGGCGACCTCATTCCGAGGCGGCCGTGCTCAGTCGTAGTTGCGCCGGTCCTCGATCACCTTGCCGTCATTCGGCAGCGAGCCCGGCGCAACCAGTTCCACCCGGCCGCGAAGTTTCAGTGTATCCAACACCGTTCCTTCGTATCTTGCCGCATCATCGCCCCGGGTTTCCAGCAGCACCGTCATCACATCCATCTCTCCGGCGCGTTCGGCGACAACACGAGCGCGTGATATCTCGGGATGGCGGGCGACCAGGGCCGCGACCTGCTCGGGCCGGACGAACATGCCCTTGATCTTGGTGGTCTGGTCGGCCCGGCCCATCCAGCCGCGAATCCGCATGTTGGTGCGCCCGCAGGGGCTTTCGCCCGGCATCGCCGCCGACAGGTCGCCGGTGGCAAAGCGCACCAGCGGATAATCGGCGTTCAGCGTGGTGACGACGACCTCGCCCACCTCGCCATCCGGCACCGGATCGCCGGTGCCGGGACGGACGATCTCGACCACCACCCGCTCATCCACGATCATCCCTTCCTGCGCCGGGGATTCATAGGCGATCAGGCCCAGATCGGCGGTGGCATAGCATTGCGTGGTGGCGATGCCGCGTTCCGCATAGGCCTGGCGCAGGCTGGGAAACAGCGCCCCGCCCGAGACCACGGCCCGGGTCATCGCCAGCCGCTCGCCCATCTCGGCAGCCTTGTCCAGCATGATCTTCAGATAGTCCGGGGTGCCGGCATAGACCGTAGTGCCGATATCGACCGCCGCCCGCACCTGCAATTCGGTCTGGCCGGTCCCGGCCGGCAGGGTCGCGGCCCCGACGGCGCGGGCGGCGCTTTCGAACATCATCCCGGCCGGGGTCAGGTGATAGCCGAAGCAATTGTGGATGATGTCGCCCGCCCCCACGCCGGCAGCGTGCAGGAAGCGACCGAGGCGCCACCAGTCCTCGCCGCGGCGGCCGGGCTCATAGATCGGGCCGGGGCTTTGGTAGATGTTCTCGAACTCGTGCGGATGGCGGGTGGTGAAGCCGCCGAAGGGCGGCTTCTTCTTCTGCGCCTCGGACAGCTCGGATTTGCGAATCACCGGCAGCCGGGCCAGCGCCTCGCGCGTGGTGATCTCCTCCGGCTCGATCTCGGCCAGGATGCGGGCCAGCGCCGGGGCCGAGCGCGCCCGCGCCAGCGCGGCCGGCAGTTCGGCCGCCAGCCACAGTGCCCGCTCGTCGGCGCTGCGGGTTTCAAGCTCGTCATAGAATGTCATGGGGATGCCTTTCTGCGCTCAGGCCAGCCAGCGCTTGCGCCGGCGATAGGACCGCACGTCGCGAAAGCTCTTGCGGCCCTGGTCGGACATGCCGAGATAGAATTCCTTGACGTCCGGGTTCTCGCGTAGCGCCTCGGCCGGCCCGTCCATCACCACCCGGCCGCTTTCCAGGATATAGCCGTAATGCGCATAGCGCAGCGCGACATTGGTGTTCTGCTCGGCCAGCAGGAAGGTCACGCCCTCGCCCTCGTTCACCGCCTTGACGATCTCGAAGATCTGCTCGACCAGCTGCGGCGCCAGCCCCATCGAGGGCTCGTCCAGCAGGATGGTCTCGGGGCGCGACATCAGCGCGCGGCCCATGGCGCACATCTGCTGCTCGCCGCCCGAGGTATAGCCGGCCTGGCTTTTCCGCCGCTCCTTGAGGCGGGGGAAATAGTTGTAGACCATCTCCAGATCCTGCCGGATCGCCGCGCCGCCGTCGCTGCGCGTATAGGCGCCGGTCAGCAGGTTCTCCTCGATGGTCAGGTGCTCGAAGCAATGGCGGCCCTCCATCACCTGGATCACCCCCTTCTTGACCAGGCTGGCCGGGTCCATGTCCTGCACCCGCTCGCCGCGATAGCTGATCGTGCCCTTGGTGACCTCGCCGCGCTCGGAATGCAGCAGGTTCGAGATCGCCTTCAGCGTCGTGGTCTTGCCCGCGCCGTTGCCGCCCAGCAGCGCGGTGATGCCGCCCTTGGGCACCGACAGGCTGACGCCCTTCAGCACCAGGATGACGTGGTTGTAGATCACCTCGATATTGTTGACCTCGAGCAGGGTCTCGCGTTGGGGCGCAGCGTCGAACATGGGCTTTCCCTCCGGGTCGATGGGCCCCGGCAGCGCACCGCCGGGGCAAGGGTTCAGCAGCGCGGCGTGATGCCGGCTTCCTTGGCATAGGCCTCGCTGTCCTCGAGGATCAGCGGATCGAGGATTTCCTGATCGGGGGCGGTGAATTCGGTGATCAGGCTCCATTTCTTGGCCGAGGCGTCCCATTGCTGCAGGCGGGCCATGCCGCTGCCGCCGTGGTTGTCGCAGCTCATCTTGATCTCGGGGCCGAAGTCCGGCAGCCCGATCTCGGTCAGGCGCGCGGGGGTGATGTCCAGCGCCTCGAAGCCGTCGCGCAGCTGCGCGGCGGTGATCTTCGGGGTGCCGGCCAGCTCCTGCGCCTTCCTGATCGCCTCGGCGATGACCACGGCGGCATACATGCCGCGCGAATACAGCGCCGAGCCGACGAACTGCCCGTCCTGCGAGGCCTTGCCCGGCTCGACGACATATTTCTGCATGTCGGCGTAAAGCGGGTAATCGGTGCCGACGCCGTTGAAGGTCAGCGATTTGTAGCCGTTGGCGACGGCGCCCACCGGCAGCACGTCAACCTCGGAGCCGGACCACCAGATGCCGATGAAATTCTCCATCGGGAAGCGGATGTTCGCGGCCTCCTGGATGGCGGTCTGGTTCATCACGCCCCAGCCCCACATCAGCACGTAATCCGGCTTGTCGCGGCGGATCTGCAGCCACTGGCTCTTCTGCTCCTGACCCGGCGGGTCGACCGGCAGCTCGGTCAGGGTGAAGCCATGTTTCTTCGACAGGTCCTGCAGGGTGCGGATCGGCTCCTTGCCATAGGCCGAGTTGTGATAGACCAGCGCGATCTTCTTGCCGTTCAGATCGCCGCCGTTCTGCTCCAGCAGATACTTGATCGCCACCGAGGCGCCGTCCCAATAGTTCGCCGGGGCGTTGAACACCCATTCGAAGACCTTGCCGTTCTTGGCCGAGGTGCGGCCATAGCCCGGCGTGTAAAGCGGGATCTTGTCGGCCGAGACCTTGGGGATCAGCTGATAGGTGATGCCGGTGGACAGCGGGTTATAGACCAGCGCGCCCGAGCCCTTGGTCGATTCGTAGCACTCGACGCCCTTCTCGGTATTGTAGGCGGTCTCGCATTCCGGGGTCTGGATCTTCTCGCCGCCGATGCCGCCGTCGCGCTCGTTCAGCAGGGTGAAATAGTCGTTGAACCCGTCGGCATATTGCGTGCCGTTGGCGCCATAGGGCCCGGTGCGATAGCTGAGGTTCGGCACCACCAGATCGGCCATGGCCGGCGCCGCCGCCATGAAGGCGCCCAGCGCGACAGTTGCAAGTTTCAGTTTCATCTTGGTCTCCTCCCCAAGGGTTTCGTTGCGCCGGTTGTCCGGTCGTTAATGCGGAAACGGCCAGAGCCGCAGCTTCTCCTTCGTCAGCGCCCAGAGACGCGCCAGCCCGTGCGGCTCGACGATCAGGAAGAAGACGATCAGCGCGCCGACGATCATCAGTTCGATATGGGCGGCCAGATCGGTCGGCCAGCCGAACTGCGCCACCAGCACGTTCTTCAGGAACACCGGCAGCAGCACCAGGAAGGCGGCGCCGGCAAAGCTGCCGAAGATGCTGCCCAGGCCGCCGATGATGACCATGAACAGGATCAGGAAGCTCTTGTTGATGCCGAAGGCCTCGCTGGCCTCGGCCGCGCCCAGATAGACGGCAAAGAGCAGCGCCCCGGCGATGCCGACGAAGAAACTGGAAACGGCAAAGGCCGAGAGCTTGGCGGTCAGCGGGTTCACGCCGATGATCTCGGCCGCGATGTCCATGTCGCGGATCGCCATCCATTTGCGGCCCACGCTGCCGCGGGTCAGGTTGCGCGCCACCCAGGCCAGGGCCACGGCGAAACACAGGCAGACCAGGTATTTCGCCGAAGCCGTGGTGGCGGGCCCGGTCACCGCCCAGCCGAACATGGTGCGTTCCGGCGCGTTGATCTGTCCCGAAGCCGAATAGTTGTAGAACCACGGCACCTTGTTGAACAGCCAGACCAGGAAGAACTGCGCCGCCAGCGTCGCCACCGCCAGGTAGAAGCCCTTGATCCGCAGGCTGGGCAGGCCGAAAAGCATGCCCACCACCGCGGTGATCGCCCCGGCCAGCAGGACATGGATCACGATCGGCACGCCGGGAAAGGCGGTCATCAGCTTGTAGACCGCATAGGCGCCCACCGCCATGAAGCCGCCGGTGCCCAGGCTGACCTGCCCGGCATAGCCGGTCAGGATGTTCAGCCCGATGGCGGCGATGGCATAGATCAGGAAGGGCACCAGCACCGCGTTGGCCCAGTAGCTGTCGATGACCAAGGGCACGACCAGGAAGGCCACGGCCAGGATCGCGTAATAGCCCCAGCGATCCAGCCTGATCGGAAAGGTCTGGCCATCGTCGCGATAGCTCGTCTTGAAGTCGCCCGCCTCACGGTAAAACATCCGCCCCTCCCGGCTTGTGCGTTCCGACATTCGGGTATTTGTGAAACGGTGAATGTGTCACCGTTTTCCAAATACCCGATCCCGAGTCCTCGACCCGCGCCATGGTCAGACCCTTTCGATGATGCGCTCGCCGAACAGGCCCTGCGGCCGGAACACGAGGAAGAGCAGCGCCAGCACATAGGCGAACCAGTTCTCGGTCGCGCCGCCGACCATCGGGCCGACGAAATATTCGAACAGCTTCTCGCCCATGCCGATGATCAGCCCGCCGACGATGGCGCCGGGGATCGAGGTGAACCCGCCCAGCATCAGCACCGGCAACGCCTTCAGCGCGATCAGCGACAGGCTGAACTGCACGCCGGACTTGGTGCCCCACATGATGCCCGCGACCAGCGCCACGAAGCCGGCGATCGACCAGACCATGATCCAGATGAAGCGCAGGCTGATGCCCACCGACAGCGCCGCCTGGTGGTCGTCGGCCACGGCGCGCATCGCCCGGCCCTGCTTGGTATATTGCGAGAAGCCGACCAGCGCTGCCACCAGCACCGCCGCGATCAGGGTGGCCCAGATGTCCAGCCGGTCGATGAAGAAGCCGTAGCCCAGCCAGTTGTTCGTCGCCGTCTCGACGGTTTCGGAAATGCCCTGCGGCAGGCCCACGTCCAGCACCTTGACGTCGGCCCCCCACATCACGTCGCCCAGGCCCTCCAGGAACCAGGCCAGGCCGATGGTGGCCATGAACAGGATGATCGGCTCCTGCCCGACCAGGTGCTTCAGCACCAGCTTCTCGATGGCGATGGCAAGACCGACCATGATCAGCGCGGTCAGCGCGATGGCGAACAGCCCCGGCACGGTCCAGCCGAAGCTGCTGACATGCACGCCGAAGGTGGCGTTGATCAGATGCGCGAAAGGCACCCGGCCCTCCATGATGCCCACCAGCGTCATGGCGGCGAACAGCGCCATCACCCCCTGGGCATAGTTGAAGACGCCCGAGGCCTTGTAGATCAGCACGAAGCCCAGGGCGACCAGCGAATACATCACCCCGGCCATCAGGCCGTTCAGCAGGATCTCGCTTGCGTAAAGAAACTCCATTCCCGCCCCCTATGCGTGTTCCACGCCCAGATAGGCGCTGATGACCTCGGGATTGCTGCGCACCTCGTCCGGGGTGCCGTCGCCGATCTTGCGGCCGTAATCCATCACCACCACCCGGTCCGACAGGTCCATGACCACGCCCATGTCATGCTCGATCAGCGCGATGGTGGTGCCGAATTCGTCGTTCACGTCCAGGATGAAGCGGCACATGTCCTCCTTCTCCTCGACGTTCATGCCGGCCATCGGCTCGTCGAGCAGCAGGATCTTCGGCTCGGCCGCCAGCGCCCGGGCCAGTTCCACGCGCTTCTTCAGCCCATAGGGCAGCCGGCCGACCGGGGTCTTGCGGATGTTCTGGATCTCGAGGAAGTCGATGATCTTCTCGACCTGCTCGCGGTTGGCGACCTCCTCGCGCTCGGCCCGGCCCCACCACAGCGCCTGGCTCCAGATCGGCGCCTTCATCATGTTCAGCCGCCCGGTCATGATGTTGTCGAGCACCGACATGCCGTCGAACAGCGCGATGTTCTGGAAGGTGCGGGCGATGCCCAGCCGCGCCACCTCATAGGGCTTCATCGGACCGCGCCGTGCGCCGCGGAACCAGATCTCGCCCTCCTGCGGGACGTAGAAGCCCGAGATCACGTTCAGCATCGAGGATTTCCCGGCGCCGTTCGGGCCGATGATGGCGCGGATCTCGCCCTCGCGGATGTCGAAGCTGATGTCCTTGATCGCCGTGACGCCTCCGAAGCGCAGGGTGATGTTCTTCAGGTCCATCAGCACGCCGCCGATCTGGCGGCCATCGGAAGTGGTCGTCGTCTGGGTCATTCCGCGGCCACCTTCTGCATGGTTTGGGTCGGGAAGGTCCGGGCGTCCTCGATCTTCACCACCGCACGGATCTCGCCCTTGCGGCCGTCCTCGTAGGTCACCTCGGTGCGGGTGCTGACCGTGTCGCGCCCGTCATAAAGCGCCGCGATCAGGTCGGCATATTTCTCGGCGATGATGTTGCGGCGCACCTTGCGGGTGCGGGTCATCTCGCCATCATCGGGGTCCAGTTCCTTGTGCAACACCAGGAAGCGGCTGATCTGGCAACCCGAGAGCATCGGATCCTGGGCGATGGATTCGTTCACCGCCTCGACATGGTCCTTGATCGTGGCATAGACCTGCGGATGGCCGGCCAGTTCCTGATAGCTGGCATAGGCGATATTGTTGCGCTCGGCCCAGTTGCCGACCGCGGTCAGGTCGATGTTGATGAAGGCGGTGCACATGCCGCGCCCGGCGCCAAAGACCACCGCCTCCAGGATGTTGGGATAGAATTTCAGCTTGTTCTCGACATATTTCGGCGCGAACATCCGGCCGTCGGCCATGCGGCCCACATCCTTGGCGCGGTCGATGATGCGCAGATGGCCCGAGCCTTCCTCGAAGAAGCCGGCGTCGCCGGTCGCCACCCAGCCCTCGGCATCCTTGGTCGAGGCGGTGCTGTCGGGATTGTTGTAATATTCCACGAAAGTGCCGGGCGAGCGATAGAAGACCTCGCCATTCTCGGCGATCCTCAGCTCCACCCCGGGCGAGGGCACGCCGACGGTGTCCGAGCGCACCTGCCCGTCCGGCTGCTGGGTGATGAAGACCGAGGCCTCGGTCTGGCCGTAGAGCTGCTTCAGGTTGATGCCGAGGCTGCGGTAGAAATCGAAGATCTCGGGACCGATCGCCTCGCCCGCCGTATAGCCCACTCGGATGCGGGAATAGCCCAGGGTGTTCTTCAGCGGGCCATAGACCAGCAGATTGCCCAAGGCATAGCGCAGCCGGTCCGGTCCGCCGACCGGCCGGCCGTCCAGCAGCGCCGGGCCGACGCGGCGCGCGACCTCCATGAAATGCCGGAACAGCCAGCGCTTGATGCGGCCGGCATCCTCCATGCGGATCATCACCGAGGTCAGCTGGCCCTCGAAGACGCGGGGCGGGGCGAAGAAATAGGTCGGGCCGATCTCGCGCAGGTCGGTCATCATCGTATGCGCGCCTTCGGGGCAGTTCACGGTGAAGCCGGCCCAATAGGCCTGCCCGACCGAGAAGATGAAGTCGCCGACCCAGGCCATCGGCAGATAGGCCAGCACTTCCTCGCGCTCGGTCAGATGGTCGAAGGTGGCGGTGTTGCGGCCGGTCTCGATGATGTTGCGGTTCGACAGCACCACGCCCTTGGGCTTGCCGGTGGTGCCCGAGGTATACAGCATCACGCAGGTATCGTCATAGCCCAACGCGGCGATGCGCGCGTCCACCTCATGGCCCAGACGCTGCGCGGCGGCGCGGCCCTCGGCCTGCACGTCGGTCAGCGCGTTCATGTGGGAATGGTCGTATTTCCGCATGCCGCGCTTGTCGGTATAGACGATATGCTCGACCGAGGGGGCGCGTTCGCCCACCTCCAGCACCTTGTCCACCTGTTCCTGGTCGCCGCAGATGACGAAGCGGGCGCCGCAATGGTCCAGCACATAGGCCATCTCGTCGGCCACCGCGTCCTGATACAGCGGCACCGGCACCGCGCCGCACATCTGCGCCGCGACCATGGCCCAGTAATGCGCCGGGCGGTTGCGGCCGATGATGGCGACATGATCGCCCCGGTTCAGCCCCAGCACCAGGAAGCCCAGCGCCAGATCGCGGATCTCGGCCGCGGCCTCGGCCCAGGTCCAGCTTTGCCAGATCCCGAATTCCTTTTCCCGATAGGCCGGCCGGTTGCCGAACCGTTCGGCATTGCGCGCCAGCAACGCTGGGATAGACTGCAAACCGGCCTGGGCCGCCTCAGCGTTCTGCATGGTTCCTCCCCTTGCCGTCCGGACTCCTCTTCCCTCTGGCAATCACAGCTTACAGCGGCAATTCTTGCGTCAGTTTTTCCCGAATCCTACGAATTGTTACAGGGACCGCGCAATGCCAGGATTGGAGATGCCCTCGAACGACCGGCACGCCGAACTGACGCGTTCGGGACTGAACCTGATCCAGCAGGCGATCTCGATCTTCGACGCCGAGTTGCGACTGGCGGTCTGCAACCGTCCCTATCAGGCGATGTTCGGCCTGCCGGACGAACTGACCCGGCCCGGCGCCAGCTTCCAGGACACCATCCGCTACCTGGTGCATCGCGGCGAATACGGGCCGCAGGACGACCCCGAATCCGCGATCCGCGAGCGCGTCGACCAGGCCCGCACCTTCCAGCCGCATTACATGGAAAGGAAGCGCGCCGACGGTCGCTGGATCTCGGTCGAGGGGGCGCCGCTGTCGCAGGGCGGCTGGATCGCGGTCTATACCGACATCACCCAGATCAAGCGGCAGGAGGAACTGCTGCGCGCCCGCTCCGAGGAGCTGTCGGAACTGGTGCTGGACCATGCCGAGCGGCTGTCGGCCGCGAACCGGGCGCTGGCCGCGACCAATGCCGCGCTGGAGGAGGCCAAGCGCATCCTGACCGAATCCGAGGCGCGCACCCGCCATGTCACCGCCATGGTCCCGGCCCATATCGCGCATATGGATCGCGACTATCGCTATACCTTCTCGAACAACCAGATCTCGATGGTGTTTCCCGGCTCAGACGCCTCGATCATCGGCCGGCAATGCGAAACGGTGCTGGGGGCCGAGACCTTCGCCCGCATCCGCCCGCATCTGGATCGCGCCATCGCCGGCCAGCCGCAGGTGTTCGAGATCACCCACCCGCCATCGGGCCGGCGCATCCGCATCGCGCTGACCCCGGACCAGAACGGCCGCGGCGTCTATATCCTGTCCACCGACGTCACCGCCGAGGTGCAGGCGCGCGAGGCGCTGACCCATGCGGCGAAGCGTGCGGTGGCGGCGCAGATGACCTCGGGGCTGGCGCATGATTTCGGCAACCTGCTGACCATCATCCTGGGCCTGCAGGGCCGGCTGGCCCGCGCCGAGCTGCCGCCGGAACAGGCCGAGGACGTGCAGGCGACGCTGGCCGCCGCCCGGCGCGGGGTGCGGCTGCTCGACGGCATGGCGGCGCTGACCGGACGGCGCGAGCACCAGCCGCAGCCGGTCGGGCTGCGCGCCATGCTGGACGATCTGGCGGCGATGACCCGGCCGACGCTGGGCGCGGGCGTGGCGCTGGACAGCCGCATCGGCGAGCTGCCGGCGCGGGTGATGCTGGATCCCGGCGCGCTGCAGGACGCGCTGCTCAACCTGATCCTGAACGCCCGCGACGCCATGCAGGGCCGGGGCCGGATCACCGTCGAGATCCGGCCCGCCGGGCGCTGGCTGGAAATCGCGGTCACCGATACCGGCCCCGGCTTCTCGGCCGTGGCGCTGGCGCGGGCCACCGAGCCCTTCTTCACCACCAAGGGCAGCCGCGGCACCGGCCTGGGCCTGTCGATGGTCTATGACCAGATCAAGCTGTCGGGCGGCACATTGCGGCTGTCCAACGCCGAGGCCGGTGGCGCGCGGGTCACCATCCGCCTGCCGCTGCGCGCCGTCCGCCCGCATCTGGTGTTGCTGGTCGAGGATGACGACGCCATCCGCGCCCATATCCGCGAGATGCTGACCGCCCAGGGCCATTCGGTGATCGAGGCCGGCTCGCTGTCCGAGGCGCGCGGGTTGACCGATCTTCCCGGCCTGACGCTGATCCTGTCCGACCTGCAACTGGGCGACGGTTCGGGCGCCGATCTGCGGGGCCGCGGCCTGCCGCTGATCCTGATGACGGCGCTGCCGCCGGGCGATCCGCGCAGATCGGGGCTTGACGGGCCGGTCCTGACCAAGCCCTTTGGCGACACCGAACTGGCCGTGGCCATGGCAGAGACCGATGACTGACGCCCCCCTGATCGCCATCCTCGACGACGAGCCCGAAATCCGCCGCCTGCTGTCCGCCGCGCTGGAGGAGGCGGGCTTCCGCACCGTGGGCTTCGCCCGCGCCACCGAATTCGAGGCGGCGCTGCGCCGCATCCAGCCCGATGCCTGCCTGATCGACCTGGGGCTGCCCGACCGCGACGGGCTGGCGCTGGTGCACCGGCTGGCCAGCGAATCCGGCGCGGCGATCATCATCATCTCGGGCCGGGCGCAGGTGCAGGACCGGGTGACGGGCCTCGAACTGGGCGCCGACGACTACATCATCAAGCCCTTCGAGCCGGCCGAGGTGGTGGCCCGCATCCGCGCCCGCCTGCGCAAGCCGCAGCGCGAGACCGGCCCCGGCCGCCAGCAGATCCGCTTTGCCGGCTGGGCGGCGGATTTCGACCGCTACACCCTGACCTCGCCCGAGGGCGCCGAGACGCCGATCTCCCATGCCGAGGCCGAGGTGCTGCGGCTGTTTCTCGACAATCCGCGCCGGCTGATCTCGCGCGCGCAGATGCTGGAGACGCTGGGCGGCACGGCGGGCGAAAGTTTCGACCGGGCGATGGACGTGCGCATCTCGCGCCTGCGCACCAAGCTGGGCGAGGATCCGAAAAACCCGCGCCTGATCAAGACGATCTACGGCGCGGGCTATATCTTTCTGGCCGAACTGGGCTAGATTGCCCCGATCCTTGCGGAGAATGCCATGCCCACCGTCTTTGTCCTGAACGGCCCGAACCTGAACCTCTTGGGCCAGCGCCAGCCCGAGATCTACGGCAGCACCACGCTGGCCGACGTGGAGCGCGACTGCAAGGCGCTGGGGGCCGAGCTGGGGCTCGACATCGCCTTCCACCAGTCGAACCACGAAGGGGCCATCATCGACCTGATCCACCAGGCGCGGCTGAAGGCCCAGGCCATCGTCATCAACCCGGCCGCCTTCACCCATACTTCGGTCGCGATCCTCGACGCGCTGAACACCTTCGACGGGCCGGTGATCGAGGTGCATATCTCGAACGTCCACAAGCGCGAAAGCTTCCGGCACCATTCCTATGTCAGCCTGCGCGCCGAGGGGGTGATCGCCGGCTTCGGCATCCACGGCTACCTGCTGGCGCTGCGCCACGTCGCCAAGCTGGTCGGCTAGGGGGCGGCGCCCGCCGGCCCCCAGATGCCGCGATTCTGGCGGAACCAATCGTAGCAGGCGCCATTGGCCGGGCCGCGGCCCTTGCCCTGCCAGGAAAAATGCAGCAGCGCGTCGCAACGGGCCACCCGGCGCTCGCCCGGGGTGATGCCCTCGGCGTTCAGCCAGATCCTGACCCCGTTCAGCGCCAGGTTGCCCGACAGCCAGGGATCGTCGACGGTCCACAGCAACTCGGGAATGTCGAAGGCGCTGTCGGGCATGAATGCCGGGCGCAGCATGGCGCCGCCATAGCCCTTGAAGATATCGACATGACCCGAGCCCAGCCAGGGCGCGGGCTTGCGCAGGCCCAGCGTCGCCAGCCGCAGCAGCCGGTATCCCCAACCCTTGCGGCGCGGCAGGGCGCGGGGCTGGACCGTGCCTTCATGGCCGGGAACGAAGCCGCCCGCCTCGGCGATGACGCAATCGGGATGCGCGCGCCGCGCGGCCAGGAAGCGTGCGGTCCAGCCGCGGTCATAGATGCGGTCGTCGTCGCAAAGCAGCAGCTCGCAATCCTGGCCGGCGAAATCGCGCACCGCCGGCAGGATCTTGGTGGCAGGGCCGAAATCCTCGTCGGTGCGGTGGATGCTGACGCCGCGCGGCACCTCGGGCAAGGCGCCGTCCCAGTCCGGAAAGCGGCGATAGCGCCGGGGAATGTACAGCCGCACCTGGTCGGGCGGCACCTGCTGGTTCAGCACCGAGCGCAGGGTGGGCCCCAGCTCGGCGAAGCGAGACGGGATCGAGGACAGGGTTATGACAAGCGTCACGCGGGGTTTCCCTCAGTTGGTCGTCTTTTCCGCCCGCAGGCAGGCCGCGGCTGCCGGGACAGCGCGGTCCCGGCGACTTATAGGCCCCTGGCTTACAGTTCGCTGACAGCGGCCGCGGCGCCTAGAACAGCCCGCGCCGGGCCAGTTCGGCGCCCAGCGCCTCGGCGTCGGTGAAATGGATGCCGTCCATGCCCAGCGCCCGGGCGCCCTCGACATTGGCGGGGCTGTCATCGACAAAGATGCAGTCCGCCGGCAGCAGCCCGTTTCGGTCCATCAGCAACCGAAAGATCGCCGGCGCCGGCTTCAGGGCGCCGACCTGACCCGACACCACGATATCGGCGAAAAGGCTGCCCAGGCGCGGATGCAGCTCCAGCGCATGGGGCCAGGTTTCGGCCGCCCAGTTGGTGATGGCGTAAAGCGCGACATTGCGCGCCAGCAACGCCTCGGCGATCTCCCAGCTGCCCGGGATGGTCTTCTCGATGGTCAGGGGGAACCCCGCCAGATAGCCTTCGAGATGCCGCGCCGCGTCGCCATGTTCGGCGCGGGCGGCGGCCAGCCCCGCGGCAAAACTGCGCCCGCCATCCTGCAGCCGGTTCCAGGCCGGGAAGCCGATGCGCTCCATCCAGGCCTCGGCCGCCGCCCGGTCGGTGAAGACATCGGCAAAGGCCAGGGCCGGATCCCAGTCGATCAGCACCCCGCCCAGGTCGAAGATCACGTGTTTCATCGCTTGCCTTTCCTCGCCTTCGGCTCTGCTGCCGCCATCTAATCGGGAAAGGCCGCACGATCCATGACAAAGGCGCCGATCTGCCGGCCGGGCACGCACCCGCTTCTGCAGGGCCGTAACCCGTGCTAAGCCGGTGCGAAACGCAGGAAGGCGGAACAGATGACGATTGCGGTTGCCGGGCTGGGCTATGTGGGCATGTCGGTCGCCGTGCTGCTGGCGCAGCATCACCAGGTCATGGCGCTGGATGTGGACGCCGCCCGGGTGGCCCAGGTGAACGGGGGCCGCTCGCCCATCGAGGATGCCGACATCTCGGCCTGGCTGGCCGGGAAACCGCTGAAGCTGCGCGCGACCGACGACGCGGCCGAGGCGCTGGCGGGGGCGGAATTCGTCATCATCGCCACGCCGACGAATTACGATTCGCGCTCGAACCGCTTCGACACTTCCAGCGTCGAAAGCGTGATCGCACTGGCCCGCCGCCACGCGCCGCAAGCCACCATCGTCGTCAAGTCCACCGTGCCGGTGGGCTTCACCCAGCGCATGCGGGACGAGACCGGCCATGCGGGCATCCTGTTCTCGCCCGAATTCCTGCGCGAGGGGCGGGCGCTTTACGACAACCTGCATCCCTCGCGCATCGTGGTCGGCGACCACGGCCCGGCGGCGCAGCGGCTGGCCGAGCTGCTGGCCGAGGGCGCGATCCGCAAGGACATGCCGGTGCTGTTCACCGGCTCGACCGAGGCCGAGGCGATCAAGCTGTTCTCGAACACCTACCTTGCCATGCGCGTCGCCTATTTCAACGAGCTGGACAGCTATGCCGTGGCGCGCGGTCTCGACCCGCGCGAGATCATCGAGGGCGTCGGCCTCGACCCGCGCATCGGCGACCATTACAACAATCCCAGCTTCGGCTATGGCGGCTACTGCCTGCCCAAGGACACCAAGCAATTGCTGGCCAATTACGACCAGGTGCCGCAAAGCCTGATCGCGGCGGTGGTGGACAGCAACCGCACCCGCAAGGATTTCATCGCCGAGCAGATCATCGCCCGCAAGCCCCGGCTGGTCGGCGTCTATCGGCTGGTGATGAAGGCGGGTTCCGACAATTACCGCGACAGCTCGATCCAGGGCATCATGAAGCGGATCAAGGCCAGGGGCATCCCCTGCATCGTCTACGAACCCGTGCTGACCGGCGAGGATTTCTTCAACAGCCCGGTGGTGCGCGACCTGGACGCCTTCAAGGCCCGGGCCGACCTGATCATCGCCAACCGCCAGTCGCCCGAGCTGGCCGACGTGCGGGACAAGGTTTACACCCGCGACCTGTTCGGCCGCGACTGACCCGCCGACTGGAACCGGCCGACCGGAACCGGCCCTTGCAAAGCCGGCGGCCAAGGCCTAGTGTCCCGCGCACGACTTATACACTTGGGGAGTCCCGCGACGGGGCTGAGAGGTGCCGGGCACCGACCCATCGAACCTGATCCGGGTCATGCCGGCGGAGGGAAGGGTAGAGTGTCGCGGCAGAACCCGTGCATCGGCCGCCACCCGTCCCCTTTCCCGACGCCCGGCAGCCCGGCGCATGAAAGGCGGGCCATGTCGGGATTGCAGCCCTATCCCATCGCGCTGACCATCGCCGGCTCGGACAGCGGCGGCGGCGCCGGAATCCAGGCCGACCTGAAAAGCTTCTCGGCCCTCGGCGTCTATGGCGCCTCTGTGATCACAGCGATCACCGCGCAGAACACCCGCACCGTCGCGGCGGTCGAGGCGGTCAGCCCCGCCATGGTCGCGGCGCAGATCGACGCGGTTTTCGGCGATCTCGAGGTGCGCGCCGTCAAGATCGGCATGGTCGGCGGCGCGGATGTGATCACAGTCGTCGCCGACCGGCTGGCGGCGCTGCTGGCCGACAACCCGGTGCCGGTGGTGCTGGACCCGGTGATGGTGGCGAAATCCGGCGACGCGCTCTTGGCCGAGGCAGCGGTCGCGGCGCTGCGCGAGCAGCTGATCCCGCTGGCGACGGTGCTGACCCCGAACCTGCCCGAGGCGGCGCAGCTTCTGGGGCGCGATCCCGCCGCGACGCCCGAAGCGATGCGCCGGCAGGGCGAGGCGCTCCGCGCCCTCGGTGCGGCCCATGTGCTGATGAAGGGCGGCCACGCGACCGAGGATACCTGCACCGACCTGCTGGTCGGGCCGCAGCCGCTGGTCCTGACCGCGCCGCGCCAGCAGACCCACAACACCCACGGCACCGGCTGCTCGCTGTCCTCGGCCATCGCGGCGGGGCTGGCGCAGGGCATGACGGTGCCCGATGCCGTGACCCGCGCCCATGGCTGGCTGCAAGGCGCCATCGCCGCCGCCGATGAGCTGTCGGTGGGGCTGGGCCATGGCCCGGTGCATCATTTCCACGCGCTCTGGAGACGGACATGACTGCGATCACCATTCTGGGCGCCGGGGTGATGGGGCTGTGTATCGCCACCGAACTGGCGGCGCGCGGCACCCTGCCCCGGATCATCGACCCGGCCGGCAAACCCGGCTCGCAGGCCTGCAGCTGGCGCGCCGGCGGCATGCTGGCGCCCTATTGCGAGGCCGAAAGCGCCGAACCGGTGGTGCTGCGGCTCGGCCTCGACGCCGCCGATTGGTGGCAGGCGCAGGGCGCCGAGGTCATCCGCCGCGGCACGCTGGTGCTGGCGCCGTCGCGCGATCGGGCGGAACTCGACCGCTTCGCCCGCCTGACCCAGACGCATCGGCCGGTGAGCGGCGACGACATCGCGACGCTCGAGCCGGAACTGGCCGGCCGCTTCCCGCGCGGGCTGCATTTCGCCACCGAGGCGCATCTGAACCCGCGCGCCGCGCTGCTGGCCCTGCGCGACCGGCTCGAGGCGCAGGGCATCCGCATCGAAACCGAGGGCACGCCCGCCGGCATGGTGGTCGATGCCCGCGGCCTGGCCGCCCGCGACCAGCTT
This sequence comes from Paracoccus simplex, assembly GCF_042648325.1. NCBI lineage: Bacteria > Pseudomonadati > Pseudomonadota > Alphaproteobacteria > Rhodobacterales > Paracoccaceae > Paracoccus > Paracoccus simplex. The sequence continues at coordinate 44,935 of NZ_JBHRXE010000063.1, read as the reverse complement.
CCCGACCTGCGCGGCGTGCGCGGCGAGATGCTGGTGATCCGCTGCCCCGAGGTGACGCTGACCCGCACCATCCGCCTGCTGCATCCGCGCATCCCCCTATATCTTGTTCCGCGAGGGGATGGCGTCTACATGATCGGCGCCACCATGCTGGAGACGGGCGGCAAGTATCGCGTCACCGCCCGCTCGGCGGTCGAGATGCTCTCTGCCGCCTATGCCCTGCATCCCGGCTTTGCCGAGGCCGAGATCCTGGAGCTCGGCTCGGATGCGCGACCGGCCTTTCCCGACAACCTGCCCCGCCTGCGCCGGCGCGGCGACACGCTTTACGCAAACGGCCTTTACCGCCACGGCTATCTTCTGGCCCCCGCCGTGGCCCGCATGGCCGCCGACTACCTTATCGAGGGCCGGAAACCGGAGTTCATGGATGAAGATCACCCTTAACGGAGCGGCGCGCGACCTGACCGGCCCGACCGTGCAGGACGCGCTGGCCGAGATCGGTCTGGGCGCGGCCAAGGTGGCGACGGCGCTGAACGGCGCCTTCCTGCCCGCCGCCGCCCGGCCCGCAACCACGCTGAAGGATGGCGACGCGCTGGAAGTCGTGGCGCCGATGCAGGGGGGCTGAAATGCCGGTCTTTTACGGAACCGAAGTCGCAAGCCCGCTGATGCTGGGCACGGCGCAATACCCGTCGCCCGCCATCATGGCGCAGGCGTTCCGCGCCTCGGGCGCCGGCATCGCCACGGTCAGCCTGCGGCGCGAAGGCGGCGCCGGGCAGGATTTCCACCGGCTTATCAAGGAGCTGGGCGTCCCCGTCCTGCCCAATACCGCCGGCTGCCATTCGGTGCGCGAGGCGGTGACGACCGCGCAGATGGCGCGCGAGCTGTTCGGGACCCCCTGGATCAAGCTGGAAGTCATCCGCGACGACGACACGCTCTGCCCCGACGTGATGGCGCTGGTCGAGGCGGCGCGGCTGCTGTCCGAAGACGGCTTCCAGGTGTTTCCCTATTGCACCGAGGACCTGTCGGTCTGCGGCCGGCTGCTGGATGCGGGCTGCGCGGTGCTGATGCCCTGGGGCGCGCCCATCGGCTCGGGCCGGGGGCTGAACAACCCCTATGGCCTTCGCAGCCTCAGGGCGCATTTCCCCGATGTGCCGCTGGTGGTGGATGCCGGCATCGGCCTGCCCAGCCACGCGGCGCAGGCGATGGAGCTGGGCTATGACGCGGTGCTGCTGAACACCGCCGTCGCCAAGGCCGGCGATCCGGTGGCCATGGCCCGGGCCATGGCCCTGGCGATCGAGGCCGGGCAACTGGCGCATGGCGCCAACCCGATCGAGGCCCGCGACATGGCCGCGCCCTCGACCCCCCTTTTCGGCATGGCGGTGCTGGGATGAGATTGCCGCGCTTTTACCCGATCTTCGACAGCAGCGACTGGCTGCACCGCGCCCTGCCGCTGGGCGTGAAGCTGGTGCAGATCCGCATCAAGGATCAGCCGCCGGCCCGGCTTCTGGGCGAGCTGGCGCTGTGCCAGGAACTGTGCCGCGAACACGGCGCCACGCTGGTCGTCAACGACCACTGGCAGGCCGCCATCGACCTGGGCTGCGACTTCATCCATCTGGGGCAGGAGGATCTGGACACGGCCGACCTGCCGGCGATCCGCCGGGCGGGGCTGCGGCTGGGCGTCTCGACCCACGACCATGCCGAGCTGGACCGGGCGCTGGCGCTGAAGCCGGATTACATCGCGCTGGGGCCGGTCTGGCCGACGATCCTGAAGAAGATGAAATGGGAACAGCAGGGGCTGGACCGGGTGCGCGAATGGCGCAAGCTGGTCGGCGCGACGCCCCTGGTCGCCATCGGCGGCGTCACCCCCGAGCGCGCCCGCGAAGCCTTCGCCGCCGGCGCCGACCTGGCCTCGGCGGTGACCGACATCACGCTCAACCCCGACCCCGAGGGCCGCATCCGCGAATGGCTGCGGGTGGTGGCATGAACCGCTATGTCCGGCAGATGGTCCTGCCCGAGATCGGCGCCGAGGGGCAGGAACGCATCGGTGCCGCCCATGCGCTGATCGTCGGCGCCGGTGGGCTGGGCGTGCCGGTGCTGCAATACCTGGCAGGCAGCGGCATCGGCCGCATCACCCTGGTCGATCCCGACACGGTCGAGGAAACCAACCTGCACCGCCAGCCGCTTTACCGCATGAAGGATGTCGGCCTGCCCAAGGTCCGCGCCGCCGCGCAGGCCGTGGCCCGGCTGAACCCTGCGGTGGAGATCGAGGCGCTGGCCGACCGCCTGACCCCCCTGAACGCGCCGGCGCTGGCGGCGGCGGCGGATGTGGTTCTGGATTGCGCCGACAGCTACGCCGCCAGCTACACGCTTTCGGATGCCTGCCTGGCGGCGGGCAAGCCGCTGGTCTCGGCCTCGGCGCTGGGGCTTGCGGGCTATGTCGGCGGCTTCTGCGGTGACAAGCGGCGCGGGGGCGCCCCCAGCCTGCGCGCGCTGTTCCCCGACCCGCCCGACAGCGGCCAGACCTGCGCCACCGCCGGCGTGCTGGGCCCGGTGGTGGGGATGCTCGGCTGCATCCAGGCGCAGATGGCGCTGCGGCTGCTTCTGGGCACCACCCCCTCGCCGCTGGGCGAGTTCGTCCGCTTCGACAATGGCCGCTTCACCCAGTTCCGCTTCGACGCCGCGCCCGAGGCGACCGGCCCGCGCTTCATCGCCCGCGACGAGATCGGCGCGGCCGATCTGGTCATCGACCTGCGCCCCGAGGACGAGGCGCCGCGCAAGGCCACGCCGCAGGCGCTGCGCATCCCCGGCTACGGCGCCACCGGCCCCCTGCCCGAACCCGGCCAGCGCGTGGTGCTGGCCTGCCGTTCCGGCCTGCGCTCCTGGCGTGCCGCCGACGCGCTTTCCCGCCGCTGGGACGGCGAGATCACCCTTCTAGCCCTTGGAGACGACGACCGATGAAACATCTGACCCTTGCCGCCGCCTTCGCCCTGCTGGCCCAGCCCGCCCTGGCCCAGGACAAGGTCACGCTGATCCTGGACTGGTTCGTGAACCCCGACCATGCCCCGATCATCGTCGCCCAGGAGAAGGGCTTCTTCAAGGACGAGGGGCTGGAGGTCGAGGTCGTCGCCCCCGCCGATCCCTCGGACCCGCCGAAACTGGTCGCCGCCGGCAAGGCCGATTACGCCATCAGCTACCAGCCGCAATTGCACCTGCAGGTGCATGAGGGCCTGCCGCTGAAGCGCGTCGGCACGCTGGTCGCGACGCCGCTGAACTGCCTGATGGTCAAGGCCGACGGCCCGGTGCAAGAGATCGCCGACCTCAAGGGCAAGAAGATCGGCTATTCCGTCTCGGGCGTCGAAGAGGCGCTGGTCGGCCAGATCCTCGGGACCGCCGGCCTGACCATGGACGATGTCGAGATGATCAACGTGAACTGGTCGCTTTCGCCGGCGCTGATCGCCGGCCAGGTCGATGCCACCATCGGCGCCTATCGCAATTTCGAGCTGACGCAGATGCGGCTGGAAGGGGCCGAGGGCAAATGCTTCTTCGTCGAGGAACAGGGCGTGCCGACCTATGACGAGCTCATCTTCATCGTCAACCCGGCCAATCTGGACCTGGACCGCACCCGCCGGCTGCTGCATGCGGTCGAACGCGGCGCGCAATACATGGTCAACCATCCCGACGAATCTTGGGCGCTGTTCTCGGCCACCGCGCCCGACCTGAAGGACGAGCTGAACGCCGAGGCCTGGAAGGAGACCCTGCCGCGCTTCTCGCAATCGCCGGCGGCGCTCGACCAGGGCCGCTATGCCCGGTTCGAGCAATTCCTGCATGACGCCGGGCTGATCGACAGCGTGCTGCCGGTCTCGGATCTGGCGCTGGACGTGGGAGCGGCGGACATGGGAGCGGCGGAATGAGCGGCTATGGCCACGCCTTCGCGGTTTGGCGGGCGGCGGCCCAGCCCGACTGGGACGCCTATACCCGCCACGCCTTCGTCGAGGGTCTGCGCGACGGTACGCTGCCGCAATCCGGCTTCCTGACCTATCTGGTGCAGGATTACCTGTTCCTGCAGAACTTCTCGCGCGCCTGGGCGCTCGCGGTGGTCAAGGCCGGCGATCTCGACGAGATGCGGGCCTGTTCCGCCACCGTCCACACGCTTCTGGATCACGAGATGGGCCTGCATGTGCAGACCTGCGCCCGCGCCGGCATGGGCCCCGAGGTGCTGGCCAATGCGCAAGAGGCGATCACCAACATCGCCTATACCCGCTATGTGCTCGAATCCGGCTATTCCGGCGATTTCCTCGACCTGCTGGCGGCGCTGATGCCCTGCGTGCTGGGCTATGGCGAGATCGGGCTGCGGCTGGCGGCCGAGGCGGCGCCGGACACGCCCTATCGCGAATGGATCGACACCTATGCCGGTGCCGAATACCAGGCCGCCTGCGTCTCGGCCGGGGCGCTTCTGGACAGCGCCATCCGCAAGCGGCTGGGTGCGACCCCCGAGGAAAGCCCCCGCTGGGCCGCGCTGTCGGATCGTTTCGCCACCGCCACCCGGCTCGAGGTCGCCTTCTGGGAACTGGGCGGCACATGACCGCCGCCGCGGCCTCGGTCCGCGGCCGCGCCTGGGTCGGCGGGGCGCCGCTTTTCGCCCCGGTCGACCTGCGGCTGGACGGCGCGGGCTGGACCTGCCTGCTGGGCCCTTCGGGTGTCGGAAAATCCACCATCCTGCGGCTGATCGCCGGGCTGGAGACCGGCGCCCGCTTCCAGGGCGAAGTGACGCGCGACCAGCCCGTGGCGCTGATGGCGCAGGATCCCGGCCTGATCCCCTGGCTGGACGTGACCGGCAATGTCACCCTGGGCGCGCGGCTGCGCGGCACGTTGCGGGCGTCTTCGTTGCCGCAATACCCCGGGGGACGCCGCGGCAGCCCCGTCGATGGGACGCCGCGGCGCGGGACGGAGCCCCGGGCCGACCCCGCCGCCCGCGCCGCGGCGCTGATCGCGGCCGTGGGCCTGGCCGACCGCGCCCATCACCTGCCCGCCAACCTGTCCGGCGGCCAGCGCCAGCGCGCCGCCCTGGCCCGCACCCTGTTCGAGGACCGGCCGCTGGTGCTGCTCGACGAGCCGTTCTCGGCGCTCGACGCCCGCACCCGGGCGCAGATGCAGGATCTGGCGGCAAGGCTGCTGGAAGGCCGCACGGTGCTGCTGGTCACCCACGACCCGGCCGAGGCGGCGCGGCTGGGCGACCGCATCCTGCTGCTGCGCGAACAGGGGCTGAGCGAATGGCCGGTCCCGATACCGCGCCCGCAAGCCGCCGCCCGCCCCTATGACGCGCCCGAAGTCCTGGCGCTGCAGGCCGAGCTGATGCGGGGGATGATGGCATGAGGACCGTTGCCGCGCTGATCCTGACCGTGCTGGCGCTTTGGCAGGGCGTGATCTGGCTGGCGGGCATGCCGCCCTTTCTGCTGCCCTCGCCCGCCGCGGTGGCGGAATCGCTGTGGCTGAACCGGGCCGAGATCGCCCGCCATGCTGGCTTCACCCTGGCCGAGGTGGTGCTGGGCTTCGCGCTCGGCTCGGCCCTCGGCGCGGGCCTGGCGGTGGCGATGGGGTTTTCGCAGAAGCTGACCGGCGTCTTGCGGCCGATCCTGACCTTCAGCCAGACCATCCCGGTCTTCGCCCTGGCGCCGATCCTGACGCTGTGGCTGGGCTTCGGCATGGCGCCCAAGATCGCCATGACGGTGTTGATCGTGTTCTTCCCGGTGGCCAGCGCCTTTCTGGACGGGTTGATGCGCACGCCGCAGGCGGCGCTGGACCTGGCCCGGATCATGGGCGCCGGCCGCATCCGCATCATGCGCCACCTGCGCATCCCGGCGGCGCTGCCGGGCCTCGCCACCGGGCTGCGGCTGGCGGCGGTCTATGCGCCGATCGGCGCGGTGATCGGCGAATGGGTCGGCGGCGCCCGCGGCCTGGGCGCACTGATGATCCATGCCAATGGCCGGATGAAGACCGACCTGGTCTTCGCCGCGCTGCTGGTGCTGTCGGTGATGACGGTGATCTTTGCCCGGGCGGTCGCGATGGCCCTGCACCAGCTGCTGCGCCGCTACGGCGTCTAGGCCAGCCGGGCGGCGCGGGCCAGATCCTCGGGCGTGTTCAGGTTCAGGAACGGGTCCACCGGCCGGCTGTCGAAGACCGCCCGGCCCGGATCATAGGCGGCGGCGAACTGGCCGATGCGGTGCAGGCCGGATTCCAGCGCCGCCCGCAACGCGCCGGCCAGCGCCACCGGCCACAGCCCGCAGGTCGGATGGTCGCGCAGCCGCCCGCTTTCGTCGGGGCTGGCGGCGATGGCAAGGCCGCTGCGGCCCCTGGCCTCGCGCAGCCGGTGCACCAGATCCTCGGGCAGGAAGGGCGTGTCGACGCTGACGCTGACCACGCTTTCGGCGCCCGCGGCCGCCGCCCAGTCCATGCCGGCCAGCACGCCGGCCAGCGGCCCGGCAAAGCCCGCGAAACCGTCCGCGATCACCGGCAGGCCATAGGCGGCGAACTGTTCCGGGTCGCCGTTGGCGTTGATCGCCAGCGCGCCGCATTGCGGGCCGATGCGCGCGATCACCCGCGCCAGCAGGGTCTCGCCCGCCAACATCCGCAGCGCCTTGTTGCCGCCGCCCATGCGGGTGGACAGGCCCCCGGCCAGGATCACGGCGGGCGGCAGGGTCATTGCAGCCCCGCGGCGATGGCGCGGGCCAGGGCAAAGACCCGCTGCTCCAGGATCACCGGCGTCTCGCAGACATAGGTCAGCGCCTGCTGGCGGTCCTGGAAAATGCGGGTATCCCAGTCGAGCTGCTGTTCCTCGGCGTCGATGGCATCGAAATCGGGCGCCTCGGCCTTCTGCATCGTCTCCATCTTGTCGCGGTGACCCTGGATGCGCTTTGCCAGATCCACCTGCTTGTTGCCATAGCGCGCGATCCCCGCGATCAGCGCGGCGCGATGCGGGTCGATCCGGTCGAAGATCGCCACCATCAGCGCGGTCAACTGCCGGTTGTCGGCGCTCTTGGCGAATTCGGCGATCTCGGCCTCGGCCTCGGCCAGCGGCAGACGGCGCTGTTCCAGCCGGTCGGCCAGCGCCGCGATCTCGGGCGTGCGGGCCAGTTCGCGCGCGGTCTCGTCCGGCTCGGGCCCGGACCACATCTGGCCCAGCGACAGATGCGGCTGCTTGCGCTGCACGCAGGGCCAGTCGGGATCGGTGCCGCTTTCCGCCCGCGCCGCCGTCGCCGTCGCCGTCACGGCAAGGCAAAGCGCCAGAACCAGGTATCTCATGCTCCCCCCTTTCGCCGGGCCCAGAGCCCCTTGGCCGGATCATACATGAATACGGCCCCCGCAAAGAACAGGATCAGGCAACCCGACACCACCGAAAAGGACAGAAGATCGAAGCGTCCGTAAAGGGCAAATCGGATCAACTCAACCGCATGGGTGAAGGGATTGGCCGCGCAGATGTCGTGCAGCAGCGTCGAGCTTTCGTTCATCCGCCACAGCGGGTAAAGCGCCGTCGAGGCGAAGAACATCGGGAAGATCACGAAATTCATCACCCCGGCGAAATTCTCCAGCTGCCGGATGGCCGAAGACAGGAACAGCCCCATCGCCCCCAGCATCAGCCCCGAAAGCAGCAGCGCCGGCAGCACGGCCAGATAGCCGATGGGCGGCGGCTCGACATCCCAGAACCAGGCGATGGCCAGGAAGGTATAGACCTGGATGATCGAGACGATCACCCCCGCCACCAGCTTGCTGGCCAAGAGGAACCAGCGCGGAAACGGGCTGACCAGCAGGGTGCGCATCGCCCCGGTCTCGCGGTCGTAGACCATCGACAGCGACGACTGCATGCCGTTGAACAGCTGGATCATCGCGCAAAGGCCGGGGGTCACATAGACCTCGTAAAGCACATAGGTCTGGTAGGGCGGCGTGATCGACAGGCCCAGCACCGCCCGGAACCCGGCGGCGAAGATGAAAAGCCAGACCAGCGGCCGGACCAGCGCCGCCAGGAAGCGGCCGCGCTGGTTGACGAAGCGCAGGGTCTCGCGCCGGGCGATGCCCAGGAAGGCGGTCAGCCACATGCGCGGCGTCAGGCGGGGCCCGGTGGGATCAGGCGCGCTCATGCCTGCTCTCCGGTCAGGCGCAGGAAAGCGGCGGTCAGGTCGTCGCCGCCGATGGCGCCGGCATGGCCGCTGGCCAGCACCTGGCCCTTGTGCAGGATCACCAGCCCGTCCTCGGGGCGGATCTCGTCCAGGATATGCGTGGCCCAAAGCGCCGAGACCCCGCCGCGCGTCAGCGCGCGGGTCAGCGCCACCACCTCGGCGCGGGATTTCACGTCAAGGCCGACCGTCGGCTCGTCCAGAAGCAGGATCTGGGGGCGGTGGATCAGGGCGCGGGCGATCTCGGCCCGGCGGCTCTGGCCGCCCGACAGCGCCGAGACCCGCGCGTCCAGCCGGTCCGACAGGCCGACCTGAGCCAGCACCTCGGCGGCGCGGGCCCGGGCCTCGCGCCGGGGAATGCCGTGCAGCGCGGCGTGATAGTCCAGGTTCTGCGCCACGGTCAGGTCGGCATCCAGCGCCCGGGACTGGAACACCACCCCCAGCCGCGCCAGCGCCGCGCCCGGCTCGCGCCGCAGGTCGTGGCCGGCGACCTCGATCCGGCCCGAGGTGTTGTCGTAAAGCCGGGTGATCAGCGAGAACAGCGTGGTCTTGCCGGCGCCGTTCACGCCCAGAAGCGCGGTGAAGCCGCCGCGCGGCACGGCCAGCGACACGTCCTTCAGCGCGGCGACGCGGCCGAAGCTGTGGCTGACATTCTGGATGGAAAGCGCGTCCTGCGGCATCTGGCAGGGCGGAGCCGACTCCGCCCCCCTTTCTTACTGGATGTTGAATACGGCCTGCTGGGTTTCCCCGTGCGAGCCGGGGATCGACAGCGTGTAGCGGCCCGGAACGATGGCGACGAAGCTGATCGTCGCGGTGCCGGCATCGTCGAATTCCAGCGAATGCACGCCCATCGGCCGGATCTCGATATCGTTGATCACCACCTCATTGATCCAGATGGCGCGGAAGAAGTCGCCACCCGACAGCGCCAGCTCCTGGCTGCCGTCCGCATTGATGTCGATGCGGTAGAAGCCGCCGGATTTCAGCTTGTATTCCGCCGTCGCCACCGGCTTGCCCGAGGCCAGCGTCAGCGGCGCCAGCTGGGTGCGGTTGTCGCGCGCCAGCATCCCCGAGAAGCCGTAGTCGAACTTGGCGCCGGCCTCGTGCACGCCTGCATCGGTGGCGGTCCCGCCCCCCTCCTCTTCCTCGCCTTCCTCGTCGCCATCGGCCTCGGCCGGGGCGTCAGCCGGCGCCTCGGCGGCGGTCTCGGGCTTGGGTTCGGGTTTCTGCTCCTGCGCGGCGGCGGGTGCGGCAAGGCCTGCGATGATCAGCAGGACGGTCAGCAAACGGGCCATGTGGTTCTCTCCTCCCTCTGGATGCGGTCAGTTCGGCGCGACGACGACGCCCCAGGGCTGCTGGCCCACGGGGACGGATTTGACGACCTTGTTCGCGGCCACGTCGATCACCGAGACATCGTTGGAATTGCCGTTGGTGGTGAACAGGTATTTCTCGTCCGGGGTGAAGGCCATCTGCCAGACGCGCTGGCCGACCAGCAGGTAGTCCTCGACCTCGTCGGTCTCGCCATTGATCACCGCGACGCGGTTCGCCGGGCCCAGCGCGACGAAGACCTTCTTGCCGTCCTTGGTCACCCGCACGCCGACCGGCTGGATCGCCTCGGGCAGGACGCCGGGGATCTCGAAGCTGATCTTCCTGGTGATCTGCTGGCTCGCCGGGTCGATGACGCTGACCGTGCCGCCGATTTCCGAGCTGACATAGAGCTTGGTCCCGGCATCGTTGTATTGCGCGAAGCGCGGGCGGGAATCGACCAGCACATTGGCGAAGATCTCGAAGCTCTCGCTGTCGATGAAATGCGCCATGTTGGTGGTTTCCGACGTGTTGATCACCACCTTGCCGTCGGGGCTGACGCCCATGCCTTCGGGTTCGACGCCGACCGGGATTTCGGCCAGCATCTTGTGGGTCTGGGTGTCGACCACGGTGACCAGGTTGTCGTCCTCGTTGGCGATATAGAGCGGGTTGCCCGAGGGGTGCAGCACGAACAGCTCGGGGTCGGGGCCCGAGGGCAGGGTGTGGGTTTCCTCCATGGTCTCGGGGTTGAACACCCGCACCAGATCGTCATCCGAGGCGCAGACGTAAAGCTCTTTCCCGTCGGGGCTGATGGTGATGCCGCGCGGGCGGGCGCCGACCGGATAGGTGCCGATCACCTCCAGCGTCTCGCTGTCGAGCACGGTGACGTCATTGCCCTTTTCGTTGCTGACGAAGACCCGGTTGGCGGCGGCCGGCAGCGCGAAACCCAGGCACAGGGCCGAGGTCAGGACGGCGGTTGCAGCTTTCATCGTTCACCTCAGAATTTGCATTCGGTTTCGGGACGGTCGATGCCCAAGGTATCCAGCGCCGAGCTTTGATGCAGATACTGGTCCTGCGGGCTGACCGAGGCGGTCACGGTCGGCGTCGCCAGCAGGATTGGCTGGCGCAGCTGGTGATCCCAGTCGCGGATCGTCAGCTTCTGGCCCTTGAAGCCCGCCACCTCGAAAGTCTCGGACAGCATGAATTCCTTGAGCTTGGCGGGTTCGGTGCTTTGCATGCGCGTCGCGGCTTCGCCGATCATGCGCAGGGCAAGCCAGACCTGATAATCCTCCTCGCGCATCGGGCGGCCGGCAAGCTCCTCGAAACGGTTCTGGAACTGCGTCGCGCCCCAGGCTTCCAGCGAGGGCGCCCAGCTGCGCGGCACCAGCCCGGCCGAGCCGGCGACCGGGCGCGGATCCCAGGTCTCATAGGGCAGCCAGTTGGCGAAGACGTCGTTCTCGTCCGCGGCGATCAGCACATCATGGTCCGGCGCGCGCTGGGTAAAGACCGGCATCTGCTTTTGCACCTGGACATGGCCGCTGTCGCTGCGCCGGCTGCCGCCGGTATCCTCATAGGTGCGGGTCTCGACGATTTTGGCGCCGAACTTGGTCGCGGCCCGGCGATAGGCATCGGCCAGCGCCACGTCCTCGGGGTGGCTGCCGGCGATCAGGAACCAGTCCGGCCATTTCTTCCACATCAGGAACTGCGCCAGCGCATCGGCCAGCATGGCGTGGCTGGGCGCGGTATGGATGACGTTGATCCGGCAATCCTTGCCGCGCAGCGCATCGCCGCGCGCCCCGGCGTTCAGCACCAGCGCCCGGTCGCCGGCCTGATCGGCCAGCGCCAGGGTATCGGCATCACCGGCCAGGGTGACGATGAAGGGAACCCCCTGGGCCAGCAGCTTGTCCATCTCGGCCGGGGCGGTCTCGGGCGTGGCGGCGACCTCCAGCGCCTCGAAATCCTGGCCCATGAAGCGGCCGGTGGTGTCGTTGTCCTCGATGGCAAGCCGGGCGCCGGCAAAACCCAGATCCTCGGCGCGGGTGTCCAGCCGCGAGATCGGCGGCAGGCGCGGCACGTCCACACGCAGCACCGCGGCGCGCACGGTCTGCGCCCCGCCGGCGGCGGAGTCCTGCGCAAGCGCCGGGCCCGCCAAGGCCAACCCAGCCGAAAGTATGATGATTCTGCCTTTCATGGCTTTCCTCCCCCCGGTATCATGGCGGGCAAAAGCGCCAGCGCCAACCCGGCAAAGCACCCGGGCCCGGGCGGGGAAAATCACCCGATACGTTTGTCTTATGGACGCGGCCGCCGGCTTGGGCGCATGGTCGCCCCATACTGGGCGCACCGACCCCGGAGGAGGTCGGCATGGCTGCCCCTCGCGAGGAGGAAAGCGATAATGACCCGAGTTCTGGCCCTGACCCTGGCTGCCACCATGGCGCTGGCCGGCGCGGCCCAGGCCCATGGCCCGGTCCGGCTCAAGCTCGAGCTGGACCAGAAACTGGATGCGACGCCCGACGAGGTCTGGGCGGTGATCGGCAAATTCGACGACATGAGCTGGCATCCCGCCATCGCCAAGACCGAGATCGCCGGCGACGGCTCGACCGACCAGCCCGAAAAGTCCGAGCGCGTGCTGCACCTGAAGGCCGACAGCGGCGACCCGACCATCACCGAGCTTCTGTCGAAATGGCAGCCCGAAAAGCGCTGCTATGCCTATCGCATCGAGAAGGTCGAGGTATCGGTGCTGCCGGTGACCAACTATGCCTCGACGCTTTGCGTCAAGGACGAGGGCGGCAAGGCGCTGGTCACCTGGAAGGGCGGCTTCTATCGCGGCTATCCCAACAACAACCCGCCCGCCGACCAGAACGACGAGGCGGCGATCAAGGCGGTGACCGGGGTCTATCAGGCCGGGCTCGACGCGCTGGCGGAAAGGTTCGGCAAGGCGGAATGATCCGCCCGCTGATCCTGTTGCTGGCGGCGGCGGCGCCGGCGGGCGCCGCCGATCTGGCCTTCGTGACCTCGCAGAACGCCGATGCGGTCTCGGTCGTGGACCTGGGTTCGGGCGCGGTGCTGGCCGAGGCGGCGGTGCCGGGCGCGCCGGCGCCGGTGGCCTATGACCCGGCGCAGGGCCGCGCCTATGTCATCGCCGCCGAGACCGGCGGGCTGACGGTGCTGGACGAAACCGGCAAGGTGATCGGCGGCCGCGCCCTGCCCGAGGGCGCCTTCGGCATCGCGCTGGCGCCCGATGGCGGGCTCTTCGTCACCGAATGGTATCAGGGCCGGCTGATCCGGCTGGATGCCGAACTGCGCGAGCTGTGGCAGGTGCCGACCGGCCGCGCGCCGGCCGGGGTGGCCAGCGACGGCCGGCTGGTCGCGGTGGCGGATCGCGACGACGACCGGGTCTCGATCTACGATGCCGAAACCGGGGCGCTGCAGGCCCGCGTCGCCACCGGCACGCATCCCTATGCGGTGGCCTTTCACGGCGGGCGGCTGTGGTCGGCGGATGTGCAAGGCGACACGGTCAGCGTGATCGACCCGCAGGCCGGCAAGCGTATCGGCCAGGTGCCGACCGGCAGCCACCCCTATGGCATCGCCTTTGCCGGCGGGCGCGGTTTCGTCACCGACCAATATGCCGGCACGGTGACGGTCTTCGACCCCGTCACGCTGAAGGTCGTGGACCGGCTGGAGACCGGCGACTATCCCGAGGGCATCGCCCCCCTGCCCGATGGCTCGGGCGTGGTGGTGGCGCATTGGGACAGCAACACGCTGGTCTGGATCGACGCCGCCAGCCTGGAGATCACGCGCGAGATCGCGCTGCCGGACGGCCCGCGCGCCTTCGGCGCCTTCACGGGCCGGCAGGACTGACCGGCTCCAGGCTGCCGCCCTGTTCCTGCCAGCCCTCGACGCCGTCGGGGAACCACAGCACGCCGGTATAGCCCAGGGCCACGGCGCGCTTGCCGGCATTCCAGCTCATCCAGCAGGCGCGCTTGCAGAAGATCACCATCGGCGCCGCCTTGTCGCCGCCGGACAGCCGGGTCAGGCCGTTGCGCAGCCGCGCCTCCTCGGGCGGGGCGATGCGGTCGTAGCCGGTGTCGTAAAGCCAGGTGGCGCCGGGGATGGAAAGATGCGGCGGCGCATTCCACAGCGTGCCCTCGGGCAGGCCCTCGGGGCGGGCCTGGCGCGGCAGCACGTCGATGAAGGGCACGCCCCGGGCATGCAGCCGCATCGCCTCGGCCGCGTCGATCACCTGCGCGCCGGCCAGAGTCGCCGGGGTCTCGGCGCGATAGGGCTCGCCGCGGAACCCCTTGGGTTCGGGCACCTGCGCCAAGGTCTGGGCCGGGGCGGCGACGGCCAGAAGCAACGCCAGCACCGCCCCCAGCCGTTTCATGGTTTCAGCGCCTTGCCGTAATCGTCCAGCAGCGGCACCCCGGCGTCGCGCAGGATCGCGTCGATCTCGTCCTGGTGGCGGCGGATCAGGCTGTTCAACTGCCGCTTCCAGACATCCTCGCCCAGGCGCACGCCCATGGTGATGCGGTAGAACATGCGCGGCCCGGTGGTTTCCTTGAGCAGCGGGGTGAATTGCAGCTCGGGGTCCTGCTTGACCAGCGGCCCGGCCAGCGGGCCCCAGATCACCGCCGCCGCCAAGTCGCCCGACTTCACCTGCGCCAGCATGTCGCCCACCGGATTCTCGACCCGGCGGTCCACGAACAGATCCCAGCCCCGCATGTCCTTGGCCAGCCCCGCCCGCGCCAGGTTGGTCGCCGGCGGCGTGCCCGCGACCACGCCGATCGGATGGCCCTTCAGCGCCGGATCCTCGAGCATGTCGACCGAGGCCAGCGGGCTGTCCTTGCGCGTCACGATGCCATAGGCCGAGGTGTAATAATGATTGGTGTTCTGCACCAGCTCATCACCCTGGGCATAGCCGATGACGACATCGCAGACCCCGGCCCGCAAGGTCTTGCGGATGAAGCCCGAGCCTTGCGGAAACCAGGTATAGACCACCGGCAGGCCGAGCTTCTCTCCGAAAAGCTCGGCGATGCGGTTCTCGAAGCCGGACCCGTCCTCGGAGGACATCGGCACGGCGGCGGGATCGGCGCAGACCCGGAACTCGGTCGTGGAGCGCAGGTCGGCGACCTGCGCCGGCGCGGGCAGCGCGGCACAGGCCAGCAGGGCGGCAAGGGTGAGCGCCCGTTTCATCATCCTCATCCGTTCATGCAGGAATCTTCCTGCGCCGTGAATTCATCGGACTTGCTTTCCTTCTTCGCCGGACGGCCGCGCGGCAGGTCGCCCACGCCCCGCGCCAGCAGATAGACATAGATGTCGTCGATATAGCACCAGACGTTCTTGTTTGTCCCGAAGGCCGGCATGACCAGGTTCGCGGCCGTGTTCACGTCCTGCTTGCCCGAGGCCACGATTTCCTGGAACCCGTAATAGTCGAGCTTGAGCACCGAATTCTTCAGCGCCGGCGCATAGGTCGAGCCCTCGCCGTCCGGACCGTGGCAGACATGGCATTCCGCCGAATAGCGGCGGTAACCCGAGAAGGTCGCGTAATCCACCGTCCCGTCCTCGGCGATCTTGAAGGTCGGGATGTCCTCGGCCGTGTACCAGCGGCCGTTCTCCATGCGATCGGGGGTGATGTCCTGGCCGTTCGGCAGCACGAGCTTGCCGCCCTCGGCCTTGACCTCGAGATCCTCCTCGCCGGCGGCCGGGGCGGCTGCGGGCGCGGCTTGCGGCGCCGCGTCGCCCGAGGTGGCGGCAGCGGCCCCCGCCCCGGCCTGGGCGGGCGGAGTTTCGGTTGCGGGTTCGGTGGCAGGTTCAGCAGCGGTCTGAGCAATGGCCGTCTGGGTGATGGCACCCGTCGCGCAGGCGATGCAGATCGCCATCAGACTGGCGGTCATCTTGCTGGTCATGAATGTTCCTCCCTGGGCTGTCACCCGAAGATGATGGCGCCGCCCAAGGTACCCCTTGGGCGGCACGTTTCGAGGTCACAGTTCGTATTTCTGCACCAAAGTATTAGCCCGGCAGCTCGAACACGGTCAGCTGACCGCCCAGTTCGGTGTATTGCGACAGCGAGGCATAGCCGCCCACCGCGCCCAGGCCTTCGTTCGGGTTGGTCAGACCGGCCGCAAGGCCGATGCCCGCCCAGCCGCCGACGCCCGAGAGGATGCCGATATACTGCTTGCCGCCATGCTCATAGGTCATCACGTTGCCGATGATGCCGGACGGGGTCTTGAACTTGTAAAGCTCCTTGCCGGTCTCGGCGTCCACGGCCTTCAGATAGCCCTCCAGCGTGCCGTAGAAGACCACGCCGCCGGCGGTGGCCAAGGCCCCCGACCAGACCGAGAACTGTTCGGGCAGCGACCACTTGATCTCGCCCTTGGTGTTGTCCCAGGCGATGAAGTTGCCCATGCCGCCATGGCTGTTCGGCGCCGGATACATGGACAGGGTGGCGCCGACATAGGGCTGGCCGGCGGTATAGGCGACGCGGAACGGTTCGTAATCCATGCAGACATGGTTGGTCGGCACATAGAACAGGTTGGTCTGCGGCGAGAAGGCCGCCGGCTGCTGGTCCTTGGAGCCGAGCGCCGCCGGGCAGACGCCGGTGGTGTTCTCGTCCTCGCCGTTCTGGTCGGTCGAGTATTCGGCGACCACGGCCGGACGGCCATAGGTTTCCGAATTCGGGTCCATGTCGACGCCAGTGGTCCAGTTCACCACCGGATCGAACTTCTCGGCCACCAGCAGCTCGCCGGTTTCGCGGTCCATGGTATAGCCCAGGCCGTTGCGGTCGAAATGGGTCAGCAGCTTGCGGTCCTTGCCGTCGATCTGCTGGTTGGTCAGGATCATCTCGTTGACGCCGTCGAAGTCCCATTCGTCATGCGGCGTCATCTGATAGAACCATTTCGCCATGCCGGTATCGGCATCGCGGGCCATGATGGTCATCGACCATTTGTTGTCGCCCGGACGCTGCGCCGGGTTCCAGGTCGAGGGGTTGCCGGTGCCGTAATAGATCAGGTTCAGGTCGGGATCATAGGAGAACCAGCCCCAGATCGTGCCGCCGCCGATCTTCCACTGGTCGCCTTCCCAGCTTTGCAGCGAGCTGTCCTTGCCGATCGGCTTGCCCAGATGGGTGGTCTTTTCCGGATCGACCAGCATTTCCTCGTCCGGGCCGGTGGAATAGGCCTTCCAGGCCACGCTGCCGTCCTTGAGGTTCAGCGCCGTCATGCGGCCGCGCACGCCGTATTCGCCGCCCGAGATGCCGACCATGACCTTGTCCTTGACCGGCATGACCGTGGCGGTCAGCGTCTCGCCGATGGCGGGATCGCCGACCTTGGCGGACCATTTCGCCTCGCCGGTCTTGGCGTCCAGCGCCACGACGGTGGTGTCGGCCTGCGACAGCAGGATCATGCCGTCGGCATAGGCGAGGCCGCGGTTCACCGTGTCGCAGCACATCACCGCGATGACGTTCGGATCCTGCTGCGGCTCATAGCGCCACAGGATCTTGCCGTTGTCGTTCAGGTCCAGCGCGAAGACATTGTTCGGGAACGGCGTGTGGACATACATCACGTCCCCGATCACCAGCGGCGAGCCCTCATGACCGCGCAGCACGCCGGTCGAGAAGGTCCAGGCGACGCGCAGGTCCTTGACATTGTCCTTGTTGATCTGGTCCAAGGTCGAGTAGCGCGTGTTCGCGTAATCGCCGGTCTGGATCGCCCATTGCTGGGGCTTGGCGATCTCGGCCAGGACGCTTTCGTTGGCCATCGCCGCCGAACCGCACATGAGCAGCGCGAGACAGGCGCCATTCATTAGTTTTTTCATGGATTTTCCCTCCCATATCGGTGCTGGCGCCACTCCTCGCACGCCCGCACCTTCATGTCGGAAGGTTCGGACCCGACCGCATTTGCGTCAACGAGCGCGATCGGGTGCTGAGACGAAAGTATTAGGGAAAATCGGCAATTGGTATGGGGTCGATCACCCGGATCGACCCCAGCCGGTCAGGCCAGCCGCTCGGCGTGCCAGCGCAGGTGGTCGGCCATGAAGGTCTGCACGAAGAAATAGCTGTGGTCATAGCCTTGATGCATGCGAAATTCGCCGGGCTGGCGACGCTCGGCCATGGCATGGGCCAGGGATTCGGGCTTCAGCAGGTCCAGGAACTGGTCATTGGCGCCCTGGTCGACCAGCACCTCGCCCGGATAGCCCTTCTCGCGCATCAGCAGCGTCGAATCGTGCTTTTCCCAGGCCGAGCGGTCGGCGCCCAGATAGGCCTGGAACTGCTTGCGACCCCAGTCGGATTCGGTCGGATTGGCGATCGGAGAGAAGGCCGAGACCGAGCGGTAGCGTTCCGGGAAGGTCATGGCGATGGTCAGCGCGCCATGGCCGCCCATGGAATGGCCAGTGATGCCCTGCGCGTCGCGGTCCAGCGGGAAATTGGTGAAGACCAGCTCGGGCAACTCGTGGGTGATGTAATGCCACATGCGGAAATGCGGCGCCCAGGGCGCCTCGGTCGCATCGACATAGAAGCCGGCGCCCTGGCCGAGGTCGTAAGCCTCGTCATTGGCCACGCCCTCGCCGCGCGGCGAGGTGTCGGGAAAGATCAGCGCGATGCCGTATTCCGCCGCCCATTCCTGCGCGCCGGCCTTGGTCATGGCGTTCTCATGCGTGCAGGTCAGGCCGGACAGGTACCACAGCACCGGCACCTTGCCGTGTTCGGCCTGCGGCGGCAGGTAGACGGCGAAGGTCATCGGCGTGCCGGTGGCCTGCGACTGGTGGCGATAGACGCCCTGCATGCCGCCGAAGCTGCGGTTCTCGGATACGGTCTCATAGGCCAGACTCATGGCTCATTCCCTTTCGTCAGATCGTGGAACATGACCAGCGCATCGACATAGCCATGCCTGGGGTGAAGAAACGCGCCGGGCAGCCGGCCGACAATATCGAAACCGGCCTTCTGCCACGAATGAACGGCATCGGCATTGGTCGAGACGACGAAATTGAACTGCATCGCCCGGAAACCCTGCGCCCGCGCCCAATCCTTGGCATGGGCGACCAGCCGCCCGGCAATGCCGCGGCCGCGCGCGTCGGGATGGGTGGCGAAGCTGGCATTGGCGACATGCGCCGCCGGGCCGGGGCGGTTCCGGCCGACATGGCTGGTGCCCAGCACCCGGCCGTCCAACTCGGCCACGAAGACGGTGAAGGGCGCGGCGAACCAATCGGCCAGCGCCTCGTCCCGCGCGATGTCGGGGGGGATGCAATAGGTCTCGCCCGCACGATAGACGGGTTCCAGGATCGTCCAGATCGCCTCGTGGTCGGAAGGCGTGGCGGGACGGATCAGGGTGCCTGTCCCGCCCCCCATCAGCGCAGGCCCGTCATTTCAGCTCGTCCACCGAGCGGATGACCTTGCCCAGCAGGCCGTAATCCAGCGCCTCCTGCGTGTTCAGCCAGAAGTCGCGCTGGGTGTCCTTCTCGATCCGCTCGATGCTCTGGCCGGTGGCCTCGGCGAAGATCTGGTTCAGCCGGTCGCGCATCAGCCGGACCTGTTCGGCCTGGATCATCATGTCGGTCGAAGTGCCGCCGATCCCGCCCGAGGGCTGGTGGATCAGGAAGCGGGTGTTGGGCAGGCAGTAGCGGTTTTCCTTCTCCGCGCCGACGAAGATCAGCGCCCCGGCCGAGGCGACCCAGCCCGAACCGATGGTGCGCACGGTCGGACGGATGAACTTGATCACGTCATGGATCATGTCGCCGGATTCGACATGGCCGCCGGGCGAGGAGATCAGCATGTTGATCGGGGCGTCGCTGTCCTCGGCCAGGGCCAGCAGATGCGCCACGGTGCGCTGCGCCAGCTTGTCGGTGATCGGCCCGGCGACGATCACCGTGCGCGACTTGAAATAGAGCTTGCCGATCTTGTCCCCCTCGGGCAGGCCGAGCCCCTCGTCCTTCTGGCCCTCCTGGCGGCGCTCGTCGTCATCGTCGTCGTCATCGTCGTCCAGGTGGAAATGCTTTGCCATGATCGGTCCTTTCATGTTGACGGCGGGCACGGTCGCCCGCCCCCGCCGTCCTTTTAACTAAGCAGGCCTTTACGATCAGTAAAGGACGACCGAGCGGATGGATTCGCCCGAATGCATCAGGTCGAAGCCCTTGTTGATCTCGTCCAGCGTCAGGGTGTGGGTGATCATCGGGTCGATCTCGATCTTGCCGTCCATGTACCAGTCGACGATCTGCGGCACGTCGGTGCGGCCGCGGGCGCCGCCGAAGGCCGTGCCCTTCCAGACCCGGCCGGTGACCAGCTGGAACGGCCGGGTGCTGATTTCCGCCCCGGCCGCCGCCACGCCGATGATCACCGACTGGCCCCAGCCGCGATGGGTGCATTCCAGCGCGTCGCGCATCACCTTGACGTTGCCGGTGCAGTCGAAGCTGTAATCGGCGCCGCCGATCTGGTCGAACGGGGTCTTGGTCAGGTTCACGATCTCCTGCACCACGTTCTCGCAGTTCTTCGGGTTGATGAAATGCGTCATGCCGAAATGCTCAGCCATCGGCTTCTTGTCGTCGTTCAGGTCAACGCCGATGATCATGTCGGCGCCGGCCATGCGCAGGCCCTGCAGCACGTTGAGCCCGATGCCGCCCAGGCCGAAGACCACCGCCTTGGCGCCGATCTCGACCTTGGCGGTGTTGATCACCGCGCCGATGCCGGTGGTGACGCCGCAGCCGATATAGCAGATCTTGTCGAAGGGCGCGTCCTCGCGCACCTTGGCCACCGCGATTTCCGGCAGCACGGTGTAGTTCGAGAAGGTCGAGCAGCCCATGTAGTGATAGATCGGCGTGCCGTCGAGCATCGAGAAGCGCGTGGTGCCGTCGGGCATCAGGCCCTGGCCCTGGGTGGCGCGGATCGCGGTGCAAAGGTTGGTCTTGCGCGACAGGCAGGACGGGCACTGCCGGCATTCCGGGGTGTAAAGCGGGATGACATGGTCGCCCGGCTTGACCGAGGTGACGCCGGGGCCGACCTCGACCACCACGCCGGCGCCCTCATGGCCCAGGATGGCGGGGAAGATGCCCTCGGGGTCGGCGCCCGAGCGGGTGAAATCGTCGGTGTGGCAGATGCCGGTGGCCTTGATCTCGATCATCACCTCGCCGGCCTTGGGGCCTTCCAGGTTGACCTCCATGACCTCGAGCGGCTTCCCGGGCTCCAGGGCGACGGCGGCGCGTGTTCTCATGGCTTGCTCTCCTTGCATATGGGCCGCGACGGCCTTGGTCTTCTCATGTCACAGTCGTCTCATGGCACAGGGGCCGGTAAACCGGCCCCCGAAGTTGATCCCTGCCGAGGCGGTCCCGGTCAAGCCGGCAATGCGCCAGATCGCTTGGCGATATGCGTCGCGATGGCGTCCATCAGCGGCGGCGACAGGGCATCGTAGGGCTCGAGCCCCAGTTCGCGCAGGCGGGCGCGGATGCCGTCCATGCGGCTGGGATCGACACCCGATTCGATCACCGAGCTGACGAAGGCGGCGAATTCCGGCGCCGACCAGCCATTCTCGTCCGACAGTTCGGTATGGACGAAATCCAGCCCGTAGAAGGGATGGTCCTTGTTCTCGATGCGGCCATACATGTGCACGCCGCAATCCTTGCAGCGATGGCGCTGGATCGGCGCCTCGGCATTGACGATCTCCAGCTTGCCGGCGCCTTCCAGCACCTCGACCGCGTCGCGGCCGACCACCGCCACCTGCGAGAAGATCGCGCCGTCCGGCTTCCAGCACTTGGTGCAGCCGCAGACGTGATTATGCGCGGTCTGCGCCCGCACCGCGACCCGCACCGGGTTCGAGGTGCATTTGCAATGCAGCGTGCCGCCGGAAAACCCGGGCTGCGCCGGCTTGATGCCGTTATCGACGGCAGGATGAATCTTCACCCCAGAGGTATCAACCATGGTCCTAATCCTCCCCGCGAACCTAGATGGGGCGAGGTTCGCGCCATGGCCGGTCGCCCGCAAGTGGGCAAAAGGTTGTAATCGCTGTCCGCCGCGCCGCTGCCGGCCCCGGCGGGTCAGGCTTCGGGACGGCTGACCAGCCAGATGCCGACGGCGGTGCAGGCCGCCGCCTGCACGGCGATGAGCCGCGGATCAAGGCCCAGCAGGATCGTCCAGCCGACGCCGCAGGCCATGGCGCCGACCGCCCAGATCTTGGCGGTGCGGCTGATGATGCCACCCTTGCGCCAGGCCCGGATCGGCGGGCCGAATTTCGGATGCCGCATGATCCGCGCCCCGAGTCGCGGCGAGGAGCGGGCGAAGGCCCAGACCGCGACCAGCAGGAAGGGCACGGTGGGCATGACCGGCAGGAAAACCCCGATCACCCCCACCGACAGGGTCAGCCAGCCGGTGGCGAGCCAAAGGTAACGCATCTTGTTGTTATTCCGCCAGTTCACGCAGGATACCGTTCAACACCGGGCGCCCGGCCGCCGTCGCCGCCAGCCGCTCGGGCCCCAGGGTCACGAGGCCGAGCCCGGCCAGGTCCTCGACCCTTTGCCGCGGCAGCCGGGCGCCATGGGCGAGATAGCGGGCGATCTCCATGCCCTCGGCCAGCCGCATGGACATCAGCAGATATTCCAGCGCCCGGTCGGACAGGTCGAGCAATTCGCGCCGGCTGTCGCCATGGCCGCGGCTCTCGACGGCGTCCAGCCAGGCGCCCGGCGCCGGATGCGCCTCGGTCGCCCAGCGGCCCGAGGCCAGCGTCAGCCGGCCATGCGCCCCCGGCCCCACCGCCGCCCAGTCCCCCTGCCGCCAATAGACCAGGTTGTGCCGGCTTTCCGCCCCGGGCCGGGCGTGGTTCGAAACCTCATAGGCTGGCATCCCGGCCGTGGCGCAGATCTCTTGCGTGTCCAGATACAGGTCGGCGGACAGGTCGTCGTCGGGCAGGCCTTTCAGCCCGCCCTTGGCGTGCCGGGCGCCGAAGGCGGTGCCCGGCTCGATGGTGAGCTGATAGGCCGAGAGGTGATCGACCGCCATGCCGAGCGCCTGGCTGAGCTCGCGCCGCCAATGGGCGCGGTCCTGGTCCTGGCGGGCATAGATCAGGTCGAAGCTCACGCGCGCGAAACAGTCGCGGGCGATGTCGAAGGCGGCGCGGGCCTCGGCCGCCGAATGCATCCGCCCGAGCCGGCGCAGGTCATCGTCGTTCAGCGCCTGCACGCCCATCGAGACGCGGTTCACCCCGCCGTCGGCATAGGCGCGGAAACGGCCCGTCTCGACGCTGGTCGGGTTGGCCTCCAGGGTGATCTCGATGTCATTGGCAAAGGGCCAGGCGGCGCGGGCGGCCTCGATCACCCCGGCCACGGTTTCCGGCGCCATCAGGCTGGGGGTGCCGCCGCCGAAGAAGATGCTGTTCAGCACCCGGCCGGGCAATTCGCGGCCCAGCCGGGCGATCTCGGCGCGATAGGCGGCCAGCCAGCGCGGCTGGTCGATGCTGGCGGCGACATGGCTGTTGAAATCGCAATAGGGGCATTTCGCGGCGCAGAAGGGCCAATGGACGTAAAGCGCGAAGCCCCCGGCCCGCCAGTCGTCGGACAGGCTGGGGCCGGTGGCCGGGTCCGGCGGGGGGGCGGCTGGCAGGTCCAGGGTCATTCCTTCAGCGCGGTGACTTCGATTTCGATCTTCATCTCGGGTCTGATCAGCCCGGCCACAACCATGGTGGCGGCCGGTAACGCATCTTTCATCGCCTCGCCCAGAACCGGCGTGATCGCGTCGAGGATCGCCGGGTCGGTGATGGTGTACTGCACCCGCACGATGTCGGCGGGTGCGAATCCGGCCTCGGCCAGGGTGGCGAAGATGGTGGCGAAGGCGTTGCGCGCCTGATCGGCGGCGCTGTCGGGCATCGCCATCGCCGCGTAATCGTAACCGGTGGTGCCCGAGACGAAGCACCACGGCCCCTTCACCACAGCGCGGCTGTAGCCGAGCGCCGATTCGAAGGGCGATCCGGTCGAGATCCTACGCAAACAGCGCCTCCAGCTTGCGGAAGGCGCGGGCGCGGTGGCTGATGGCGTTCTTCCGCTCGGGCGCCATCTCGGCATAGGTCACGTCATGGCCCTCGGGCACGAAGATCGGGTCGTAGCCATGGCCCTGCTGCCCGCGCGGCGGCCAGACCAGGTGGCCGGGCGCCACACCCTCGAAGATCTCCTCGTGGCCGTCGGGCCAGAGCAGGATCAGGGTGGCGCGGAACTGGGCGGTGCGCGGCTCGGGCACGCCGCGCTCGTCCAGCTCGCGCCAGGTGCGGGTCATGGCCTGCATGAAGTCGCGGCCCTGCGGGGTCTCGGCCCAGTCGGCGGTATAGACGCCGGGCGCGCCGTCCAGCCCGTCCACGGTGATGCCGCTGTCATCGGCCAGCACCGCCAGGCCGGTGGCCTGCATGGCGGCGCGGGCCTTGATGCGGGCATTGCCGATGAAGCTCGACTCGGTCTCGGGCGGCTCGGGCAGGCCCATCTCGCCGGCCGAGGTGACCTCGATGCCATGCGGGGCCATCATGGCGCGGATCTCGTCCAGCTTGCCCTGGTTATGGGTGGCGACCAGCAGTTTCCTTTCGGTCAGCTTGCGCATGCCATGGCCTCGTTCTGGGCCCGGACCAGCTCGGCGATGCCGGATTCGGCCAGATCGAGCAGCTGGTTCATCTCGGGGCGCGAGAAGGTGGCGCCCTCGGCCGACATCTGCACCTCGATCAGCCGCCCTGCCCCGGTCATGATGAAATTGCCGTCGGTGCCGGCCTCGCTGTCCTCGGCATAGTCCAGATCCAGGATCGGCTGGCCGGCATAGATGCCGCAGGACACCGCGGCGACGTGGTCCATGATCGGGTCGCTGGTGACGATGCCGGCCTGAAGCAGCTTGTTCACCGCCAGCCGCAGCGCCACCCAGCCGCCGGTGATCGCGGCGCAGCGGGTGCCGCCATCGGCCTGAATCACGTCGCAGTCGATGACGATCTGCCGCTCGCCCAGGGCGCGGCGGTCGACGCCGGCGCGCAAGGCGCGGCCGATCAGGCGCTGGATCTCCTGCGTGCGGCCGGATTGCTTGCCCGCCGCAGCCTCACGCCGGTTGCGGCTGTTGGTGGCCCGCGGCAGCATACCGTATTCCGCCGTGACCCAGCCCTGCCCCGAGCCCTTGAGGAAAGGAGGCGCCTTGTCCTCGATGGTGGCCGAGCAGAGCACGCGGGTATCGCCGCAAGAGATCAGGCAAGAACCCTCGGCATGGCGCATGATGCCCGTTTCGATTGAAATCGGGCGCATATCACTTAAATTCCGGCCAGAGGGGCGCATCATTCATTCCTTTCGGGGGTTTTGCCGTTCAGATACAGGTCCGACGCCCATGACCGCAACCCGTGAACGCCCGCAACAGAACGCCGATGTCTGAAACTCCGCTGCTTTCCCTTCTGAACGACCGCTCGCGCGAAGTGTTTCGCCGCGTGGTCGAAGCCTATCTGGCCACGGGCGAGCCCGTCGGCTCGCGCACCCTGACCCGCGACATGACCGAAAAGGTCAGCGCCGCCACCATCCGCAATGTCATGCAGGACCTGGAACATCTGGGCCTGCTGGATCACCCGCATGTCTCGGCCGGGCGGCTGCCGACGCAGCTGGGGCTGCGGCTGTTCGTGGATGGGCTGATGGAGGCCGGGCCGGTCTCGGCCAGCGACCGCGAGATGATCGACGAGACGCTGGGCCAGGACAGCGGCGATACCGGCGCCATGCTGGACCGGGTCAGCACGGCGCTGTCGGCGCTGACCCACGGCGCCTCGCTGGTGTTGATGCCCAAGCAAGAGGCGCCGGTGCGGCATATCGAGTTCGTCAGCCTTGCCCCCGACCGGGCGCTGGTGGTGCTGGTCTTTGCCGACGGCCGGGTCGAGAACCGGGTGTTCGCCCCGCCACCGGGCCAGACCGCCAGCTCGATGCGCGAGGCGGCGAACTTCCTGAACGCCGTGACCGAAGGTCGCACCCTGGCCGAGCTGCGCCGCAGCGTGACGCAGGAGATCGAGACGAGCCGGCAAAGGCTGGACAGCATCGCGGCGGAACTGGTGGCCTCGGGACTGGCGCTGTGGGACGGCGAAAGCAGCGATCCGCGGCTGATCGTGCGCGGCCGGGCCAATCTTCTGGCGGATGAACTGGCCGATCTGGACCTTATCCGCACGCTGTTCGACGACCTGGAACGCAAGCGCGACATCGCCGAGTTCCTGGAACTGGCGGAACAGGGCGAAGGCGTGCGCATTTTCATCGGATCCGAGAACAAGCTTTTTTCACTTTCCGGTTCCTCTCTGGTGGTTTCGCCCTATATGAATGCCGACCGAAAGATTGTTGGCGCGGTCGGCGTCATCGGTCCGACGCGGCTGAACTATGGCCGCATCGTGCCGATCGTGGACTATACTGCGCAGCTTGTCGGCCGGATGATCTCTGGCCGGAAAGGATGATGAGGACATGACGAAGGAAAACCCGAACGGCAGCCCGCTGGACGAGGAGATCATTGACCCGCTGGCCGATGATGAGGCCCCCTCGCCCGATGTCGAGGCGCTGATCGCCGAGCGGGACGACTACCGCGACCGCTTCATGCGTGCGCTGGCCGATGCCGAGAACGCCCGCAAACGCGCGGACAAGGAGCGCCGCGATGCCGAGCAATATGGCGGCTCGCGGCTGGCCCGCGACCTGCTGCCGGTGCATGACGCGCTGAGCCGGGCGCTGGAAGCCGCCGGCGAGGAGCAGCGCGCCGCGGCGGCGGCACTGATCGAGGGCGTCGAACTGACGCTGCGCGAGCTGAACAACGTCTTCGCCAAGCATGGCATCAAGGTCATCACCCCGGCCATCGGCGACCGCTTCGACCCGCAGATGCATGAAGCCATGTTCGAGGCGCCGGTGCCCGGCACCATGGCCGGCAATATCATTCAGGTCATGGATAACGGCTTCCAGCTGCATGACCGGTTGCTGCGCCCGGCCAAGGTCGGGGTAAGCTCCACCCAAGCGAGCTGAGCAGAAAGCGAAAACCCCGGGAATTTCCGGGGTTTTTCCTCACAATCGCATATTTTGTATTCAGATTCCCAAGAAATACAAAATGTGCTCAGTTTCCTGCCAGAACTTGGCAAAGCCGATCCAGCTGATCCAGGTCGCGATAGGTGATCACCAGCTGCCCGCCATCCACGCCGGCATGGTTGATCGCCACCTTCATCTTCAGATGTGCCGACAGGTCCCCCTCCAGGGCACGGGTATCGGCATCCTTCTCCGGCTTGGGCGGCTTGGCCGCGGCGGGCTTTGCCCCTTCGGCCTGGCGCCGCACCAGATCCTCGGTCTCGCGCACCGATAGGTTCTTCTCGATCACCTTGCGGGCCAGTTCGACCGCGTTCGGCGCCGTGATCAGCGCGCGCGCATGACCGGCGGTAAGCTTGCCTTCCTTGAGCCAGGCCTGCACCTGCTCGGGCAGGTTCAGCAACCGCAGCAGGTTGGCGATGTGGCTGCGGCTTTTGTTCAACGCCTCGGCAACCCGTTCCTGGGTATGGCCGAAGCGATCCATCAGCTGTCGATAGGAGGCCGCCTCCTCAATGGCGTTCAGATCGGCGCGCTGGATGTTCTCGACAATCGCGACCTCCAGCACCTCGGTATCGCTGAGATCGCGGACGATGACCGGAACTTCGTGAAGCTGCGCGATCTGCGCCGCGCGCCAGCGCCGCTCGCCGGCGACGATCTGGTAAAGCCCGCGATCTGTCGGATGCGGCCGCACGATCAATGGCTGGAGCATGCCGCGAGTCTTCAGCGAATCGGCCAGTTCTTGCAGCGCCTCGGGCGCGAAGCTGCGCCGCGGCTGGTCGGGATTGGGCGTCATCTGCTCGACCGGCAGCATCTGGCGCGGCGCCGGCCGCTCGGAGGGGATCAGGTCCACATCAGCCATCAGGGCCGACAGACCCCGGCCCAGGCCGCGCTTCTCCAGCTTGTTATCGGACATGTTTCCTCCCTAGGCGGTCGCGAGTTGACGGGACAGGAACTCCTTCGCCAGTTCGCGATAGGCGGTGCTTCCCTTGGAATTCGGATCGTATTGCAGCACCGGCATGGCATGCGAGGGCGCCTCGGACAAGCGCACATTGCGCGGGATCACCGTGCGATAGACCAGACCGGACAAGGTGCTGCGCGCATCGGCCTCGACCTGCTGCGACAGGTTGTTGCGATTGTCGGACATGGTCAGCAGCACGCCTTCGATCCGCAGATCGGGATTGGCGGTCTGCCGCACCTCGCGCACGGTCATCAGCAACTGCGACAGCCCTTCCAGGGCATAGAACTCGGCCTGTAGCGGCACCAGAACGCTATCCGCCGCCACCATGGCATTCACGGTCAGCAATCCCAGGGCCGGCGGGCAATCGATAAGAATGTAATCGGATTCAATGGGATGCGACAGCTTGCGGCGCAGAAGCTGGGTGCGGCCCGGTCGGCTGGACAGCTCGAAATCCGCCGAGGCCAGATCGCGATTCGACGGCACGATGCGCAGATTGCCGATATCGGTGTCATGCAGGGTCTGCTCCAGCGGCTGGTCGCCGGTCAGCAGATCATAGGATGTCAGGACGCGCTCCTCCGGCGGAACGCCAAGCCCGGTCGAGGCATTGCCCTGCGGATCCAGGTCGATGACGATGACGCGTTGGTCCTGTTCGGCCAGAGCGGCGCCCAGATTGATCGCCGTGGTGGTTTTTCCCACCCCGCCCTTCTGGTTCGCGACGGCAATGATGCGGGTTTCAGGCATGACGAATTCTCGCAATTTCCAGAATGGCGGCGTCCGGTTCCGTGGCGCTGGGATGGGTTTTCATGTCGAATTTCCAGTCGCGTTGCGCCTCGCTGACCTCGGCTTGCCAGTTCCGCCCCTTCATCAACCAGGCGGTGCCGTCAGAGCGAAGGTGACGATCCACATGTGCCATGAGCTGGCCCAGCGGGGCAAGCGCCCGCGCGCTGATCTGGGCGGCTTCAAGCCGGTCCGCCGCCTCGATACGCTTGTTGATCACCTGGGCGTTGTCGAGGCTCAGCTCGCGTATGACGGTGCGCAGGAATGCCGCCTTGCGCTGATCGCTCTCGATCAGCTTGACGGCGAGATCCGCGCGCAAGACCGCAAGAACGATCCCCGGCAGCCCTCCGCCACTTCCCAGATCGGCCCAGGTGCCGGTGGCAGATTGCGCCAAGAGCGCAAGCTGGCGAGCATCGGCGATATGGCGCGATTCGATTTGCCCGACCGTCGACGAAGCAATCAGGTTGATGGCCGGATTCCATTTCCGCAGCAAAGCGGCGTAGCAGGCCAACCGCTCCTCTGTTTCACGTGAAACACTCATCATGCGCTGCGGCGTTGTCCGGCGCGAATGACCGCCAGAATCAAGGTAAGCGCGGCAGGGGTCATGCCCTCGATCTGCGATGCCGCTGCAAGCGTCGCAGGCCGGAGCGTTTCCAGCTTGGATTTCAGCTCATTGGAAAGCCCGGACAATGCCCGATAGTCGAAGCCCGGCGGAATCCGCACGGCTTCCTCCTTGCGCAACATCTCGGCGTCGCGGCCCTGGCGCTCGGTATACTGATGATAGAGCGCATCCGTGGCGACCTGCCGGATGGTCCGCGCATCATGGCCAGAGAGTGCGTCATCCAGTGCAAGCACTTGATCTTGCAGGATATCCTGCTGTGCCAGCAGCGAGAACAGACTGCGGCGCGCACCATCCTGACGGACCTCGATGCCCTGGCGCGCCAGTTCCGAGGGCGTAAAAGAGATCGCCTCGGCCCGGCTTCGTGCCATATGATAGCGATGCATCTTGTCCTGAAACGCCTGCTGGCGACGCTCTTCGACGCAGCCCAGCTCGATTCCCAACGGCGTGAGGCGTTGATCCGCGTTGTCCGCCCGCAGGGACAGCCGGAATTCGGCGCGCGAAGTGAACATCCGATAGGGTTCGCTGACGCCGCGGCTGACCAGATCGTCGATCATCACGCCGATATAGCTTTGCGAGCGGCTAAAATGCTGCATCGCCCGACCCTGCGCCTTCAATGCCGCGTTCAGACCCGCCACCAGACCTTGCGCGGCCGCCTCCTCATAGCCGGTCGTGCCGTTGATCTGCCCGGCAAGGAACAGGCCGGCAAGCGACTTGGCTTCCAGCGCCGGGCTGAGTGCGCGTGGATCGACGTAATCATATTCAACCGCATAGCCCGGCTGGACAATGCGCGCCTGTTCGAGGCCACGAATCGATCGCACATAGGCCAGTTGCACCTCCTCCGGCAGCGAGGTGGAAATGCCGTTCGGATAGACCAGATCGCTGTCGAGCCCTTCGGGTTCAAGGAAGATCTGATGCGAATCCTTGTCGGCGAAGCGGACGATCTTGTCCTCGATCGATGGGCAGTAGCGCGGTCCGACGCCGTCGATGCGGCCGCCATACATGGCGGAACGATCCAGATTGTCCCGGATAAGCCGGTGCGTCTCGGCGTTGGTATGGGTAATGGCGCAGCTGATCTGCGGCACCTGCGGCACAGCGTTCAGATAGGAGAACATCACCGGATCCGCATCGCCCGGCTGCCGTTCCAAACTTTCCCAGTCGACGCTGGCGCGGTCGATGCGCGGCGGGGTGCCGGTCTTCAACCGGCCCAGCGGCAGCGAAAGCGGGCGGAGCGATTCGGCAAGGCTGACCGAGGGCGCACCGCCCCAGCGGCCGGCGGCGCGCGTTACCTCGCCGATATGAATCAGCCCGTTGAGAAAAGTGCCGGTGGTCAGGATCACCTGGCGGGAGCTAAGCTCGTCTCCATCCGCCAGTCGCAGGCCAAGAACCTGTCCGCCTTCGTGGATCAGTTCCGCCGCCTCGCCCAAGATCAGAGTCAATCCTTGTTGATTTTCAACAACTTCTTGCGCCGCCGTCCGATACAGCTTGCGATCGGCCTGCGCGCGCGGTCCTTGTACCGCCGGCCCTTTACGGCGATTGAGCAGACGGAACTGGATGCCCGCCGCATCGGCAATCCGCCCCATGACGCCGTCCAGCGCGTCGATCTCTCGCACCAGATGGCCCTTGCCCAGGCCACCAATGGCCGGATTGCAAGACATGGTGCCAATATCATCGCGTTTCATCGTCACCAGTGCCGTCTGAGCACCCATGCGCGCCGAAGCCATCGCCGCTTCCACCCCGGCATGGCCGCCGCCGATCACGATTACGTCGAAATGTTTCACGTGAAACCTTACTTTCCGATACAGAACGAACTGAAGATCTCGTCCAGATAATCCTCGGCCCCGACCCGACCCACCATCATCGCCAAGGCCTGAGCCGCCTGACGCAGCGCTTCGGCCAGAAATTCCGGTGGCATAGTGCCATCCACCTGCAGCGCCGCCAAGGCGCGTTCCAGAGCTTCCGCCTGCCGCTTGTGCCCGACCAGACCGGAATCAGCCGCCCTGACCCGCAGCCGATCATAAACCAGGTCGAGCAGTTCCGCGACCCCTTCCCCGGTCAAACCGGATATGGACCTGCCGGTTCCGGGCGTCAGGTCGGCCTTGGATTGCACCACGATATCATCTGCGCCCAACACCTCGGTCGCCCCATCGGCTGACGAAAGATGAATCCGCAGATCTGCCGCCTGCGCCCGTTTCATGGCCCGGGCCACGCCCATCGCTTCGACCGGATCCTCGCTTTCGCGCAAGCCGGCCGTGTCCAGGAAGGTGACCGGAAGACCGCGCAAGTCGGTGCGAAGCTCCAGGATGTCGCGGGTCGTACCGGCAATGTCCGACACCAAGGCGATCTCGCGCTGGCCGATCCGGTTCAGCAATGTGGATTTTCCGGCATTCGGTGGTCCGATGATCGCCACCTCGTAGCCTTGCCGCAGCCGTTCGGTGGCCGGATAGGTCGCCAGCAGCGCACCAATCTCGGTGCAGACCGTTTTTATCAGCGCAAAGACCTCCTCGGGAACCTCCTCCGGAACCTCCTCATCGGCGAAGTCGATGCTGGCTTCGATCAGCGCCCCGGCGCGGACCAGGGCAGCCCGCAGCAGATCGGCTTTTTGCCCCAGTTCCCCCTCGGTGGCACGCATCGCCAGCTTGCGCTGCGCCTCGGTCTCGGCCGATAGCAGATCGGCAAGCCCCTCGGCCTCGGCCAGATCCATACGGCCGTTCAGGAAGGCCCGGCGGGTGAACTCCCCCGCCTCGGCCCGGCGCAATCCGCGCGCCAACAGGGCTTGGGACAGCCGGTTGGCGATCACCGGCGCACCATGCAGGTGCAGTTCGGCGACTTGCTCGCCGGTGAAGCTGCGGCCCTCCTCGAACCACAGCACCAGGGCGCGGTCGATCAGCTCCTCGCCATCGCGCACCGCCCGCAGTACCGCCGCGCGAGGCGCCGCAACCGGACCGACCAGAGATTCCAGCGCGGCGCGCGCCTGCGGTCCGCTCAGGCGGACAACGGAAACGCCCCCCCGACCGGGAGGCGTCGCCTCGGCAAAGATCGTGTCCACCGCATCCTCCGCGCCGTCAGGCGTTCATCGAGTCGAAGAATTCGCTGTTGGTCTTGGTCTGCTTCAGCTTCGAGATCAGGAACTCGATCGCATCCGTGGTGCCCATCGGGTTCAGGATGCGGCGCAGCAGATAGGTCTTCTGCAGATCCTTGGCATCCACCAGCAGTTCTTCCTTGCGGGTGCCGGACTTGAGGATGTCCATCGCCGGGAAGACCCGCTTGTCGGCGACCTTGCGGTCCAGCACGATCTCGCTGTTGCCGGTGCCCTTGAACTCCTCGAAGATGACTTCGTCCATGCGCGAGCCGGTGTCGATCAGCGCCGTGGCGATGATGGTCAGCGAACCGCCCTCCTCGATGTTGCGCGCCGCGCCGAAGAACCGCTTCGGCCGCTGCAGCGCGTTCGCATCGACGCCGCCGGTCAGAACCTTGCCGGAACTCGGCACCACGGTGTTGAACGCCCTACCAAGTCTTGTGATTGAATCCAAAAGGATCACAACATCTCGTTTATGCTCGACCAGGCGCTTGGCCTTTTCGATCACCATTTCCGAGACCGCGACGTGCCGGCTGGCCGGTTCGTCGAAGGTCGAGGAGATCACCTCGCCTTTCACCGAACGCTGCATGTCGGTCACCTCTTCCGGCCGCTCGTCGATCAGCAGCACGATCAGGTAACATTCGGGATGGTTCTTCTCGATCGAATGGGCGATGTTCTGCAGCAGAACGGTCTTGCCGGTGCGCGGCGGTGCCACGATCAGCGAACGCTGGCCCTTGCCGATCGGCGCCACCAGGTCGATGATCCGGGCCGAACGGTCCTTGATGGTCGGATCCTCGATTTCCATCTTCAGCCGCTCGTTCGGATAGAGCGGCGTGAGGTTGTCGAAAGCGACCTTGTGGCGGGCCTTCTCGGGATGCTCGAAATTGATCCGTTCGACCTTGGTCAGGGCGAAATAGCGCTCGTTCTCGCCGGGGGCGCGGATCACGCCTTCGACGGTGTCGCCGGTGCGCAGCGAATGCTGGCGGATCATGTCGGGGCTGACATAGATATCGTCGGGGCCGGGCAGATAGTTCGCCTCGGTCGAGCGCAGGAAGCCGAAACCATCCTGCACCACCTCGAGCACGCCGTCGCCGCCGATCTCGAAGCCTTCCTCGGCATGCTCCTTCAGGATCGAGAACATCATCTCGCCCTTGCGCATGGTCGAGGCGTTCTCGATCTCCCATTCCTCGGCCATGGACAGCAGATCGGCCGGGCTCTTGGCCTTGAGATCGGACAGATTGAGACGTTCTTCGGTCATCGCTTGCCTATATGCGCGACGCCCGACGGCATCGGTCCGCGCTGGAAACTGTGTCTGGAAAAGTCCCGCCGGACGGCGGACCGGCCTCACATAGGAAGAAACCGGCCGCGAGTCAATTCTTCAGAACTTCACGATCACCGAAAGCACGATCACCAGCATCAGAAGCGTCGGCAGCTCGTTCATCATGCGGTAACGCCGCCCGCTCAGCCCGCGCCCGGCCAGAAGCGCCTTGCGCTGGACCGCAAGCCACATGTGAAACCAGCTCATGCCCAGCACGCCCGCGGCCTTGCTCCAGGGCCAAACCATGGTCCAATCGACAATGCCCGGGGTCAGAACCAGCGCCAGACCCGCGGCCCAACTGACCGCCATGGCGGGATTCATGATCATGCGAAGAAGTTTTTCTTCCATGATTACAAAAGATTGTACGGGTTCCTGGCCGATATGCTCGCGCTCGGCATGATAGACGAACAGCCGGGGCAGATAGAAAAGCCCGGCCATCCAGGAAATCACTGCCATGACATGCAGGGCTTTGATCCAGGGGTAAGCAGAAGCCAGGAAATCGGTCATCGGACACCTCCGAGGCCATCTCCTCTAATAAAAAAGGATAAAGATAAAGGAA
The DNA here is from genome assembly GCF_042648325.1 of Paracoccus simplex. Lineage (NCBI taxonomy): Bacteria > Pseudomonadati > Pseudomonadota > Alphaproteobacteria > Rhodobacterales > Paracoccaceae > Paracoccus > Paracoccus simplex. The sequence continues at coordinate 11,148 of NZ_JBHRXE010000063.1, read as the reverse complement.
GATGATGTTGTTGTTGGGCCTGTGGATGACGGGACATCCTGGTTTCACGGCAAGGTTCCCCAGCTTCGCCGGTCTGGGGAGAAAAATCCCGTTAACGATCTGTTAATAGAAAAATCAGCCATTTTCAATGTTTTGCAGGAACATGCTCTGTGGATAAGTTTGTGAAAATTTTTCTTGTCCACAGCATGTGGAAGCTTCCTCGCAGGTTTTGGACATGTGGAGAAGCCGGCGCCGTTCGTGTCCCGTTCCGGCCGGTCATCCACCGGCCCGGCGGGGGACGCGAACGCTCCACAGAACCGGCCCCCCGAGTCGCCGCGGCTTATCCACAGGCTTATGCAGAACGGCCCGGTCGAAACCGGCTCGCGAGGGCCGGAAAACCCGCCGGCTGCGCCGCCGCAGCCCTCCGAGGTTCGTTTCCGTCACCCAAGCGTCGCATTTAGAGAATTGCGAGTCGCAAAACGGGTGCAATGCTGAAGACAGCGTCCCTTTAGCCAGCGGAATCATGCCATGCTGAACACAGCCGAAATCCTGAACGCGCTCGCCAACCGGCAGAAGAACTTCTCGCTCGGCCGCGACCTCTACTGCGACGAGGGCGTCTTTCACGCCGATCTGGAGAATCTCTGGTATCGGGAATGGGTGTTCGCCATCCCCTCCTGCGACATCCCCAAGACCGGCAACCACGCTACCTTGCAGATCGGCGCCTATCCCGTCGTGATCGTGCGCGGCGGCGACGGCCAGATCCGCGCCTTCCACAATGTCTGCCGCCACCGCGGCCAGCGGCTCTGTCCCAAGCAGAACGGCTCCTCGCCCAAGCTGGTCTGCCCCTATCACCAGTGGACCTATGACCTGGACGGCAAGCTGCTGTTCGCCCGCGACATGGGGCCGGATTTCGACCCGTCGAAATTCAGCCTGAAGCCGGTGCATTGCCGGACCGAGGGCGGCATGGTCTTCATCTGCCTGGCCGACGATCCGCCGGATTTCGAGCACCTTGGCAGCTATCTGCGCGATTATGTCGGGGCCAGCGACCTGTCGAACGCCAAGGTGGCCTTCACCTCGACCATCGTCGAGAAGGGCAACTGGAAGCTGGTGATCGAGAACAACCGCGAATGCTACCATTGCGGCGGCAGCCACCCCTCGCTGTGCCGGACCTATTCCGACAACCCGCTGATGACGGTGATGGAGGGGCCGAATGCCGCCTCGCCCGAGATCCTGTCGCATTGGGACCGCTGCGACAAGGCCGGCCTGCCGGCGCGCTTCGTGAACGATCCGGGCATGCAATGGCGCTTCGCCCGCGTGCCGCTGCTGAACAATGCCGAAAGCTTCACCATGTCCACCAAGGCGGCGGTGAACCGGCGCATGGGCACGATCCCGTGGAGCGACGCCGGCAGCCTGATGTTCTATCACTTCCCGTCCAGCTGGAACCACTTCCTGCCCGACCATGCCATCGTCTTCCGGCTGCTGCCGATCTCGCCCACCGAGACCGAGGTGACCTCGAAATGGCTGGTCCACAAGGACGCGGTCGAAGGCGTGGACTATGATCTGCAGAAGCTGACCGAGGTCTGGCTGGCGACCAATGACGAGGACCGCCGCGTGGTCGAGGAGAACCAGAAGGGCATCCTGTCCCCGGCCTACGAGCCCGGCCCCTATTCGCCCAGCCAGGAAGAGGGCGTGATCCATTTCGTCGACTGGTATGTGCGGCAGATGCTGGATCGCCTGTCCCCGAGCCCGGCGATGGCGGCGGAATAATGGCGGTCCTGGTCAAGGCATTCGGCGACAAGCCGTGGAAGGATGACGAGCCGCTGGAATGCGTGATGGTGGTGCCCGAGACATCGGACACCGCCACCTTCACCTTTCGCGCGCCCTCCGGATCCTGGTTCGATTATCAGCCGGGGCAGTTCGTCACGCTCGACCTGCCGGTGCCCGGCGGCAACGTGCAGCGCACCTACACCATCAGCTCCAGCCCGTCGCGGCCGCTGTCGATCTCGGTCACGGTCAAGGCGCAGCCGGGCAGCGTCGGCGGGCGCTGGATGATCGACCACCTGCGGCCGGGCATGCGGCTCAAGGCGTTCGGGCCGGCGGGGATCTTCTCCTTCGTGCGGCACGAGGCGCCGAAATACCTGTTCATCTCGGCCGGCTCGGGCATCACCCCGGTGATGTCGATGACCACCTGGGCCTGGGATTCGGGCGAAATGCCGGACATCGTCTTCGTCCATGCCGCCCGCAGCCCCAGCGACATCATCTTCCGCCAGCGGCTGGAGGGCATGGCCGACCGGGTGCCGGGCCTGCAACTGCGTTTCACGATCGAGGAATCCGACCCGTTCCGCACCTGGCACGGTTATCACGGCCGGCTGAACCAGATCATGCTGGGCCTGATGGCCCCGGATTATCTGGAGCGCGAGGTGTTCTGCTGCGGGCCCGAGCCCTTCATGCAGGCGGTGCGCGACATGCTGATCGCGCTCGGCTTCGACATGGAGCATTACCATCAGGAAAGTTTCGGCGCCCCGATCCGCAACGAGGCCGAGGCCCCGGTGCTGGAGGACGTCATTCCCGACGAGGACAGCGCCGCGCAGATCACCTTCGAAAGCTCGGGCGTTGTGGCGAAATGCCACGAGACCGATACCGTGCTGGCGGTGGCCAAGGCCAACGGGCTGAACATCCCCTCGGGCTGCACCTTCGGCCTGTGCGGCACCTGCAAGGTCAGGAAGACCGCCGGCGAGGTGCACATGGTCCATAACGGCGGCATCACCGACGAGGATATCGAGGACGGCTATATCCTGGCCTGCTGCTCGCATCCGATCGGCGCCGTCTCGGTCGAGGTCTGAGTCCTCGGCCAAGACGCAAGCCTGACAGAAATCCCTTGTTTTTCAGGGGAAAACGGGCGGGTCGAAAGGCCCGCCCTTTTCTTTGCAATGCTTGACATGTCTACCATACCGGGTGATCCTGACCCTGTACCTATCTCTTCGACAGGCAAAAGGGGGCACCGATGAATATCGACCTCTCACGCCGCGGTTTCCTGAAACTGGCGGGTGCGGGCGTCGCGGCGACATCGCTGGGGGCCATGGGCTTCGGCGAAGCAGAGGCGGCGGAACAGGCGCATGTGCGCGCCTTCAAGCTGGCCTCGACCACCGAGACCCGCAACATCTGCACCTATTGCTCGGTCGCCTGCGGCATCATCATGTATTCCAAGGGGGATCTGAAGGCCGGCGAAAAGGCCGAGCTGATCCATATCGAAGGCGATGCGGATCATCCGACCAACCGCGGCACGCTTTGCCCCAAGGGGTCGGCGCTGAAGGATTTCGTCCGCTCCGAGACCCGCGCCACCAAGCCGCGTTATCGCGCCCCCGGCGGCAGCGACTGGCAGGACATCAGCTGGGACGAGGCCTTCGACAAGATCGCCCGCGCCATCAAGGATGACCGCGACGCGAACTTCATCGAACGGAATGCCGAGGGCCAGACCGTCAACCGCTGGACCACCACCGGCTTCCTGGCCGCCTCGGGCAGCACCAACGAAACGGCCTGGGCCACCTACAAGGTCGTCCGTTCGCTGGGCATCGTCGGATTCGACAACCAGGCACGCGTCTGACACGGCCCCACGGTGTCCAGTTTGGGCCCGACATTTGGCCGTGGCGCGATGACCAACGCCTGGACCGACATCAAGAATACCGACCTCGTGATCGTCATGGGCGGGAACGCGGCCGAGGCGCATCCCTGCGGCTTCAAATGGGTGACCGAGGCCAAGGCCACGCGCGGCGCCCGGCTGATCGTGGTCGATCCGCGATTCACCCGCACGGCCAGCGTGGCGGATTACTATGCCCCGATCCGCCCCGGCACCGACATCGCCTTCCTGATGGGCGTGATCCGCTGGTGCATCGAGAACGACAAGGTGCAATGGGACTATGTCCGCCACTACACCAACGCCGCCTTCCTGGTGAAGGACGGCTATGGCTGGAGCGAGGGCCTGTTCAACGGCTATGACGCCGACAAGCGCGCCTATGACATGAGCGAATGGGAATACCAGCTGGGCGATGACGGGTTCGCCAAGGTGGACCCGACCCTGCAGGATCCGCGCTGCGTCTGGAACCTGCTCAAGGCGCATGTCGAGGTCTACACCCCCGAATTCGTCGAGCGCGTGACCGGCACGCCCCGCGACCGCTTCCTGCACATCTGCCAGGCGATCGGCGAATGCTCGGCGCCGGACCGGGTCATGACCTCGATGTATGCCCTGGGCTGGACCCAGCACGCCAAGGGTGCGCAGAACATCCGCGGCATGGCGATGCTGCAGCTGATCCTGGGCAATATCGGCATGCGCGGTGGCGGGGTGAACGCGCTGCGCGGGCATTCCAACATCCAGGGCCTGACCGATATCGGCCTGATGTCGAACCTGATCCCCGGCTATCTGAGCATCCCCCGCGACAGCGAGGTCGATTTCGAGACCTATATGTCCACCAAGGGCAATGCGCCGCTGCGGCCGGGCCAGACCAGCTACTGGCAGAACTACCGCAAGTTCATGGTCTCGTTCCAGAAGGCGATGTGGGGCGATGCCGCCACGGCCGGCAACGACTGGGCCTATGACTACCTGCCCAAGCTGGACGTGCCGAGCTACGACATCCTGCGCATGTTCGACATGATGGCCAAGGGAGAGGTGAATCTCTATTTCTGCCAGGGCTTCAACCCGATGCTGTCCTTTCCCAACCGGGCCAAGGTCACGCGGGCGCTGTCCCGGCTGAAGCTGCTGGTGGTCATGGACCCGCTGCAGACCGAGACGGCCGCCTTCTGGCAGGATCATGGCATCTACAACGACGTGGACCCGGCCTCGATCCAGACCGAGGTGATCGAGCTTCCCACCACCTGCTTCGCCGAGGACGAGGGCGCGACGATCAACTCGGGCCGCTGGCTGCAATGGCACTGGGCGGGCGCGACCCCGCCGGGCCAGGCGCGGCAGGACACCTGGATCATGGGCAACCTGTTCCAGCGGGTGCGCGAGCTTTACCGGACCGAGGGCGGGCCCTTCCCCGACCCGATCGTCAATCTCAGCTGGGACTACAAGGATCCCAATGAACCCAGCGCCCAGGAACTGGCGCAGGAGATGAACGGCCGGGCGCTGGCCGATCTCTACGATCCCAAGGATCCCGGCAAGCTGTTGGTCCGGGCCGGCGAGCTGCTGCCGAATTTCGGCGTGATGCGCGACGACGGCACCACCGTGTCGGGTTGCTGGATCTTCACCGGCTCCTGGACCCAGGACGGCAACATGATGGCCCGGCGGGACAATTCCGACCCCGACGATGCCGGCACGTTCCTGAACTGGTCCTTCTCCTGGCCGGCGAACCGGCGCATCCTCTACAACCGCGCCTCGGCGGACCTGTCCGGCAAGCCCTGGGATCCCGCCCGCAAGCTGATCGAATGGAACGGCGAGAAATGGACGGGCTACGACGTGCCCGACATCGCCCCGACCGCCCGGCCCGAGGAGGTGATGCCCTTCATCATGACCAACGAGGGCACCGGCCGGCTGTTCGTGCGCAAGCTGATGGTGGACGGGCCGTTCCCGACCCATATGGAACCCTTCGAGAGCCCGGTGGCCAATCCGCTGAACCCCGAGCTGCTGGGCAACCCGGCGGCGCGGATCTTCGAGGAGGATCTGAAGCAGCTCGGCACCAGCGACGCCTTTCCCTTCGTCGCCACCTCCTACCGGCTGACCGAGCATTTCCACTTCTGGACCAAGCACAACCGCATCAACGCGGCGCTGCAGCCGGAATTCTTCGTCGAGATCAGCGAGGAACTGGCGGCCGAGAAGGGCATCGCCCGCGGCGGGCAGGTGCGGGTCTGGTCGAACCGCGGCGAGGTCTGGGCCAAGGCCGTGGTGACGAAACGCATCCGGCCGCTGACCTGCGACGGCAAGACCGTGCATATCGTCGGGATTCCGCTGCACTGGGGCTTCACCGGCGCGGCGCGCAAGGGCTTCGGGCCGAACAGCCTGACGCCTTTCGTCGGCGACGCCAATATTCAGACGCCCGAGTTCAAGGCGTTCCTCGTCAATATCGAACCCGCTGAAGGGGAGGCCGTGTCATGACGATGGACCCCAACCTCGACAGTCCGCGCACCGCGGTCTCGAACCCGCCGGTGCAGCCGATGAAGGCCAATCTGGGGCCGGGCGACGTGGTCCGCGCCTCGGCCATGCCCGATCTGCCGCCGCCCGAGCGCGAGCTGACGCCGGTGGCCAAGCTGATCGACGTGTCGAAATGCATCGGCTGCAAGGCCTGCCAGGCGGCCTGCGCCGAATGGAACGACACCGAACCCGAGATCGGCTACAACACCGGCGTCTATGAGAACCCGCACGACCTGACGCCCGAGATGTTCACGCTGATGCGGTTCTCGGAATACGAGAACCCGGAAAGCGGCGAATTCGAATGGCTGATCCGCAAGGACGGCTGCATGCATTGCGCCGATCCGGGCTGTCTCAAGGCCTGCCCGGCCCCCGGCGCCATCGTGCAATATTCCAACGGCATCGTGGATTTCATCCACGAGAACTGCATCGGCTGCGGCTATTGCATCACCGGCTGCCCCTTCAACATACCCCGGATCAGCAAGACCGACCATCGCAGCTACAAATGCACGCTCTGCTCGGACCGGGTGGCGGTGGGACAGGGCCCGGCCTGCGCCAAGGCCTGCCCGACCCAGGCCATCGTCTTCGGCACCAAGGAGGACATGCTGACCCATGCCGAGGCCCGGGTCGAGGATCTGAAGTCGCGCGGCTATGACAAGGCCGGCATCTACGACCCGCAGGGCGTCGGCGGCGCGCATGTCTTCTATGTGCTGCATCATGCCGACCAGCCCTCGCTTTATTCCGACCTGCCCGAGGATCCGCAGATCTCGCCGGTGGTGCGCGGCTGGAAGGGCGTGACCAAGACCGTCGGCCTGGCTGCCATCGGCGTGGCGGCCGTCGGCTCGGTCCTGCACGGGCTTCTGACCCGCGCCAACCAGGTGTCGCCGCTGGACGAGCGCGAGGCCGAGGAGCTGGTCGATCACAGCAATCCCCCCGCCGGGACCGAGAGGGTGTGATGGAAAAGCGTTTCTATTCGCAACCGGGCGACCATATCGAAACCAGGGCGCCGGTGACGGTCAGCCGCTATCGCGGCTTCACCCGCGCGAACCACTGGCTGACCGCGGCCAGCCTGATCGTGCTGCTGGTCTCGGGGATGGCGCTGTTCCACCCCTCGCTTTACGGGCTGACGGCGCTGTTCGGCGGCGGTCAGGCCACGCGCTGGCTGCATCCCTTCGTCGGCGTGCTGCTGTTCTTCAGCTTCCTGGTGCTGTTCCTGCAGCTCTGGCGGCTGAACCTGCCGCGTCCCGAGGACGTGACCTGGGTCGAGCATATCGGCGAGGTGATGAAGGGCGAGGAGGAGAAGCTGCCCGAACTGGGCAAATACAATGCCGGGCAGAAATTCGTTTTCTGGGCGATGTCGGCGCTGATCCTGGTGCTGATCGTCTCGGGCGTGATGATCTGGGAGGAGTATTTTCCGCATCTCGTCTCGATCCCGCTGCGGCGCTGGGCGGTGCTGGTGCATTCGCTGGCGGCGGTGGCGATCATCCTGGTCTTCATCCTGCATGTCTATGCGGCGTTCTGGACCCGCGGCACCATCCGCGCCATGACGAAGGGCACCGTCACCGGCGGCTGGGCCTGGCGCCATCACCGCAAATGGCTGCGTGAACTGGCTGGACGCGAAGGCCGCGGCCCGGCAGAGTAAGGCAAGCAAGCCCAAAGGTGGCCGGTCGGCCCAAAGGAAGCGATGTCAGCAAGTCCCAAACCCGACCCCTCGATGATCGGCGGCGTCGCCAAGGTTCCCCTGGCGCGGCTGCCGGACCCCGAGGCGGTGTTCCTGACCCGTGCCGAGCGTTTCGATTTCCTCGCCGGGCATTATGCCAATCTGGCGCCCTATCTGCGTTTCCTGGCCGCGATCTGCCGGGCGCAGGCGGAACTGGCGCGCACGCTGCCGCCGCCCGCGCCGCCGGCGGCCGAGCGGGTCGAGCTTGCCCGCGCCGCGCGCATGCCGCCGCTCGACCGCCGCGAGATGCGGGCGGCGCTGGCGCAGGCGATGGACCGGCTGTCGGCCTTGCTTGAGCCGATCGAGATGCCGCAGCCGGCGCGGGCGGCGCTTTCCGCCCTGCGCGCCGCCGGGCCTGCGGATCGCGACTGGGTGATGGCGAACCTGCTGTCCGACACCATCCCCGAGGACAGCGTGGCGCCGCATCTTTTCGCCGCCGCCGCGCTTCAGGTCGTGGCGGCGCTTGCCGCCTCGGTCCTGCCCGAGGACAAGCTGGTGCCGATCCGTACCGGCACCTGCCCGGCCTGCGGCGGCCGCCCGGTCGCCAGCCTCGTCACCGAAAGCATCGGCGCCGAGGGCGCGCGCTATTGCTCCTGCGCCACCTGCCAGACGCTTTGGAACGAGGTGCGGGTGAAATGCACCCGCTGCGGCTCGACCAAGGGCATCATCTATCGCTCGGTCGAGACCGAAGAGGCGACGGTCAAGGCCGAATGCTGCCGGGAATGCGGCCAATGGGTCAAGATTTTGTATCAGAACAAAAACCCTACCCTGGAAGTTGTAGCAGACGATGTGGCGAGCCTGGGTCTTGATCTGATGATGCGCGAGACCGAGTGGAAGCGCGGCGGTTTCAACCCGTTCCTGACGGGCTATTGATGAGCGGCCTGCGCGCGCTGCCCTCGGTGGACCGGCTGCTGGCCGATTGCGGGGCGCTGATCGCCGCGCATGGCCGGGCGCCGGTGACGAAGGCGCTGCGGGCCGAACTGGCCGCGATCCGCGCCGCGCGCCCCGATCCGCTGCCGGACGACGCGGCGATCCTGACCGGGATCGAAGCCCGGCTGGCAGCGCAGGCGCAATCGAAGCTGCGCCCGGTGCTGAACCTGACCGGCACCGTGCTGCACACCAACCTCGGCCGGGCGCTTCTGGCCGAGGCGGCCGTCGCGGCGGCCACCATCGCCATGCGCGCCCCGGCGGCGCTGGAATTCGACCTCGACAGCGGCGGCCGCGGCGAACGCGACAGCCATCTGCGCGGGCTCTTGTGCGAGCTGACCGGGGCCGAGGACGCCACGGTGGTCAACAACAACGCCGCCGCCGTGCTGATCGTGCTGAACACCCTGGCCCGCGGCCGCGAGGCCGTGGTGTCGCGCGGCGAGCTGATCGAGATCGGCGGCGCCTTCCGGATGCCGGCGATCATGGAGCAGGCCGGCTGCCGGCTGCGCGAGGTCGGCACCACCAACCGCACCCATCCCCGCGACTACCGCGAGGCCATCGGCCCCGAGACCGGGCTGCTGATGAAGGTCCACACCTCGAACTACCGCATCGAGGGTTTCACCAAGGAGGTGCCCGCCCCCGAACTGGCCGCCCTCGCCCATGCGGCGGGCCTGCCCATGGTCAACGACCTTGGCTCGGGCACATTGGTCGATCTGCGCCGCTGGGGTCTCGCGCCCGAGCCCACCGTGGCCGAGGCGGTGGCCGAGGGCGCCGATGTGGTGACCTTTTCCGGCGACAAGCTGCTGGGCGGTCCGCAGGCCGGCTTCATCGTCGGCCGGCGCGCGATCATCGCGGCGATCAACCGCAACCCGCTGAAACGTGCCCTGCGCCTCGACAAGATCCGCATTGCCGCGACCGAGGCGACGCTGCGCCTCTACCGCGATCCCGACCGTCTGGCCGCGCGCCTGCCGACGCTGCGCCTGCTGTCGCGCCCGCAGGCCGAGATCCGTGCCCAGGCCGAACGGCTGGCGCCGCGCGTCGCCGAGGCCCTGGGCTGCGCGGCCACGGTCATTGATTGCGCCAGCCAGATCGGCTCGGGCGCGCTGCCGACCGAGACCATCCCCAGCGCCGGCCTGGCCCTGACGCCGCGGCCCGAGGCGCTGGCCGAACGGCTGCGCGGCCTCGCGACCCCGATCATCGGCCGCATCCATGACGGCGCGCTGATCCTCGACCTGCGCTGCCTGCCGGATGACGCGGCGCTGCTCGACGCGCTGGCATGATCGTCGGGACCGCCGGCCATATCGACCACGGCAAGACCGCGCTGGTGAAGGTGCTGACCGGCACCGATGCCGACCGGCTGGCCGAGGAAAAGGCCCGCGGCATCACCATCGAGCTGGGCTTCGCCTATGCCGACCTGGGCGGCGGTCGCGTCACCGGCTTCGTCGACGTGCCGGGGCACGAGAAATTCGTCCACACCATGCTGGCCGGCGCCGGCGGCATCGACCTTGCCCTGCTGGTCGTCGCCGCCGATGACGGCATCATGCCGCAAACGCGCGAGCATCTGGCGATCCTCGACCTGCTGGGCATCACCCGCGGCCTCGTCGCGCTGACCAAGGCCGACCTGGCCGAGCCGGCCCGCATCGTCGCGCTGACCGCCGAGATCGCCGCGCTGCTGGCCCCGACCGGCCTGGCCGGCGCGCCGGTCTTTCCGGTCTCCTCCCTGACCGGCGCCGGGATCGCGGCCCTGCGCGCCGCCCTGGCCGAGGCCGAGGCGCAGACCGCCACCCGCGCCACCGGCGCGCGCTTCCGCATGGCCGTCGATCGCAGCTTCACGCTGGCCGGCGCCGGCACCGTCGTCACCGGCACCGTGCTTTCCGGCCGGGTCGCGGCTGGCGACCATGTGACGGTCAGCCCCTCGGGACTGGCCGCCCGGCTGCGCGGCATCCACGCCCAGAACCGCAAGGCCGACGCCGGCCTGGCCGGCCAGCGCTGTGCGCTGAACCTGGCTGGCGAGGGCGTGACGCGCGAGGCGATCCATCGCGGCGACGTGGTGCTGGACCCCGCCCTGCACGCCCCGACCCAGCGCATCGACGTCAACCTGCGGGTGCTCGACAGCGAGCCGAAGCCGCTGGCCACCTGGTTTCCCGCCCGCCTGCATCTGGGCGCGGCCGAGACAGGCGCCCGCATCGTGCCGCTGGAAGGCCCCATCGCCCCCGGCGCGACCGGCCTTGCGCAGATCGTCCTCGACCGCCCGGTCGCCGCCGCCTGGGGCGAGCGCTTCATTCTGCGCGACACCTCGGCCCGGCGCACCATCGGCGGCGGCAGCCTGATCGACCTGCGCCCGCCCGCCCGCCGCCGCGCCCGGCCCGAGCGGCTGGCGCTGCTGCGCGCCATGGCGCTG
>NZ_JBHRXE010000062.1:0-35289 GCF_042648325.1 Paracoccus simplex | reverse complement strand
AAACCGGCGATCATGGCGACCGCCAAGCTGGAGCATCGTGCCCGCGAGGTCAGGAAGGGGAGGGCGTGATGGGCAAGCCGGAAACCACCCTCAAGCGCATGCTGATCGTCAGCAAGGAGGCCGGTTACATCGTGGCCGGCGTCAAGACCGACGGCGACAAGATCGAATTGATATTCGAGACGCCCAAGGACGCATTGCCTGCCGATCTGATCGACTGGAGTCGGAAGAAGTGAAGCGCAACCTGCCGGCATATGTCTATGCAAAGGGGAAGCGCGGCTATCTCTATTTCTGCCGTTGGGGCAAGACCCAGCGGATGTATACTGCGCCTGGGACAGCCGAGTTTGCCGCGGAATATGCTCTGCTGATGCGCGGCCGGCCGCCCGCCCCGAAGCGCACGATCAAGGGCCTGATACAGAAATATATGGAATCCGAACGCTGGCCAGCGCTCGCATACAACACCAGGAAATCCTATCGCCGACACTTCGGCTATCTCGAAGAGGTCGCGGGACACATCGACCCGGCCACGCTGCGCACTGCCCACATCTACGAGATGCGGGACGCGCTTCGGGACACTCCAACCGATGCCAACCGCAAGATCGGCACCCTATCCACGCTACTGGCACATGCCGTTCGGATCGGCTGGCTTGATCGGAACCCGGCCGAGGGTGTCGAAAAGCTCAAGGGCGTTCGGCCCCCACGCGAGCCATGGCCGGAGGACAGGATCAAGGCGTTCAGGGAGGAAGCCGGCCCCCTGCCCTTGCTCATCTTCGAAATGCTTCTGGGCACCGGCCAGCGAATCGGTGACGTCCTGAAAATGCAATGGGCTGATATCGAGGACGGCGGGATCTGGGTTCGCCAACAGAAGACTGGTGCCGGGATCTTTGTGCCATTCACCGACGCACTAGCAGGGATACTCGAACAGGCGCCACGACTGGGCGATACGATCATAGCGCAGCCGAACGGTCGGCCGTGCAGCTACTCGTTTGCCCACAAGCTGGTGACGGAGGTGCGGGTCAAGATCGACGCCATGCCTTGGGATATCCATGCGCTGCGCCATTCCGCCGCCGCCGAAATCGCCAGTCTGCCGGGCATGAGCATCGAGCATGTGATGGCGATCACCGGGCATTCGTCCGAGCAGATGGCGCGTCACTACAGCCGTAAAGCCGACATGCGCGCGAAGGCCCGAGAGGCGCAGAACGCACGGCGAACAAAACGCGAAGTTGGAAACGGCCAGTGAAACGCCCTTTTCGATTTCAATATTTCCAATAGCTTATCCTGAAAAAGAAGTGATTCAGGAACATTTCCTTGGTCAAGGTGGTGCCCTTGCGCAGGCTGAGCAGTTCCAAGATCTGGTATTCCTTGCCGGTCAGGTTGACCGGGCGGCCGCCCACCTCGACCGAGCGCGCATCCAGGTTCACCACCATCTCGCCGGTGCGGATCACCGACTGGCTGTGGCCCTTGGAGCGGCGGATGATGGCCTGGATGCGGGCGATCAGCTCGTCGCGGTTGAAGGGCTTGGTCATGTAATCGTCGGCGCCGAAGCCGAAGCCGCGCAGCTTGCTTTCGGTGTCGTCCGAGCCGGTCAGGATCAGGATCGGCGTATCGACGCGGGACATGCGAATCTGCCGCAGCACTTCCATGCCGTGCATGTCCGGCAGGTCCAGATCCAGCAGGATCAGGTCGTAGTCGTAAAGCTTGGCCAGATCGATGCCTTCCTCGCCCATGTCGGTGCGATAGACATTGTAATTGGCGTGGGTCAGCATCAGCTCGATGCTGCGCGCCGTGGTTGGATCATCCTCGACCAGAAAGATTCGCATAATTTGTCCCCTTGCTAACCAGCCCATTGGCAAAATTTCTACACAAAAGGTTAATATCACGTTACCAGAGAGGCAGTTAAGTCTTATTCAACTATCGGTTGACGAAATTTTTGCAGTTGGGTGACTTTCAACGCGTTGCGCCCGTGCCGGCGCACGGCGGCGGCCCAGCCGTCGAACTCTTCCTCGGTCAAACCGTAGCGGCGAATCGCCTCTTGCCGCGACAGCAGGCCGTAATGCACCGCATCGACCACCGCCGCCTTGCGGCTCGCCACCCAGCGCACCTGCGGGTCGGGCAGATCGGCCAGGGTCAGCACGCTGCCGTCAGGCAGAATCGCGGTCCGAGGCCCGGGGGTTTTCTTCAAGAACATCGGCAAGTCCCTGTCTTCCTTGCCCCGTTCTGCCGCAAACTTCTTAAGTCGCGGTGAAGTCGCGCCGGGTTTCTCGGCGCCCGCCCTTGAGAATTGCCGCATTTTTCCTATAAATGTATGGAACTGCGGCCGCGCGACCGATGGCGCGCCCGCGACAAGGACGATCCATGACAGCGCCAAGCACCCCTCTGCGCCACGATGCGCCGGACCTGACCATGAATTCACTGGGCTTCGCCAAGCCTCCGGCCCAGACGCGCGTGGTGGTCGCCATGTCCGGTGGCGTCGACAGTTCCGTGGTGGCAGCGATGCTGGCCGCACAGGGCTACGACGTGATCGGCGTGACGCTGCAGCTTTACGACCATGGCGCGGCGCTGGCGAAAAAGGGCGCCTGCTGCGCCGGTCAGGATATCCATGACGCCCGCCGGGTGGCCGAGCGCATCGGCTTCCCGCATTATGTGCTGGATTACGAGAACCGGTTCCGCGAATCGGTGATCGAGGAATTCGCCGACGCCTATCTGGCCGGCGCCACCCCGGTGCCCTGCATCCGTTGCAACGAACGGGTGAAGTTCCGCGACCTCCTGCAGACCGCGCGCGAGCTCGATGCCGATTGCATGGCGACCGGCCATTACATCCGCCGCTTCGACGGCCCAAGGGGCGCCGAATTGCACATGGCCGCCGACCCGGCCCGCGACCAGAGCTATTTCCTGTTCTCGACCACCCAGGAACAGCTCGATTTCCTGCGCTTCCCGCTCGGCGGGCTGGCCAGCAAGGCCGAGACCCGGGCGCTGGCGGCGCAATACGGGCTTTCGGTCGCCGACAAGCCCGACAGCCAGGACATCTGCTTCGTGCCGGACGGCAATTACGCCAGCGTGATCGAGAAGCTGCGTCCCGGCTCCGCCGATCCGGGCGAGATCGTGGACCTGGACGGCAATGTGCTGGGCGCGCATCGCGGCGTGATCCATTACACCATCGGCCAGCGTCGCGGCCTTGGCATCGGCGGGCTGGGCGATCCGCTTTACGTCCTGCGGCTGGAGCCCGACACCCGGCGGGTCGTCGTCGGCCCCAAGCAGGCGCTGGCGACCAGGATCGTGCCGGTGACCGAGGTGAACTGGCTGGGCGACGAACCTTTCGAAGGCGAGATCGCCATCGCCGCCCGCATCCGCTCGACCCGGCCGCCGCGGCCGGCGATCCTGCGCGCCACCGGCGACCGCCGGGCCGAGGTCGAGCTGCTGGCTCCGGAAGAAGGCGTCAGCCCCGGCCAAGCCTGCGTGTTCTACGCCACCGAGGGCACCCGCGTCCTGGGCGGCGGCTGGATCTCGCACCGCCGTGGCGGCTGAGGTCAGGCCGCCGCGGCCAGCTTCTGGATGCGTTCGACCATGGCGCGCAACCCATTGGACCGCTGGGCCGAAAGATGCTCCTCCAGGCCCAGCCGGCCCAGTTCGGCATTGGCATTGATCGCGGCCACCTCCCCGACTGGGACGCCGGAATAGAGCGCGTGCAGGATCGCGACCAGCCCGCGCACGATCAATGCGTCGCTGTCGCCCTGAAAATCGAAATGCCCGGCCTCGATCCGCGGCATGATCCAGACCTGGCTGGCGCAGCCCTCGACCTTGGTGGCCGGCACCTGCAGCGCGGGATCCATCGGCGGCATCGCCTTGCCCAGTTCGATGACATGGCGGTAGCGCTCTTCCCAATCCTCGAGAAAATCGAAGCTCTCGGCGATCTCTTCAAAGGCGGGGGTGGCCATGGGACGTCCTTTCGCATGCCCGCGATCGGGCGGGCGAAGATGGCATAGCGCGCAGCGGCCGCGAGGTCAAAGAGGCTTTCACCCCCGCCCGACTTGCCCTATCACTGCGGCAAAGCGATGGGACAAGCGGGGACAGCGTTCATGCGGACAAGGACATTGGGCACTCTTGCCTGTGCGATGCTCGTGCTGGCCGGATGCGGCCGCATGGGAGACAGCAGCCTGAACCCGATGCGCTGGTTCGGCGGTTCGCAGCAGCCGCAAACCCTGGAACCCGAGGGCGGCTATCCGACCGCGGTGCAGGACGGCCGCGTGCCGCTGGCCCATGTCGCCGGGGCGAAGTGGGAGCCGCTCTACGAAGGCCGCATGCTGATCGTGACCGGGCTCGCCGCCAGCAAGGGCTGGTGGGACGTGGCGCTGGTCACCGAGGTGCCGATGCCGCGCGGCCGGATCCGCCCCGACGAGAACGGCGTGCTGCGGCTGCGGCTGGTCGGCAAGCCGCCCCTGGCCGACACCTTCGCCGCCGCCAATCCGCCCAACCCGGCCAGCGACACGGTGACGGTGGCCATGACCATCCCCAACGCCGTGCTGCCGAACCTGCGCGAGGTGGTGATCACCGGCGCGGCGAATACCGTCACCCTGCGCCGCTGAGCCGCAGCGCAAGGCGGCGGGCTTCGGGCTCGCCTCCGCAGCACGTCGCAAGCACCGTGCTGGCCACGCGCAAAGGGCACGGATGCCGCCCGCGATCCGCTCGCCGGATCAGCAGGGCGGCGATGCGCCGCCCCAAAATCCCCGGATTGCATTCCGCAGGACAGCCAAAAATGCCGGGCGGCAGCGGCCGGGACCCTGCAAATCCTGTTCACCGCGGCGAGGGAGGCAAAAAGCCGCAACCGGCGCCATGGCTTGGAAGGGCAAGGTCGCGGCGGACAAGTGACCATCGACCCTGAAGGCCATGTCCGCCGGGCACGCGACTGGTGGGGCGGGAGGGGATCGAACCCCCGACCAACACGGTGTAAACGTGTCGCTCTACCGCTGAGCTACCGCCCCCGCCTTGGCTGATAGCCCGAGCCACCGGCGCTTGGCAAGCGCGTTACCGGCGCAGCCGCGCGATCAGCGAGGAGGTGTCCCAGCGTCCGCCGCCCATGCCCTGCACCTCCTTGTAGAACTGGTCGACCAGCGCCGTCACCGGCAGGCTGGCGCCGGTCTCATCCGCCGTCGCCAGGCAGATGCCCAGATCCTTGCGCATCCAGTCCACCGCGAAACCGAAGTCGAAACGGCCCTCGGCCATGGTCTGGTGGCGGTTCGCCATCTGCCAGCTGCCGGCGGCGCCCTGGCTGATCACCTCGACCACCGATGCGATCGAGAGGCCCGCCTTCTCGGCGAAATGCAGCGATTCCGA
Source organism: Paracoccus simplex (assembly GCF_042648325.1). Taxonomy (NCBI): domain Bacteria; kingdom Pseudomonadati; phylum Pseudomonadota; class Alphaproteobacteria; order Rhodobacterales; family Paracoccaceae; genus Paracoccus; species Paracoccus simplex. The sequence goes on along the minus strand of NZ_JBHRXE010000062.1, from coordinate 29,961 downwards.
CAGGCCCTGCACCAGCCCGGCAATGGCGATCTGGTTGCACATCTTGGTCAGCTGCCCCGCGCCCGACGGGCCCATCAGCCGGCAGATCTTGGCATAGGCGGCGATCACCGGCTCGGCGCGGTCGTAATCGGCCGCCGCGCCGCCGCACATCACCGAAAGCTGGCCGTTCTCGGCCCCCGCCTGCCCGCCCGAGACCGGCGCATCCACGAAGCCGATGCCGGCCTCGGCCGCGACGGTCGACAGCTCGCGCGTCACCGCGGCCGAGACCGTGGTATGGTCGACGAAGACGGCGCCCCGGCCCATGCCGGCGAAGGCGCCGGCATCGCCCAGGCAGATCTGGCGCAGGTCGTCGTCATTGCCGACGCAGGCCATGACGAATTCCGCCCCCTCGGCCGCCTCGCGGGCCTTGCCGGCCACGCGGCCCTTGTGGCGCGCGGCCCAGGCCTCGGCCTTGGCGGGGCTGCGGTTCCAGACCGCCACCTCGTGCCCGGCCGCGGCCAGGTGGCCCGCCATGGGAAAGCCCATCACCCCAAGTCCCAGAAATGCCACGCGCGCCATCACTTTCTCCCCAAGCTGATGAAAGGCGCGTTGATCCGGCACGCGCCCTGCCCTATTCACCCCGATGAATTTCATCACCCGGCGCGGGGGTCAACCTCTCGCGCCCAAGCTCGGGACCGCGCCTTTTCATGGTGACACTTTTCCGCTGGCTTGTGCGTCTGACGGTCGGGCTGATCTTTCTGACCATCGCGCTGGTGGTGCTGACCTGGTATTTCGCCATCCGCTCGCTGCCCGATTACGACGGCAGCTATGTGGTCGAGGGCATCTCGGCCCCGGTCGAGATCGTGCGCACCACCGAGGACGTGCCGCATGTCTTCGGCAAGACCGACCGCGACGTGTTCTTCGCGCTTGGCCTTGCCCATGCCCAGGACCGGCTGTTCCAGATGACGGTGCTGCGCCGCGCCGCGCAGGGCCGGCTGGCCGAGATCTATGGCCCGGGCGCGCTGGCCGCCGACGACCTGGCGCGGCGCCTGGGCCTGTATCGCAACGCCCGCGCCTCGCTTCAGGCGCAGGATCCCGAGGTGCTGGAGGCGCTTCAGGCCTATGCCGAGGGCGTCAATGCCTGGATCGGGCAGATCAACCTGGGCGCGCGTGGCCGCGGCGCACCGGAATTCTTCCTTTACCCCGAGGATATCGCCTATTGGGAACCGGCGGATTCGCTGGCGATACTGAAGCTGCTGGCCGCCTCCTCCAGCGTGCAGATGCGACGCGAGGTGCTGCGGGCCCGGCTGTCCCTGGCCGCCCCGGATCGCGGGCAGGACCTGGTCGCGATGCGCGGCGAACCGGCCTTGCCCGCCTATGCCGGGCTGTTTCCCGGCGCCCGCTTCGCCGCGCCGGACCGCGGCGCCGGACCGCAGGACTGGACGGCGACGCTGGCGGGCTACCTGGCGCCGGCGGCGGGCGCCTCGGCCAACGGCTTCGCCGCCGCAGCCGAGCGTACGGCGGCGGGCGGCGCGCTGCTGGCCAACGACCCGCAATTCGCGCTGACCGCGCCGGGCCTGTGGTATCTGGCGCGAATCGAGCTGCAGTCCGGCGGGGTGATCGGCGGCACCATCCCCGGCATCCCGGCCGTGCTGTCGGGCCGCAATACCGGGCTGGCCTGGGGCATCACGCCGGCGCAGATCGACGACCAGGATCTTTATGTCGAGGAAGTGCAGCCCGGCGATCCGAACCGTTATCGCGGCGCGCAGGGCTGGACCGCATTCGCGACCCGGCGCGAGACGCTGCGCGTCCGGGGCGGCGAGCCGCGGACCATCACCCTGCGCGAGACCGAGAACGGGCCGGTGATCCCGGCCGCGCATCTCGACCTGGCCGCCATCCTGCCCGGCGGCCATGTCGCGGCGCTGTCCTGGACCGGGGGCTATGGCAACGACCGCAGCATGACGGCGCTGATCGGCCTGATGCGGGCGCCGGACCGGGCCTCGGCGGCACGCGCGCTGCGCGACCTGATCGCGCCGGCCATGCTGGTGACGCTGGCCGACGACCAGGGCGTGGGCCAGGTCATGGCCGGCGCCGTGCCGCGCCGCAAGGCCGGGCACCAGACCGCCGGCCGGATGCCCACCCCGGGCTGGATCGCCGCAAACCGCTGGGAGGGGCTGGACCCGGCCCCGGCGGCAATGACCGAGCTGGACCCGCAGAACGGCATCGTCGCGGCCACCGGCGCCGCACCGCCCGGCGGCGCGGCCGGGCTGGGCCATGACTGGGGCGACGGCTACCGCCAGGACCGGCTGCGCCACCTGATCGACTCGCGCGAGGTGCATTCGCGCGACAGCTTCATCGCCGCCCAGAACGACATCGTCAGCCCGGTGGCCCGCGCGCTGCTGCCGCTGGTCGGCGCCGATCTGTGGTTCACCGACGAGCCCGCCGCCCAGGGCACGCCCGAGCGGCAGCGCCAGGACGCGCTGGCGCTGCTGGCGAACTGGGACGGCGCCATGAGCGAGCACCTGCCCGAGCCGTTGATCTATGCCGCCTGGATGCGGGCCCTGCAGGACCGGCTGGTGCGCGACGAACTCGGACCCTTGGCCGACGACCTGACCGAGCTTTACCCGGGTTTCATCGACCGCGTCTTCCGCAACCGGAACGGCGCCGCGGCCTGGTGCGACATCCGCCAGTCCGCCCCGGTCGAGACCTGCACGCAGATCGCCCGCCAGGCGCTGGACGCGGCGCTGCTGGACCTGGGCAGCCGTTTCGGTCCCGACCTGGCCAGCTGGCGCTGGGGCGACCTGCACCGCGCCCGCCACGTCCACCCGGCGCTGGGGGACATGCGCGGGCTCTCGTATATCGTGAACCTGATCCAGCCCACCTCGGGCGGCGCGGCGACCGTGGCGCAGGCCGGTTTCCTGGGCCATGGCCGCAATCCCTGGCTGAACGTGACCGGCGCGGCCTATCGCGGCGTCTACGACCTTGCCGATCCCGACAGTTCGGTCTTCATCATCTCGACCGGCCAGTCCGGCCACCCCTTCTCGCGCCATTACGACGACATGGCCGAACTGTGGCGGCGCGGCGAATATGTCGGCATGTCGCTGGACCCGGCGCTGGCCCGGGCAGCGGCGGCCGGCATCACCCATCTGCAGCCGGCCGGGAACTAGGGGCTTGCATCCGCCGTCGCCAAAGGTTTCCTTGGCGGCGCAAGAGCATGAGAGGAATTCATGGCCCGCAAGATCATCATCGACACCGACCCGGGCCAGGACGACGCGGTGGCCATCCTGCTGGCGCTGGCCAGCCCGGAAATCGAGGTGCTGGCGCTGACCGCCGTGGCCGGCAACGTGCCGCTGCACCATACCGAGCGCAACGCCCGGGTGATCTGCGAACTGGCCGGCCGCCCGGACCTGCCGGTCTATGCCGGCTGCGACGCGCCGCTCGCGCGCCCGCTGGTCACCGCCGAGCATGTGCATGGCAAGACCGGGCTCGACGGCGTCACCCTGCCCGAGCCGGGCATCGCGCTCTCTCCCGGTCATGCCGTCGATTTCCTGATCGAGACCCTGCGCCGCGAACAGCCCGGCACCATCACCCTGGTGCCCATCGGCCCGCTGACCAACATCGCCACCGCCTTCCAGCGCGCGCCCGACATCGTCCCGCGCGTGCAGGAGATCGTGCTGATGGGCGGCGCCTATTTCGAGGTCGGCAACGTCACCCCCACCGCCGAGTTCAACATCTATGTCGATCCCGAAGCCGCCCGGATCGTCTTTGCCAGCGGCGCCCCGATCACGGTGATGCCGCTGGACGTGACGCATCGGGCGCTGACCAGCCGGCCCTGGGTCGAGGGTATGCGCGCCATGGGCCGCATCGGCCAGGCCGTCGCAAGCTGGACCGATTTCTTCGAGCGCTACGACCGCGAGAAATACGGCAGCGAGGGCGCGCCGCTGCACGATCCCTGCACCATCGCCTGGCTGCTCAAGCCGCAGCTGTTCAGCGGCCGCTACATCAATGTCGAGATCGAGACCCGGGGCGAATACACCCTGGGAATGACCGTCGCCGACTGGTGGCGCGTCAGCGGCCGCGACCCGAATGCCACTTTCATCCGCGAGGTGGATGCCGAGGGTTTCTTCGCCCTGCTGACCGAACGCATCGGCGATCTGGACCGGCGGGTCGGCTAGGCCGAAATGTCGGGGGGCGGGCGGCGCCAATCGCCGGCGTGCCGTCGCCAGGACCGCTGGCGCTGGGATGGCGGCTGCCCTTGCAGCCCGCGATCAAGCGCGGACGAAGTCGCCCTCATGCGGAATCAGTCGCCCGCACCTTCGGCATCGTTCGCCGCCGGGACATTCTGTTGCGGCTCCGGCGTCGTGCCGGGCTGCGCGGCGGAATCCTCTCTGCCCGACGGCGTATCCGGCTGCGGCTGGCGGGAGGTGCCGGGCTCCGGCGGCGTCGGTCCCTCGTCGGCATTGGGGCGCGCGTCCGCCGGTGCGTCCGGCCCCGGCTGTTGCGGCGAACCGGACTGCTGCCTGTCCGCCGGCGCTAGATCGGACGGGGCTTCGGGCTCGACGGGACCGGCGTCGACGGTGCTGTCCATGCGCTCGATCAGCGCCTCGGTGATGTCGATGGATTGCGAGGCGACGAAGATGGCGCGCTGGTCCAGCACCGCGACCGCGCCCCGCTCCTGCATCAGCTTCGCCAGCACCGGCAGGACGGCGCGGAAGAAGGCCTGGCGTTCTTCGTCGGCGCTGACCTGAAGCTCGCGCGCCGCCGCGTCGCGGGCGCGCCGCACCTCGACCACCCGCTTGTCGAACTCGTCGGCGCGCTTGCGGAATTCGTCCGCCGGCAGGGTTTGGCGCAACACGGTCAGCTGCTGCTCCTCGGCGGCGAACTGGTCGGCCAGACGGTCGTTCTCGGCCGCGATCTCGCGGCCGCGCAACTCCAGCTCGCCCTGGACGCGCTGCCCCCATTTCGAGCGGGCGTAAAGCGTCTCCTGGTCCAGCGTCAGGACCGGCAGCACCCCCTCGCCCTCGGAGGGCGGGGTTTCGACCACCATCGGCGGCACGGCATGGTCGTCCGTCCCCGCCGGCGCCCGGGGTGCCGGCACCGGCTCGGGCGACGGCTGCTGGGCCGACACACCGGTCGGAACCGCCAGCAGCACCGCCAGCCCCCAAGCCGCGATGCCCCGACCGCGCATCATCAGAACTTGGTCGAGATCGTCAGGTCGAAGGCCTGTTCTTCGTCGTAATCCTCTTTCTTGAGGGCCTTGGCGAAGTTGAAGCGCAGGGGGCCGATCGGCGTCGTCCAGAACAGCGACGCGCCGACCGAGGCGCGCACATGCATGCCGTCGTCGACCGGCGTCTCGAAGGCGCCCATGGTGTTGTCGAGACCCCAGACCGAACCGGCATCGGCGAACAAGCCGCCGGTGATGCCATATTCCTCGGGCAGGCCCAGCGGGAACTGCAACTCGGTGCGCAGCGCCCAGAAATAGTTGCCCCCCAGCGCGTCCTCGTTCGGCGCCGCCAGGTCGCGCGGCCCGATGCCGTTCGGCTCGAACCCGCGGATCTTGCCGTTGCCGGTGAAGCGGTTCATGAACCGGCTGTTCTGGTCGCCCAGCATGTGCACGGCGCCGGCCTCGAACTCGGCCAGCATGGTCACGCTCTCGCGCCAGGCCCGGCTTTCCACCCCGGCATAAAGCGAGGTGGTGACCGATTCCACGTCGCCGCCCAGCCCGGCGAAATCCTGGCTGAGACGCAGCCGGTAGCTGGTCAGCGGGTCCAGCCCGGCGACGCGGCTGTCATAGCTGTAGGTATAGCCAAGCGCCGAGGTGAAGAAGCCGCCCTGCTCGCCATAAAGGATCGGCGAGGAACCGACCAGCTCGCCGCTTTCCTCGTCGACGTGATACTGCTCGACGTCGAAGAGCGTGTCCTTGCTGAGCTTGTAGCGCAGCTCCAGCCGGCCGTTTTGGGACACCGGGAATTCCAGCCCGGTCAGGAAGCCGACGGTGCGGGTGTTGTAATCCGAGTTCAACCGGTCGGTGGTGTTGTACCACACCTGCGCCCGGCCCTTCAGATCGCGGCCGAACAGATAGGGTTCGATGAAGGTCAGGCCCGAGCTTTGCGTCCCCGAGCCGGTGGCGAAGGACAGGTCCACCTGCTGGCCGCGGCCCAGGAAGTTCTTCTCGGACAGCGACAGGTTGAAGCCGACGCCGGTCGAGACGCCATAGCTGACGCCGAAGCCCAGGCTGCCGGTCGGCTGTTCCTCGACGTTCACGTCGACGATCACCTGTTCGGGCGAGGAGCCCTGGCGGCTTTCGGCCTGCACATCCGAGAAATAGCCGAGCGCGCGCAGGCGCTCGGCGGAATTGCGGATCTCGCGCGGGTTGAAGGGATCGCCTTCGACGGTGGTGAACTGCCGGCGGATCACCTCGTCCAGGGTGGTGGTGTTGCCCTCGATGTCGATGCGCTCGACGAAGACGCGCTGGCCGCGGGTCAGGGCGAAGGTCAGGTCCAGCGTCTGGTCGCGCTGGTTGCGGGTGATGCGCGGCTCGATGCTGACGAAATTCAGGCCTTTCTGCAGCGCCAGCGCTTCCATCCGGCGGATGGTGGTGTCCACCACCGTCGGATTATAGACCGCGCCCCGCTTGACCCGGTTCTGGGCGGCGAATTCCGCCGCGTCGACGCCCGGAATCTCGCTGACCGTGTTGACGGTGCCGAAGGTATAGCGCGGGCCTTCCTGGATCTGGAAGGTGATGTAGAAGGCGTCGCGTTCGCGCGCCAGTTCAGGCGCCACGGCCTGCACCTTGAAATCGGCATAGCCGCGCGAGCGGTAGAAATCGGTCAACAGCTTCTCGTCCACCGGCAGGCGGTCGGGCGCGAAGGTGTCGCGCTTGATGAAGGTGCGCAGGATGCCGGCCTGCTTGGTCTGCAGGACGTTGCGCAGCCGCTTGTCGGAAAAGGCCCGGTTGCCGACGAAGCCGATGCGCTCGATCTCGGTGACCTTGCCCTCGGCGATCTCGAAGACCAGATCGACCTGGTTGCTGCCGCGCCGGATGATGCGCGGATCGACGCGGGCGGCCAGCCGCCCTTCCGAGGCGTAGACCTGGCTGATCGCGGCGGCATCGGCCTCGGCCTGGGCGGGGGAATAGACGCGGCGGGACTGCGACTTGACGATCTCGGCCAGGTTCTCGTCCTTGAGCCGCTTGTTGCCCTCGAAGGCGATGGTGTTGATGGTGGGGTATTCCACCACCCGCACCACCAGCGTGCCGCCCGAGGGGACCAGCTCGACCGTCTCGAACAGGCCGGAGCCCTGCAGCCGCTGCAGCGCGTCGTTCAGCGCCCCGCCCGAGACGTCCTGGCCGCGCGGCAGGTCCAGATAGGACAGGATCGTCTGCGGCTCGATGCGCTGGTTGCCCTCGATCCGCACATTGCTGAAGACATAGGCCGCGGCGGGCGTCGCCACCGTCGCGACCGGCCCGGCCATCGCCAGCGCCGAGATCAGCGCCAGCGCGCCCTTGCCGAGTTTCCTGTCCGTCATCCGCCGCCCCTCGCGAGTAATGCGTTTCCCGGCGGGTTGACCCCACCGGATTTGCCTCGATGGATACAGCGAAGCGGGCGGGACTGTCAAAAGGTCAGGGCCGTTCAGGGGCAGAAAAGATCATTGGTGAGGCCGAATACCATCAGCGACAGCACCGCCGCCATGCCGAGCGCCGACAGAATGTCCACCACCCGGCTCGACGGCGGCCGGCCCGCCACCGCCTCGTAAAGGTAGAACATCAGGTGCCCGCCATCCAGCACCGGCACCGGCAACAGGTTCAGGAAACCGATGGCGGCGGACAGCACCGCGATCCACCAAATGAAGTTGCCGCCGCCCGCCGAGGCCGCCTGCCCGGTGGTCTCGGCGATCGAGATGGCGCCGCCCAGGTTGCAGCTGCCGATCTGCCCGGTGACCATCGCCCAAAGCCCCGAAACCGACGAGGCGATGATGTCCCAGGTCCGCGCCGCGCCGATCCCCAGCGCCTCGCCCGGGCCGGCGGGGCGGGTGGCCGGTTCGAAATAGGTGCCGCCGCCGGTCACGCCGATCAGCCAGCGCTTCTCGTAGCCGGTCTCGGTGGGCAGATCCTGCTGGCGCGCGGCCAGGGTATAGTCGGCGATGCCCTCGCCCTCGCGCCAGACCCGCAGCAGCACTGGCCGCCCCTCGGCGTCCAGCACATGCCGCCGCAGATCGTCGAAGCGCGAGATCGGCTTGCCATCCGCCGCCAGGATCACGTCGCCCGCCTTCAGCCCGGCCGCGGCGGCGGGGCTGCGCGGCGCGATGCCGGTGATCAGCGGCGGCATCGGGTCCGGCCCCGGCACCGTCAGTTCGGCCCCGTCGCGCAGCACCGTCCAGTCATGGCTCGGGCGCGGCGGCAGGTCCGCAGCCAGATCGCCGATATCCTGCCAGTCGGCCACGGGCCGGCCGTCCAGCGCGATCACCCGGTCGCCGGGCCGAAGCTGCGTCTCGACCCCGGGCGGGGTGGCGTGCAGCCGACCGATCTGCACCTGCTCGACCGGCAGGCCCTGCCACATCGCCATGGCACCGAAGACCAGGATCGACAGGATGAAGTTGAACACCGGCCCCGCCGCCACGGTGGCGAAGCGCGCCCAAAGCGGCGCGCCGCCCAGCGTCTGCCGGGCGCGGGCCGGATCGACAGCCTTGCCCGAGCCGGCGCTGGCCGCATTGGCGTCGCCCAGGAAGCGCACATAGCCGCCCAGCGGAACCGCCGCCACCTGCCAGACCGTGCCATGCCGGTCGCGGCGGGCGAACAGGCGCGGGCCGAAGCCCAGCGAAAACACCTCGGCCTTGATGCCCGAGAGGCGGCCGATGATGTAATGACCGTATTCGTGCACGGTCACGATGATCGACAGCGCGACGATGAAGGCGGCGGCGCTCCACAGGAACCCGCCCAGACTGTCCAGAATCACGCTCATGCCGCACCCCGCCATTGTGCCGCCGCCCGACGGGCGAAACCGTCCCAGGCCAGCACCGTCTCCAGATCGCCGGGGTTTTGCCCGAAGCCCGGCGCGCGCGCCGCCAGGTCCAGCGCATGTTCCACCGCAGGGGCCATGTCGGTGAAGCGGATGCGGCCGGCGATGAAATCATCGAGCGCCTGTTCCTTGGCGGCGTTCAGCACCGCGCCGGCGGCGCCGCCGGTCTGGATCGCTTCGCGCGCGAGGCGCAGCGCCGGCCAGCGCGCCTCGTCCGGCGCGGCAAAGGTCAGGCTGCCAAGCGCCGCCAGGTCCAGCGCCGGCACCGGCAGCGCCGCGCGGGCCGGCCAGTTCAGCGCATAGCCGATGGCGTGGCGCATGTCGGGCGCGCCCAGATGCGCGATGCTGCCGCCGTCGCGATGCGTGACCATGGCATGGATGATCGACTGCGGATGCACCAGCACCCGCAGACGGTCGATGCCGATGCCGAAGAACTCGTGCGCCTCGATGACTTCCAGCGCCTTGTTGAACATGCTGGCGCTGTCGATGGTGATGCGCTGGCCCATGTCCCAGTTCGGGTGCCGGCTGGCCTCGGCCACCGTTGCCTGCGCCAGCCGCTCCAGCGGCCAATCGCGGAAGGCGCCGCCCGAAGCGGTAATGGTGACATGCTCGACAGAATCGAGGTTTTCGCCTTGAAGCGCCTGAAAGATCGCGGAATGTTCAGAATCGACCGGCAGGATGCGCGCGCCCGTCCCGCGGGCCCGGGCCATGACCAGCGGGCCGGCGGCGACCAGGGTTTCCTTGTTCGCCAGCGCCAGCGTGCCGCCGCGGGCCAGCACCTCCAGCCCCGGCGGCAGGCCGGCGGCGCCGACGATGGCCGAGAGCGTCCAGTCGGCCGGGCGTGCGGCGGCCTCGGCCACGGCGTCAACGCCGGCCGCGGCCTCGATGCCGCTGCCGGCCAGCGCGGCGCGCAGCTCGGGCAGTTTCTCGGGCCAGGCGGTGACGGCGATCCCGGCGCGCAGAGCGCGGGCCATCTGGGCCAGACGGCCGACCTTGGCGCCGCCGGTCAGGGCGACGGTGCGGAAGGTCTCCGGTCCGCCGGCCCGCATCAACAGGTCGAATGCGCTTTCACCGACCGATCCGGTCGCGCCCAGCACCGATACGCTGCGCATCTTCTCAGCCTCCGATCACCGGCAAGAGGTTCGCCATCAACAGCACCAGCGCCAGCAGCAGCGCCCCCGACATGGCGTCGAAACGGTCCAGCGCCCCGCCATGGCCGGGGATCAGCTCGGAACTGTCCTTGGCCCCGACCCGGCGCTTGAGCCAGCTTTCGGCAATGTCGCCGAACTGCCCGGCCACCGCGACCAGCGGCCCGACAATCAGCACCGCCCAGCCCGCCTGCCCGGCGACCAGCAGCCCCAGCGCCAGCAGCAGCGCGCCCGCCCAGCCGGCGATGGTGCCGCTCCAGGTCTTCTTGGGACTGATCGCCGGCCAGAAGCGCGGCCCGCCCAGCTTGCGGCCGACGAAATAGCCCAGGACGTCGGAAAGCACCACCGTGCCTACCACCCACAGCAATGTCGGCAGGCCCATCAGCTCGCGGATCACCACCAGCGCATAGCCGGCGCCGAAGAAGGCCAGCGTGAACAGCAGATAGGCTGGCCGCTCGTGTTCATGCGTGCCGTGCCAGCCGGCGATCATCGGCACCAGCACCAGCGCCATCGGCCAGTCGCCGGGCAGCACCAGCATCGCCAGCATGACCAGCCCGGCCAGAATGCCGATCAGCACCGGATGGCGCGGGCTGTGGAATTCGGGGTGGCGCCAGCCGGTCAGCCGCGCCAGTTCCCACATCATCAGCCCGATCACCGCCGCAACGCCGAAGCGCAGCCACAGTCCCGAGGTCAGCAGCAGCACCAGCCCCAGCACCGCCAGCACCAGGCCCGAGACGACCCGGGGCCACAGGTCGGCCCATTTGTTGCGTCCGCGCTGCAAGGCGCCGCGCAGGCGGCTTGGCTGCGGCCCGTCCCCGGTCATGCGCTGCCGAAGCGCCGCTCGCGCAGGCCGAAGCGGTCGAGGATCTCGGCCAGATGATCGGGGGTGAAATCCGGCCAGAGCGTCTGGGTGAACTCGTATTCGGAATAGGCCGCCTGGAAGGGCAGGAAATTCGAGGTCCGCGTCTCTCCGCTGGTGCGGATCACCAGGTCGGGGTCGGGATGGCCGGCGGTGTCCAGGCAATCGGCCAGGTCGGCCTCGGTCGGCTCGGCGATCTCGCCGCGGGCGATGCGTGCGGACAGGCGCGCCGCCGCCCGGGTCAATTCGTCCCGGCCGCCGTAATTGATCGCCACCGTCAGGTTCAGCCGGGCGTTGCCGGCGGTGCGCGTCTCGATCCCGGCCATCAGCCGCTGCAGCTTGGGGTCCAGCCGATCGCGCCCGCCGATGAAGCGCATCCGCACGCCCTCGGCCGAGAGCCCGTCGGCCTCGCGCTCGATATAGCGGGCGAAGATGCCCATCAGGCCCAACACCTCCTCGGTCGAGCGCTTCCAGTTCTCGGTCGAGAAGGCATAGACGGTCAGCCAGTTCACCCCCAGGTCCGGGCAGGCCCGCACGATCTGCTTGACGCGCTCGGCGCCGCGGCGATGCCCGACCAGACGCGGCCAACCCTTGTTCTTGGCCCAGCGGCCGTTGCCATCCATGATGATGGCGACGTGACGGGGCCGCTGGTCCCCCCCGGCGGATTGCGACAGGCTGGCTGCGGTTTCGGCCATCAGGTCAGACCTGCATGATTTCGGCTTGCTTCGTCTCGAGCGCCTGGTCCACCGAGGCGATCATCTTGTCGGTCAGCTCCTGCACGGCGGTTTCCCAGAACTTCTGATCGTCCTCGGACATGCCCGAGCCCTTGGCCTTCTTGATCTGGTCCATGCCGTCGCGGCGCACGTTGCGGATGGCGACGCGGGCGTGCTCGGCATATTGCGCGGCGACGCGGGTCAGTTCGCGCCGGCGCTCCTCGTTCAGCTCGGGGATCGGCAGCATGATGATGGTGCCGTTGAGCTGCGGGTTGATGCCCAGGCCCGATTCGCGGATCGCCTTCTCGGCCTTGCCGACCAGCGCCTTGTCCCAGATGTTGATCGTCACCATGCGCGGCTCGGGCACGTTCACCGTGCCGATCTGGTTGATCGGCGTCAGCGAGCCATAGGCGTCGACCATGATCGGCTCGACCATGCTGGCCGAGGCGCGGCCGGTGCGCAGCGACGCGAATTCATGGCGCAGGGATTCCATCGCGCCCTTCATGCGGCGTTCCAGGTCGTCGGTATCGATCTCGATCTCGTCGGACATGCTCGGTCATGGCCTCTGTGCTGTGGTTTTCAGCGCTTTTAGCCGAGCGGCGCCCGCATGGCAAAGGCTATACGGGCATTTTACCCATGGACGCGCGTATAAGTGCCGCTGCCGGCCAGAATCCCCCGGAAACCGCCCGGCTCGTCCAGCGAGAAGACGATGATCGGCAGATCGTTGTCGCGCGCCAGCGCGATGGCCGAGGCGTCCATCACCCCCAGATGCTTCTGCAGCACCTCGTCATAGGTCACGGCGTCGTAGCGCTTGGCATCCGCGAACTTGTTCGGATCCTTGTCATAGACGCCGTCGACCTTGGTGCCCTTGAAGATCGCCTCGCAATTCATCTCGTTGGCGCGCAGCGTGGCGGCGGTGTCGGTGGTGAAATAGGGGTTGCCGGTGCCGGCGGCGAAGATGCAGACGCGCTTCTTTTCCAGGTGGCGGACGGCGCGGCGGCGGATATAGGGTTCGGCCACCTCGTCCATGCGGATGGCCGAGATCACCCGGGTGTGGATCTTCAGCGCCTCCAGCGCCGCCTGCATGGCCAGCGCATTCATCACCGTGGCCAGCATCCCCATGTAGTCGGCGGTCGCACGCTCCATGCCCTGGGCGCTGCCCTGCAAGCCGCGGAAGATATTGCCGCCGCCGATGACCATGCAGATCTCGACCCCCATGTCATGGACGGATTTGACCTCCTGCGCGATGCGGGCGACGGTCGGTGGGTGCAGGCCGTAGCCTTGGTCCCCCATCAGCGCCTCCCCCGAAATCTTCAGCATCACGCGCGAGTATTTTCCGGGGATCTTGGACGCGCTTTCCGACATGGGTTCACCTTTTCGCGGCTGTTTCATTGCCGGGCAAAATGTCGCAAACAGGGACCATGTTCAACTGCCGCCTTCCCAAGTCGCCATGACCCCGCGTCACGACCTTCCGGCCGGGCTCGATTCCGACCGCCATGTGCTGATCGCCGGGCCCACCGCCAGCGGCAAATCCGCCCTGGCGCTGCGGATCGCCGAGGCGCAGGGCGGCACCATCGTCAATGCCGATGCGCTGCAGGTCTGGTCCTGCTGGCGGGTGCTGACCGCCCGGCCGACGGTCGAGGACGAGGCCCGCGCGCCTCACGCGCTTTACGGCCATGTGGCGCCCGGGCGGCTCTATTCCGTGGGCGAATGGCTGGCCGAGGTCGCGGCATTGCGGGGCCGGCTGATCGTGGTCGGCGGCACCGGCCTTTATCTGAACGCGCTGACCCGCGGGCTGGCGGTGATCCCGCCCACGCCGCCCGAGATCCGCGCCCGGGCCGATGCGCTTCTGCGCGAGCCCGGCGGGCTGGCGCAGATGATCGCCGGGCTCGATTCGCTGAGCCGCTCGCGCATCGACCTGATGAACCCGGTGCGCGTGCAGCGCGCCTGGGAGGTGCTCAAGACCACCGGCCGCGGCATCGCCGCATGGCAGGCCGAGACGCCGGCGCCGCTGATCGCGCCCGAGACCGCGCATCTGCTGGTGCTGCAATCCGACCGCGACTGGCTGGCCGAGCGCATCGCCCGGCGCTTTCGCCTGATGCTGGACCAGGGTGCGCTGGACGAGGTGCGGGCGATGCTGCCGTCTTGGAATCCCGATGCGCTCTGGGCCAAGGCGATTGGCGCGCCCGAGCTGGTGGCGCATCTGCAAGGCGCGCTCGGCCTCGACGACGCCGTCGAACGGGCGATCATCGCCACCCGGCAATATGCCAAGGCGCAGCGCAGCTTCTTTCGCAACCGGATGCGCGACTGGCGTTGGATCGAGGTCGATCATCAAGCCGTCACACAAAAGTGACATATTAAACTTTCGGCAACCATAAGCTGTGTAAACCCTTCGGGAACTCCCGTTGGGAGTCTAGGTTGTGTTTATGGATTTGCTGAAAGCCGCGCCCTTATGAACAATGTCTTTCGCGCCTTCGACAGCACCGATTCCGATCCCGCGCTGGTCCGGTTGCGGGCAGCCGGCATCACCGCGCCGGGGATCATGGAACCGGCCGAGCAGGACCCGCGGTTGCAGCGGGAATCCTCCCGGCGGCCGGGAAACGCCCAGGCCCAGAAACCGCCGGCTCCGGCTCCGACCGTCGCAGGTGCGGCCGGGCGGTTCCGGCCGGCTCCGGCCGCCCTGCCCCGCGGGCGGCCCGGCGACGGCCTGCGGCTGATCCCGCTTTCCGGCTTCCATTGGGGCGGCGCCACGCGCGGCCTGACCGCGCCGGCCGCGCCGCGCGACCGCGGCGACCACGTGCTGATTCGACCCGGCTCGGGCATGGTCACGGTGCAGTTCCCGCGCCACAATCATCTGGTCAGCGCCGGGCGCCTCGCCTTCATTCCCGCCGGCACCGCCTTTTCGCTGAAACCGCCGGCCGATGTCGCGGGCCAGGCACTGCTGATTCCGCCCGACTGGTTCCGCGACCAGCCGCTGCCGCGAGGTTTCCGCTGCGGCCTTCCGGCGCCCGAGGATGCCGGACTTCTGGACCCCGCCATCCTCGCCCTGGCCGAAGGGGCGGCGCGCCATCCCGGCGGCGACGCGGCGACGCGCCATCAGTTGGGCCTGATCGCGGTGGCGCTGTCCCGGCTTCAGGACCGGCCGGGCCCGTCCCGGCAAGCCGAGGACGATATGGCCGGGGCGCGATCGCTGGCCGAGCGCTTCCTGGACCTCGCCGGGCGGGAACTCGAGCGCAGCCAGACCCTGGCAGAAATGGCCCGCCGGCTGGGCTGCACACAGGCGCATCTGGACCGCGCCTGCCGTCAGAGCCGGGGGCGCGGCGCGCTGGACCTGCTTTATGACCTGCGGCTGCAATCGGCGACCGAGGCACTGCGCGACAGCGCCAGGCCGATCCCCGAGATCGCCGAGGAACTGGGCTATGCCGGGCTGGGTCATTTCATGCGGGCCTTCCAGGCCGCAACCGGCCGCACGCCCGAAGCCTATCGTGCGCTGATGCGGAATGCCCGCGGCGGCGGCGGCCCCGATCACGGCTGATTGGGCCGAGCGCCCAGAACCGCGCGCCCGCTGTCCCGAGCCGCCGCACCACCTCCGCATTCCCGACACGCAACGTGGAAAGGGCTGCAAGTCCAGCTCGCCAGAGAGCTTTTCGCACCAGAAGCCGCACCGCAACAGCCGGGACCGCAAAGGGATGGGGCCGGTCCGACCGGCCTGCCCGGCCAAGGTTCTCAGCGCCTTCACCGCACCCCGGCGATGCCCGCGACCGCCCGCTGTCCGGCCGCCGGAACGGTCAACCCCGCGGCGGATTCCAGGACGGATAGCCCGACGTGTCGATCCGGTACGGAGCAGCCGCGACACGAGCCCTGCAACGCAGTCTCGGACCGGACGCCCGGCCCGGCGCCCAAGGCAGCGCCCTATCCAGCGGCCCCCTTCTCGTGCATCCGGTGCCACCACGACTCGCTTGGCGCGGCGCGGCCGCCTCAGGCCGGATCGGCCGGCGCCTCCTCTGCGTCGGCTTCGTCCTCCCGGCCGCGATATCCCTGCGCCACCACGAATTTCTCGGAGGAATCCGAACGGCTGGCCGGCGGCTTCACATTCGCCACCTTGCGGAAATTGCGCTTGAGCATGGCCTGCATCTCGTTTTCCGCGCCCCCCGCCAGCACCTTGGCGACGAAGGTGCCGCCCGGCTCCAGCACGTCGAAGGCCAGCTGCGCCGCCGCCTCGACCAGCGCCACGATGCGCAGGTGATCGGTGCCCTTGTGCCCCGACGAGGCCGCCGCCATGTCCGACATCACCACGTCGGCACGCCCGCCCAGCCAGGCCTTGACCTGCGCGTCCGCCCCTTCCGACAGGAAATCGAGCTGATGGATCTCGGCCCCGGCGATGGGATCGACCTCCTGCAGGTCCACCCCCAGCACCCGACCGACCTTCTTGCCGGACTTCTCGCCAAGAGCGTTGACGCGCGCGACCGCCACCTGGCACCAGCCGCCGGGGGCGCAGCCCAGATCGACCACCCGCGCGCCCGGCACCAGGAAACGATACTTGTCGTCCAGTTCCAGGATCTTGAAGGCGGCGCGGCCGCGATAACCCTCGCGCTTGGCCCGCGCGACATAGGGGTCGTTGAGCTGCCGTTCGAGCCAGAGCGTGCTCGACAGCTTGCGACCCTTGGCCGATTTCACCCGCACCCGCAGGTCGCGCTGGCCGCGGCCCGAGCTTTTACGCCCCTCGCCCGGCTTCTTGCCTTCGCTCATCTCATGCCACCCCGTTCATACCATCCGGGGCCAAGACCCCGTCCTTGACCATCTGCGCGTAAAGCAGCCCCTCGCGCAGGCCGCGATCCGCGACGGACAGCCGCGTCGTCGGCCAGACCCGCATCAGCGTCTGCAGGATCGCGGCGCCCGACATGATCAGCGCATGGCGCTCGCGGCCGATGCGCGGATCGGCCCGCCGCCCCTCGGGGCCCAGCGACAGATAGTCGCGGATCACCCGGTCGATCTGCCCCGAGGTCATGGTCAGCCCGTCCACCTTGGTCCGATCATAGCGGCGCAGGCCAAGATGGCTGGCCGCCACCGTCGTCACCGTGCCCGAGGTGCCGATGACCTGGAAATTCTCGGCGAAATCATGAGTCAGCGAATAGGGCGCGAAATCCGACAGCATTTCCTCGAAATGCCAGGACATCAGCGCGAAACGGCCCTGATCGTCCTCGACATCCTCGAACTGGTCGCGCAGCGTCGCGACGCCCAGCGGCACGCTGATCCAGTCGACCACCCGCGCGCCGCCCGGCCGGGCATCGCCGAACCCGTCGGCCAGCCGCATGATGGCGCGCGACCGCTCGGCGGGGTCGACATCCTCCAGGTCGATCCAGACCAGCTCGGTCGAGCCGCCGCCGATATCGACCACCAGAAGCTGCTCGGTGCGCTGGCTGACCAGCGGCGCGCAGGAGATGACCGCCAGCCGCGCCTCCTCCTCGGCGTCGATGATCTCGACCGGCAGGCCGGTCTCGCGCCGGATCATGCGCAGGAAGTCGCGGCTGTTCCGCGCCCGCCGGCAGGCCTCGGTCGCGACCAGACGCATGCGCGTGACCTTGTGCGCCTCGAGCTTGCGCCGGCACACCTGCAAGGCATGCACCGTCCGCGCCATCGAGGGGCGCGACAGCCTGCCTGATGCCTCGAGCCCGTGTCCCAGCTGGACCGGCTTCGAGAAACTGTCCACCACCTGGAACTGACTGCCCGCGGGACGGGCAATCAGCATCCGGCAGCTGTTGGTGCCAAGATCCAAAGCCGCATAGAGCGGCCCGTCCTCGGCCGGGCGGGTGACGAAAGGCTCGACCGTTTTTCTCGGGAACGCGTCCGCACCCGCAGGACGCCTGGGCGCCATGGTCACGCCCTCCGATAACAAGTTGCTCCGAACGTAACCCGCGCCCGCCATGCCTTCAAGGGGGCGCGCGAAAGCCGGGGCTTGCCGGCCCCTGCCCCTCGACAGCCGCGCGGGGCCGGGCTATGCCCGAGCCATGATCGTGATCGCCGCATTCCTTCTTGGCGCAGCGATCGGCTGGATGCGCGCCGCGAAAGCCGGCGGCAACCGCGCCGACAAGCTGCAATATGCCGCCGCCCATGCCCTGGCGCTGACCGTGCTGGGCCTGTTCCTGACCATATTCCTGACCCGGATGGGCTGATGTTCCGGCCCTTCCTCGACAGCCTGCGCAGGCATGGGGTGCCGGCCAGCCTGCGGGAATATCTGGACCTGCTGGCGGGGCTGCAGGCGGGGCTGTCGGACTGGACGCCCGAGGGCTTCTATCACCTCGCCCGCGCCACCCTGGTCAAGAACGAGGCGCATATCGACCGATTCGACCGCGCCTTCTCCGAAGCCTTCTCGGGCCTCGACCAGATCCCCATCGAGGCGCTGGTGAACGAGGTCTCGATCCCGCGCGACTGGCTGGAAAAGCTGGCCGAAAAGCTGCTGACCCCCGAGGAACGCGCCGCGGTCGAAGGCGCCGGCAGTTTCGAGGAGCTGATGAAGCGGTTGCGCGAGCGGCTGGCCGAGCAGCAGGGCCGGCATCAGGGCGGCAACAAGTGGATCGGCACCGCCGGCACCTCGCCCTTCGGCGCCTATGGCTACAACCCCGAGGGCGTGCGGATCGGGCAAGCCGAAAGCCGCCACCGCCGCGCCGCCAAGGTCTGGGACAAGCGCGAGTTCCGCGATTTCGACGATTCGGTCGAGCTTGGCACCCGCAACATCAAGGTGGCGCTGAAGCGGCTGCGGCAATGGGCCCGGCATGGCGCGCTGGAGGAGCTGGACCTGCCCGGCACCATCCGCGCCAGCGCCGAGCACGGCTATATCGATGTGCAGACCCGGCCCGAACGGCACAATGCCGTCAAGGTGCTGCTGTTCCTCGATGCCGGCGGCAGCATGGACGACCATTCCCGGCTGATGGACGAGCTGTTCTCGGCCGCCCGCGCCGAGTTCAAGCACCTGGAGCATTTCTATTTTCACAACTGCGTCTATGAGGCGCTGTGGAAGGACAACCGCCGCCGCTGGACCGAGACCACGCCGACCTGGGAGGTGCTGAACCGCTTCGGCCGCGACTACAAGGCGATCTTCGTCGGCGACGCCTCGATGTCGCCCTATGAGATCGCGGTGCCCGGCGGCGCCAACGAACACTGGAACCCCGAATCGGGCGAGATCTGGCTCCAGCGCCTGCGCGAGACCTGGCCGGATCATGTCTGGCTGAACCCGGTGCCGCGCGCGCATTGGGGCCATACCCGGTCCATCGCCATGATCCGCGAGATCTTCGAGGACCGCATGCAGCCCCTGACGCTGGAGGGGCTGACCCAGGCCATGCGCCTTCTTGGCTGACCCCGCCGCATCCCCCATATTGCGGTCATGCTGAAGCTGACCCCGATCCTGCTGATCCTGCTCTATGCCGCCGCGATGTGGTTATTTTCCGCATGGCGGCTGCGGGCCGAGCTGAACGCCAGGTCCACGCCGTTGCGCCATCCCCGGCTTACGCCGATGCTGGAGCGGCTGGGCCGGGCCATGGATCTGCCGCCGATCCGGGCGCATGTCTACGAGGTGGCGCCCGTCAACGGTCTGGCCGCGCCCGACGGCCGCATCTTCCTGACCCGCGGCTTCCTCGACCGGCTGGACCGCGGCGAGGTGACCGAGGCCGAGCTGGCTTCGGTCATCGCGCATGAGCTGGGCCATGTCGCCCATGGCCATACCCGCCGCCGCATGGTGGATTTCGCCGGCCAGAACGTGGTGCGCATGGTGCTGGCCGGGGTGCTCGGCCGCTTCCTGCCCGGGATCGGCGTCTGGATTGCCAATATCGCCGCCAGCGCCATCGCCGCCCGGCTGTCGCGGCAGGACGAGTTCGAGGCCGACGCCTTCGCCAGCGCCCTGATGGTCAAGGCCGGGCTGGGCACCGAGCCGCAGAAAAGCCTGTTCCGCAAGCTCGACCGGCTGGCGGGCGCGGCCGGGACCGGCGCACCGGCCTGGCTGCTTTCGCACCCGCCGGCCGCGGCACGCATCGCCGCCATCGAAAAGCTCGAGGCGCGCTGGCGCGTGGCCTGACTTGTCCCCTCGCCCGGATGGGTTATGCTGCGGCAGCAAAACAACCGCCGTGACATGACCCGCCCCTTTCGCCGCCGCGTCCTCTACCTTCCCGGCTATGACCCGATCCCGCCGCGCCGTTACCGCGAGCTTTACAAGCGCGAGGGCGCCGAGCAGGCGCGCATTTCGGGCTACGGGCTGAGCTTCGGCCCGCGCCGCGACCGCAACGGCTTCGGCTGGGGCGTCGCGGGCGATTTCGACGGCCGGCACGCCGAGGCCGAGATCGAGGTGCTGGTCTGGGCCGACATCGTGCAGGGCTCGATGGACCAGGGCATTCTAGCGACCTATGGCCAGCTTGTCCGCACCGCCTGGGCCTATATCGGCTCGGGCGCGCTGTTCCGGCTGATGCGGCTGCGCCGCGGCCCGGTGATCGCGGCGCTTTACCCGGTGGTGGTGCTTCTGGCGCAACTGCTGGCCGCGGCGCTGGCCGCGGCGCTTCTCGGCTGGGCGCTGGGGCGGCTGACCGGACTCGGCTGGTGGCTGGGCCTGCCCGTCATGCTGGGACTGACCTGGACCGGGCTGCATCTGTGGCGGCGCATCGACGGCAAGATCTTCGCCTGGTACCTGATGCATGACTATGCCTTCACCGCCCGGAACCTCGGCGCCTATCCCCCGGCGCTCGAGGCGCGGCTGGCACAGTTCGCCGACCGCATCGCCGAGGTGCTGACGGGCGATTGGGACGAGGTGCTGGTGGTCGGCCACAGCTCGGGCGCCTATCTGGGCGTCTCGGTGCTGGCCGATCTGATCCGCTCGGGCCGGGTGCCGGCCGGGGGCCCGCGCCTCTCCTACCTGTCGCTGGGCCATGTCGTGCCGATGGCGTCGTTCCTGCCGGGCGCGAACCGGCTGCGGGCCGACCTGCGCTATCTGGCGGCGCGCGACGAACTGGACTGGGTGGACGTCACCGCGCCGGGCGATGCCTGCTCATTCGGCCTGTGCGATCCGGTCGCGGTTTCCGGCGCCGAACCGCCCGGCCGCCGGCATCCGCTGGTGCTTTCCGCCGCCTTCACGCAGACGCTGTCGCCCGCGAAGCGGCGCGAATTGCGCGGGCGCTGGTTCCGGCTGCATTTCCAGTATCTCTGCGCCTTCGACCGGCCGGGCGACTATGATTACTTCGCCATCACCGCCGGGCCCTTGACGCTGGGCCGGCGCTTCGCCGGGCGCGGGCATTCGCCGGGCCGGATCGCGCGCGCCGTGAACCGCTGGACCGCGACATGATCCCGCCCAAGCCCCCGGCCCGGCAGGGGCGCGGTTCGGTCTGGCGCTTCATCCGCGATTTCCGCCGCGACATCCTGTCGGCGCAATCCGACCGGCTCTATCGCGCCTGGATGGCCGAGTTCCGCGGCCCCTTCATCCACAGCTTCACCTGCAACGACCCGGCGCTGGTGGAACTGATTCTGAAGAAGCGGCCGATGGATTTCCCGAAATCGCCGCGCATGGCGGCGGGGCTGCAACCGCTGCTCGGCAATTCCAGCTTCATCTCGAACGGCGAGACCTGGCTGCACCAGCGCCGCATCATCGACCCCGCCTTCGAGGGCGGCCGGCTGCGCGAGGCCTTCCCGGCCATGTGGGACGCGGCGCAGGCCGGCGTCGCCCGGCTGGCGCCGCTGGCCGACGGCGCCGAGATCGACATCGAGCCGCAGACCAGCCATGCCGCCGCCGACGTGATCTTTCGCACCCTGTTCTCGATCCCGATCGAGGACGCGACCGCCGCCCAGGTGTTTCAGGCCTTCCGCGAACACCAGGACGCGCAGCCGATGGTGAATCTGGGCGGGCTGATGGCGCTGCCCCGCTGGGCGCGGCTGCACACCCGCCAGGTGCGCGAAACGGCGCGGCGCATCCGCGGCCTGATCCGCCAGTTGGTCGCGACCCGCGCCGCCGAGATCCAGGCCGGCACCGCACCGCCCGACCTCGCCACCAAGATCATGACCACCCCGGATCCGCAAACCGGCCGGCGGTTCAGCGAAACCGAGATGATCGACGAGGTCGCGACCTTCTTCCTGGCCGGACACGAGACCGGCGCCTCGGCCCTGGCCTGGGCGCTCTACCTGCTGGCGGAAAGCCCGGAATGGCAGGACCGGCTGGCCGAGGAGGCACACCGGAACCTCGCCCCGGATTTCGCCGCGATCCGCACCCTGCCGCTGGCCCGCGCCGTGTTCCGCGAGGCGCTGCGGCTTTATCCGCCCGTCGCCATGACCGTGCGACAATGCCGCCGGGCCGAGTCCCTGCGTGGCCGCAAGGCCCCCCGGGGCGCGCAGCTGGTTCTGTCGCCCTGGCACCTGCACCGTCACGAGCGGCTGTGGGAGAATCCCGACGCATTCGACCCGGCGCGCTGGGAGACCGGGAACGGCAAGGCCTGCCAGCGCGACGCCTTCATCCCCTTTTCGGCCGGTCCGCGCGCCTGCCCCGGCGCCGGCTTCGCCATGATCGAAGGACCGCTCATCCTGTCGGCCCTGGTCCGCGCCTATCGTCTGGCCCCCGGCGCCGAACGCCCCGTGCCGATCATGCGGCTGACCCTGCGGGGCAAGAACGGCATCCGCCTGCGATTGCGGCCAAGGCAGATGGGTATTTAGACAACGAAGAAGTCCAGAAACAGTCCCGGCTTCTTCGTTGCCCCAATGCCCATGCCCGGCATCAAAGCCGGTAGATGGCCGAGAATTTCTCTTCCAGGTAGTCGAGCAGCGGCTTCTCGCTGACATCGGTGCCGGTGGCGCGCTCGATCAGCGCGCGCGGCGCGTAGAGCCCGCCATGGCGCTGCATGTTCTCGCGCAGCCATTCCACCGCCGGGTCGGCCTCGCCCCGCGCCAGCGCCTCGTCCAGATCCGGGACCGCGGCGCGCAAGGCGGCATGCAGGCAACCGGCATAGACATTGCCCAACGCATAGGTGGGGAAATAGCCGAACAGTCCCACCGCCCAATGCACGTCCTGCAGGACGCCATTGGCCGGACGGTCCACCGCCACCCCGAAATCGCGCAGGAAACGCGCGTTCCAGGCCTCGACCAGATCCTCGACATCCAGCCTTCCAGCGATCAGGTCGCGCTCCAGATCGAAGCGCAGCATAATGTGCAGGTTGTATTGCACCTCGTCGGCCTCGGTGCGGATGAAGCCCGGGGTCACGCGGTTCGCGGTGGCGTAGAAGGCATCGGCATCGGGGACCGACAGCCCGCCGAAGGCATCCGACATGCGCTGGTAGAGCCAGCCGGTAAAGGCTCGGCCGCGGCCGAGCTGGTTCTCGTAGATGCGGCTCTGGCTTTCATGCGCGCCCATCGAAACGCCGCGGCCCAACGGCGTGAAGGCATAATCGCTGTCGATACCCTGCTCATAGCTGGAATGACCGACCTCGTGGATGGTCGAATACAGGCAGTTGAACGGATCGGTCTCGACCACGCGGGTGGTGATGCGGCTGTCCTGCCAACGCCCCGAGCTGAACGGGTGCACGGCAATGTCCATGCGGCCGCGCGTCCAGTCATAGCCGAAGGCCGTGGCGCAGGTCCGCGCCAGGCGCAGCTGCGTCTCCTGCGGGAAATGCCCGGTCAGCGGCTGCGGCTGGAATGCGGCGCCCAGCACGTCCTCGCGCAGGGCCACCAGTCGCGGCCGCATGGCGTCGAACAGCGCCGCGATCTCGGCCTGGGTGGTGCCGGGCTCGTAATCGTCCAGCAGCGCGTCATAGAGATCGCCGCCATCGGCCAGCGCCGAGGCTTCCTCGCGCTTGAGCATCAGGATGTCGTTCAGCACCGGCAGGAAATCCCCGGGCGCGTCCTTGGCCCGGGCCTCGGCCCAGATGCCCTGCGCCAGCGAGGTCTGCCGCGCCAGTTCCGTGGCCAGCCGGGCCGGGATGCGCGAGGCGCGGCGATGATCGCGCGCGATCAACTCGATGATGCGGGCATCCTCGGCATCCTCGGGCTCGGCCCGGTCCAGCCATTCGCCCAGCCGCGGATCGGTGCGCCGCTCGTGCAGCACCGCTTCCATCGCCGCCATTTCCTCGGCGCGCTGCTCGGTCGCGCCGCGCGGCATCACGGTTTCCTGATCCCAGCCGAGACGTTCGGCGACCGAAGACAGCGCCTCGGTCTGGCGCTGGAAGGCAAGAAGTTCGTCGAAGGCGCTCATCGGACAGTCCCCCGGACCGAGGTTTCATAAGGATAGCGCGCATGGTGGCGCGCGCGCAGGATCAGCGTGAACAGTGCCACGGCACCGATCTGATGCGCCAGTGCCAAAGGCAGCGGCGAGGCGTGCAGCACGTTCATGATGCCCAGAAGCACCTGCACGGCCAGGGCGACCAGCATCGCGACATAGGCGCCACGCGTCACCGGATGCGGCGAGCGCCGGGCGCGCAGGAACACCACCACGGCGAACATCGCCAGCAGATAGCCGGTCATGCGGTGGATGAACTGCACCAGCGCCGGGTTTTCGAAGAAATTGCGCCAACCCAGCGCCGCGTCCCAGATCGCCGCGGGAATCCATTCGCCGCCCATGGTCGGCCAGCCGGTATACATGCGGCCGGCGTCGATCCCCGCGACCAGCGCACCCAGCAGGATCTGCAGTAAGGCCAGATGCATCAGCCCGGTGGTCATCGAGAAAAGCTTCGCCTCACCCGCCCGCCGGGCACGCAGCAGCGCCGCCTCCGAGCGCGACAGCGCCGAGGCATACCAGGCGATCAGGCCCAGGATGGCGAAGGCCAGCCCCAGATGCGTGGCCAGCCGATAGGAGGCCACCCGCACCATCTCGCCCGACAGTCCCGAATGCACCATCCACCAGCCGATGGCGCCCTGGGCGCCGCCGAGCACCCCCAGCGCCAGCAGCCGCGGCGTCCAGCCCGCGGGGATGCGCTTGGTTGCCAGGAAAAACAGAAAACCCAGCGCCCAGACCGCGCCGATCAGCCGCCCAAGCAGCCGGTGCGACCATTCCCACCAGTAGATGCGCTTGAAGTTCGCCAGGTCCATGTCGGAATTGACCAGCTGGAACTGCGGGATCTGCCGGTACTTGTCGAACTCGGCCTGCCAGGCGGCCTGGTCCAGCGGCGGGATCGTCCCGGTCACCGGCTTCCATTCGGTGATCGACAGGCCCGATCCGGTCAGCCGGGTCGCACCGCCAAGCGCGATCATCGCCGCGACCATGACAAACAGCAGGATCAACCAAAGACGGATCGCACCGCGCGCGCCCTTGTTGCCGGCGTCGATCATGCCGCCGGCAGGCGGGGTGCCCTGCGGCGGCGTCTCGGTGACTTCCTGAAAGACGGGACGTCTTGCCATGTCAGCTTCCTTCTCGATCGGGCGCGACCTTGGCCCGCGCGCGCCCGGAAATCAATCAACCGCGGCGGATCAATTGCCGCAACATGCCGTGGAAGATGCGCGTGTCGGCGCGGGTCAGCGGCAGCCGCGACCACAGGTTGCGCAGCGTGAGCTGCATCGCCGGCGCCTTCTCGGGCGGAAAGAAGAAGCCCGCCTCGGCCAGCCGCTCCTCCCAGTGATCGGCGAGACGCTCGATCTCGAGCCGCGTCGCGGGCGCCTCGCCATCGGGACGGCGGCCCTGCGGGGCAGGCTGGGCCGGCAGGTTGTCCCGCGCCCATTCATAGCCGGTCAGCAGCACCGCCTGCGCCAGGTTCAGCGAGGGGAAGTCGGGATTGACCGGCACCGTGATGATGGCGTTGGCGCGCGCCACATCGTCGTTTTCCAGGCCCGCGCGCTCGGGGCCGAAGATCACCGCGACCCGGCCGCCCTGCGCCACCCGCTCGCGCGCATCGGCCATGGCCGTCGCCGGGGTCAGGACCGGCTTGGTCAGCTCACGCCCCCGTGCGGTGGTGGCATAGGCGTGATCGACATCCGCCATCGCCTCGGCCAGGGTCGCGAAAACCTGCGCCCGATCCAGAACCCGACCGGCCGCGCCCGAGGCCATGGCCACGGCCCGGGGATTGGGCCAGCCGTCGCGGGGCGCCACCAGCCGCATGTCGGACAGGCCGAAGTTCAGCATGGCGCGCGCGGCTGCGCCGATGTTTTCGCCCATCTGCGGGCGGACAAGAATGATCGCGGGTTCCATGCGCGCGGCCATAACCTTCCGCAGACCTACTGGCAAGGCGCGCGGCGCTGCGCTATCTGCAGACGGAACACGAGGAATGACAGCGCCATGACAGACCAGCCCAATACGCCGCAACTCTACCTGATCACCCCGGTCGGCGCGGCCGCCTCGACACTGGGGCCGATGCTGGCCGAGGTCATGGACCGCTTTCCCATCGCCTGCCTGCGTATCCCCGGCGCCGGCACCGAGGAGGAGTTGGGCCGCATCGCCGATCTCGCGCGCGAGATCGCCCATGCCCGCGATGTGGCGGTGGTGATCGAGGACCATGTGCAGCTGGCGCAGCGCCACGGGCTGGACGGGGTGCATCTGAGCAACGGCGCCCGGGGCGTGCGCCATGCCCGCAAGGAACTGGGCCAGGACGCCATCGTCGGCGCCTTCTGCGGCACCTCGCGCCATGACGGCATGAACGCGGCCGAGGCCGGCGCAGATTACGTCGGCTTCGGACCCTGCGGCGCCTCCGCGCTCGGCCAGGGCGAGACGGCCCCCCTGGAGCTGTTCCAGTGGTGGTCCGAGGTGATCGAGATCCCGGTGGTCGCCGAGGGCGCCCTGACCCCGGCGCTGATCGGGCAGCTGGCACCGATCACCGATTTCATCGCGCTGGGGGCGGAGATCTGGTCGGAACCGGACCCGGCCGAAGCCTTGGGCATTCTCTGGCGCTGACCCGCCTGGCGGCACCGCCGGGTGGGTATTTGGGCAACGAAGAAGCCGCGAGGAGCCTCCCCTCGCCTTCCTCGCTTCAGCTCTGCCGGGGTCCGCATCTTCTTCGTTGTCCAAATACCCATGCGACCGCGCCATCCTCGCCCCGCCTGCCCCTTGCGCAGCGCCATGCCGCAGCCTAAAGCCTTGCCATGACCCAGCATCAGCGCCTTCTCATCATCGATTTCGGCTCCCAGGTCACGCAGCTGATTGCGCGGCGCCTGCGCGAGTTGAACGTCTATTGCGAAATCCACCCGTTCAACGCGGTCGACGACGCCTTCCTGAAAGACTTCGCGCCGCAGGCCGTGATCCTGTCGGGCGGACCCGCCTCGGTCACCGAGGCGGATTCGCCGCGCGCGCCGCAGAGCCTGTTCGAGCTGCGGGTGCCGGTCTTCGGCATCTGCTACGGCCAGCAGGTGATGATGGAGCAACTGGGCGGCCGCGTCGAATCGGGCCATCACGCCGAATATGGCCGCGCCTTCATCGCGCCGGCCGAGGGCCACAAGGGCGACGGCATCTTCGCCGGCCTGTTCGACACCGGCCGCGAGGAGGTCTGGATGAGCCATGGCGACCGGGTGACGCAACTCGCGCCCGGTTTCGAGGTCATCGGTACCTCGCCCAACGCCCCTTACGCCATGATCGCCGACGAGGCCCGCAAGTTTTTCGCCGTGCAGTTCCATCCCGAGGTGCATCACACCCCGAACGGCCGCCGGATGCTGGAGAATTTCGTCCGTATGGCAGGTTTCGCCGGCGATTGGACCATGGCCTCCTATCGTCAGGAGGCGATCCGCAAGATCCGCGAGCAGGTGGGCGACAAGCGCGTGATCTGCGGCCTGTCCGGCGGTGTCGACAGCTCGGTCGCGGCGGTGCTGATCCACGAGGCGATCGGCGACCAGCTGACCTGCGTCTTCGTCGATCACGGGCTTCTGCGGCTGAACGAGGCCGAGGAAGTCGTGACCATGTTCCGCGACAGTTACAACATCCCGCTGATCCATGCCGACGAAAGCGAGCTGTTCCTGTCGGCGCTGGAGGGTGTCGGTGACCCCGAGGTCAAGCGCAAGACCATCGGCAAGCTGTTCATCGATGTGTTCCAGAAATATGCGAGCGGGATCGAGGGTGCGGAATTCCTGGCCCAGGGCACGCTTTACCCGGACGTGATCGAATCGGTCAGCTTTTCGGGCGGCCCCTCGGTCACCATCAAGAGCCATCACAATGTCGGCGGCCTGCCCGAGAAGATGGGGCTGAAGCTCGTCGAGCCCCTGCGCGAGCTCTTCAAGGACGAGGTGCGCGCCTTGGGCCGCGAACTGGGCCTGCCGGAGAAGTTCATCGGCCGTCATCCCTTCCCCGGCCCGGGCCTCGCCATCCGCTGCCCGGGCGAGATCACCCGCGACAAGCTCGAGATCCTGCGCAAGGCCGATGCGGTCTTTATCGACCAGATCCGCAAGCACGGGCTTTACGACGAGATCTGGCAGGCCTTCGTGGCCATCCTGCCGGTGCGCACCGTCGGCGTGATGGGCGACGGGCGTACCTATGACTATGCCTGCGCGCTGCGGGCCGTCACCTCGGTCGACGGGATGACGGCGGATTACTATCCGTTCAGCCACGAATTCCTGGGCGAGACCGCGACCCGGATCATCAACGAGGTTAAGGGCATCAACCGCTGCACCTATGACATCACCTCGAAGCCGCCCGGCACGATCGAGTGGGAATAATCCGCGCCCACCCAAACGCCGCCGATAACCGCCGATCTCCCTCCGTAAGGCACTGAAAATCAACAATTTTCTCTCCGCCGTCTTTCGCCGTCAATCGCTGGGCAAGCCTCGCGATCGACGGCGGAGTTGACGGTATGGAGCGTCTTGTGACATCGCAGATTTGCATATACCGTCATGGCTTAGAGAGCTTGTGACGGTATTTTTTTACATTATTCCATTGAGAATAAAGGAAAATTTGCCGTTTGGCTTGGTCGATTTTGGCCTGACGGTATTTTTAGGGGCTCTCTGGCGTTTTTTGAACAATCTAGGAGGGTCCGATGCTTACCGATGCGGCAATCAAGGCACTGAAACCAAAGGACAAATTATACAAGGTCACTGACCGTGACGGTATGTATGTCGTCGTGAACCCGTCGGGCGCCGTCGTGTTCCGCTATGACTACCGTATGCACGGTCGACGCGAGACCTTAACCCTCGGCCGATACGGGCCGGCGGGCCTCTCTCTGGCCCGTGCGCGGGAGAAGCTGATCGACGCGCAGCGCTCAATTCAGGAAGGGCGATCGCCCGCCCAGGAGAAGCAGCGCGAGAAGCGCCGCATCAAGGAAGCAAAGAGCTTCGGCGAGTTCGGCGAACGCTGGCTGCAAGAGCACCAGATGGCCGAAAGCACCCGCGCGATACGCCGCTCGATCTACGAGCGGGACATCCTGCCGACGTTCGGCAATCGGCTGCTGACGGAAATCACGCCCGAAGATCTCCGCGCGATGTGCGACAAGGTGAAGAAGCGGGGAGCACCTGCCACGGCCGTCCATGTGCGTGACATCGTGAAGCTGGTGTTCGCCTTCGCGAAGCTGCACGGCGAGAAGGTGCCAAACCCTGCCGAAGAGGTCGGGCCTGCCTCGATCGCGACGTTCGTTCCGAAAGGCCGCTCGCTCTCGCCCGCCGAAAGACCTGCGAATTCTCGTAGCGCCGGAACTGCAAGGCCATGAGCGCTAGCAACACGGACTTGCCCGCGCCGGTCGGGCCGACGACGAGGGTGTGGCCGACATCGCCGACATGCAAAGACAACCGGAACGGGGTCGAGCCTTCGGTCTTGCCGTAAAGCAAGGGGGGCGCACCGAAATGCTCGGCCCGTTCTGGCCCCGCCCACACGGCAGAGAGGGGGATCATGTGGGCGAGATTGAGCGTCGAGATGGGCGGCTGGCGGACATTTGCGTAGGCATGTCCGGGTAATGAGCTGAGCCAGGCATCGACGGCATTGACGGTTTCGATCATGGCCGTGAAGTCGCGGCCCTGGATGACCTTCTCGACGAGGCGCAGTTTCTCATCGGCGAGACGGGGATCGGCATCCCACACCGCGATCGTCGCGGTGACATAGGCCATGCCGGCAATGTCCTGGCCGAGTTCCTGCAAGGCGAGATCGGCATCGGCCGCCTTGTTGGCGGCATCGGTATCGACCAGCGCCGACGCCTCGTTGGTCATCACCTCTTTCAAGATCGCGGCGATCGACTTGCGCTTGGCGAACCATTGCCGGCGGATTTTGGTCAGCAGCTTGGTCGCGTCGGTCTTGTCGAGCAGGATCGCGCGGGTCGACCAGCGATAGGGAGTACGCCTGCGGTGAAGGCCGTCTGCTCTGATTGAGCAAATGGTCGTAAGGCATTGCCTTA
>NZ_JBHRXE010000061.1:0-8243 GCF_042648325.1 Paracoccus simplex | reverse complement strand
GTTCTGGCGATATCTCCGCCCTGAGCATGGCCCTTGCCCAGATCGTTCGAGGGCTGATCTCGCCTACCGCCAGATGATCGGACAGGCGCGAGGTCGCGTCGAGATCGGGGCGATCCCGCTCGCGGGGATAAGCGCAGGCGCGGTCGAGAAAATCATCCAGCCCGGCAAGCGCGGCCTCTTCGCCCGCAGGCGCGGCAAATCGCTCCAGCGCGGCGCGGCCGCGGTGCAGGTCCGGCGCCAGATCGAGGGTGCTCAGGTCAAGCCCGCCGAGCGGTTCCGTGCAGGGTTCAATGCCCGGCGGGGCATCGGCGGCGGGCCGGTCGGGGCCGCGCTGCCGTACCGCCCGCGCAAAGGGGGAATAGACGCGGTAAGCCCCGCCATTTCCGCTGCGGACCGCGCCGGGATGGACGAGAAGATGCCCCGGATGCAGGATCAGCCCGGCACCCAGGGGCCGCAGCGCCGCGCGCATACGGTCTTGCAGCGCCTGCATTTCCACCGTGGACCAGTCCGACTGGTGCAGCTGACGCACGCTCAGCCGCTTCATCAGCGCCGGCAGGATTTCATGCGCCTCGCCGCGCAGCACGACGATGCCCTTTCCGCCGGTGCGGACCCGAAGTGCCGCATCAAAGATGCGGAGTGCGCGCTCAAGCCGCCAGCGGCTGGCCGCGCCCTGCGCCATGGTCAGCCGGTCGATGAAAAACACCGTCAGCAGCGGGCCGTCGGCAATCGCCGCCAGAAGCGCGGGGTTATCGCGCAGCCTGAAATCGCGGGTCAGCCAAAGAATGCCCGGCGCCGTCATTCAAGCCGCCTCATCCGCGTGACCAAGCGTCACCTGCACCACATCGCAGCGCGCGGTGGCGAAGGCAGCGGCGCAGCCCTCCAAATAGAACTGCCATCCGCGAAGGAAGGTGTCATCATAACCCAGCCGCTGGATACGGGGGCGCTGCTGCATCATCGTCTCGCACCAGATTCGGCATGTGCGGGCATAGTCCTGGCCAAAAGCGTGGCTGTCACGCACGCGCAGCCCGACTTTTGCCGCCTCATGGGCGATAATGGCGGAACAGGGCAGCATGCCGCCGGGAAACACATGCTGACGGATGAAGTCGGAGCGGCGGCGATAGACGGAAAACTCGGCATCCGGGACAGTGATCGCCTGCAAGACTGCCCGTCCACCCGGCGCCAGTCGCGTCTTGAGGGTGGAGAAATACGTTGGCCAATAGCGTTCGCCCACCGCCTCGATCATCTCGATCGACACGATGTTGTCAAAGTAGCCCGTCACCTGACGGTAGTCCTGAAGCCGCACCTCGGCACGGCCATCCAGCCGGGCGTCGGCATAGCCCTTTTGCGAAGGAGAAAGCGTGATCGCGGTCACGTTGTGACCCCGCTCAGCCGCAGCTTCGGCGAACCCGCCCCAGCCGCAGCCGATTTCCAGCAGGCTTTCGCCCGGTGCCAGTTGGGACAGAATCCGCCGGTTCTTGCGCGCTTGCGCGCGGTGCAGATCATCGCCTTCGCCAAACAGCGCAGAGGAATAGGTCATGCCGGGGTCGAGCCAGAGCTGATAGAACTCGTTGCCGACATCGTAATGGGCGCGAATGTTGCGCGACGAGCCGCGAAGGCTGTTTGGCCGCATCAGCTTGTCAACCAGCCGCATCCGCATGGCCTGAAACCGCCCCGGCTCTCCCCACGCAGTCCGAAGGCCAAGGTTGCGCAGGGCCAGCGACAGGGTGTCCTCCAGTGTCTCGCTGTGCCAGTCGCCTGCGATCCAACCTTCGCCGAGCCCCACATCTCCGCGCAGCGCCAGACGCGGCAGCAGCCGCCAGTTGCGGATCTGCAAGTCGGCCTCGGGGCCGGCGGTGCCAAATCGGTGGCGCGTGCCCTCGGGCGTGGTCAGGGTCACGATGCCGTCGCCGATCTCTTCGAGGGCCGAAAGAAAGCGGGTTTTCAGGGAGTGTGTCTCAAGGCTCATCGGGTGATTTCCTGGTCCGGAGGCTCTGGGCGGCGGCGATAGGCGGCACCTTTCAGCTTCAGCCGCAGCGCGTGCCAATAGATTTGTGCAATCACGCGCAACGCGCCGCCAGGCCGACTAAAAACCGTCGCAAGCACTGCGCGGTTGGTCAGCGGCGTCAGCGGCCCGGTCATGGCGGTGTTGATGCCACTCGTGCCATCCATTTGGTCGATGCGGATGGCGATGCGGTCAGGATGCAGGGCGAACCGGAACTGGTATTTCCCCGCCACATCCTGAAAGGGCGAGACGTGAAAGACCTTGCGCGCCGTCAATACCGATTCGGCGTTGATCGGCGCAAAGTCGGGCTGGGCCAGCAGGTAGCTGTGGCGCTGGCCGAATGTGTTGTTGACCTCTGCAATCACCGCGATCAGCGCATCATTTTCGATCAGCATCCAGAAGCTGACTGGGTTGAACCAGTAGCCCAGAAACCGCGGCTGCGTCAGCAGCGCCAGCACCATACCCCGGCGCGGCGCAAGCCCGGCAGCGGCAAGCTGTGCCAAGGCCCAGGGGGCGCCGGTGCCCGAGCCGCGCAGCCCGCCATGGTCACTATCGTGAAACGAAATCAACCCTAATCGGTTATGCCTCATCAACCGGGGCGGCTGGACATGCTCGGGCGCCAGCAACACATGATCGGCATGGGTGCGGAAGCTGTGACGCAAGTCGCCGCGCCGGGCATGTGTCACCAGCGCCGGCATTGCCAGCACTTCGCCTGCCTGAAGACGCGCCGCGAGAGTCATGGCAGCACCGACGCAGGCAGTAAACGACGCGCGATGCGCATGGCGCTGGCAAAGCCGTCTTCGTGAAAGCCGTTGCGCAGCCAAGCGCCGGCAAACCAAGTGTTGCGATTACCCTGCATCTCTGCAATCCGCGCCTGCGCGTCCAGCGCCGCCAGGTCAAAGACCGGATGGCGGAACGTCACCTGATCGTAGATCAGTCGCGGGTCGATGCCGTCACGCTGATTCAGCGTGACAAACAGCGGATCGTCGTCGGGGATGTTCTGAAGCCTGTTCATCCAGTATGTCACGCCCACAGACGCAAGCCCTGTATCGCCACGGCTGACCCACGAACTCCAGCAGCGGCGGCGGTGCGGCATAACGGATGGGTCGGCGTGCAGAACGGCGTGATTGGGCTGGAATCGGATCGACGAAAGGGCCGCGCGTTCGGTGCCGTCAGCATCTGTGAGCATCGCGAGCGCCTGGTCGGCATGGGCGGCAAGGATGACGTGGTCGAATACCTCAGCTTGCGCTCCCTCCGCGCTCAGGGTGACAATCCCGCCCGTTCGCGTGACCGCCCGCACAGCGGTTCCAGTGCGTAAATCAAGCCCGGCCCGCACCAGCGCCGCCGTCAGCCGCTCGATATAGCGGATCGAGCCTCCGTCCACCGTCCACCACTGATGATGCTGGCCACGCGCCAAGAGCCCGTGGTTGCGCATGAACCGCACAAGCACACGGGCCGGGAATTTGCCGATGTCGTGATCGGGCGTGGACCAGATCGCCCCGCAAAAGGGGTAGAGGTAATGAGCGCGGAAGCGGGAGCCCAGACGCATCCGGTCGATCAGCGCGCCGATGGTCAGGTCGGGAGTTGCCGCAACCTCGGACTCGGCCCCAGCGTTGAAGCGCAGGATGTCGCGGAGCATCAGGTGAAAGCGCGGGTCCACAATATTGCGGCGCTGGCCGAACAGCGCGTCGCCGGACCGCAGCGCATATTCCACCCGCCCGCCATTCAACGAGACACCGAAGCTCATGTCGCTTTTGACGATGGGCACATCGAGGTCGCGGAACATCGCCGTCAGATGCGGGTAATTCACATGATTGAACACGATGAAGCCGGTATCCACCGGCTGATCGCTCCGCTTGCCGGCAAGAACCGTCCGCGCGTGGCCGCCAAGCCTGGGCGCTTCCTCAAACAGCGTCACCTGATGGTGGCGTGACAGCAGCCAAGCACTAGCCAAGCCTGAAATGCCGCCGCCGATGATAGCGATCCGCTGCGGAGAGCCTCTGGTCAAGTCAAAAGGCATCTGGCCTCCACTGGTTCTTTGCCATCCTTACGCGCGCAGATCGGCTTCGGATCAATCAGCGAAAAAGTTTCTGTCAAAATGATCTGAAACGCACTGTCCCCCGTAAGTGCCGCATGAACGCCGCATTTGCGCCTGTCGGGCCAAGGTCCTATGAAATGCTAAGACCCACGGTCCTGCCGTTGGTCGATGAAGGTGCTCTGGGTTTCAGGGGGGGGGGAGATCAGCAACCGATGGACGATCTTTCCGAGTTGAGTCGCGATCTGATCGCCGTCCGCGACAGCCGCGACCGCGCGGCGTTCGGGCGGCTTTTTGACCATTTCGCGCCACGGCTTAAGGCGATGATGCTCCGCGGCGGGTTGCGCGACGGCACTGCGGAGGACGTGGTGCAGGATGTGATGCTGGCGGTCTGGCACAAAGCCGGACAGTTCGACCCCCACCGCGCGGACGCAGCCGGCTGGATCTATGGCATTGCCCGGAACCGGCGCATCGACATGGCCCGCCGCCGTCCGCTGGCCCAGCCCGACGAGATGCCCGAGATAGAGAGCCTGGAACCCGACGCCGCCCAGATCATTGCGCTGCAGCAGGAAGCGCGCCACCTGGCAGACGCACTTGCGCGCCTCGCACCGGAACAGGCCGAGGCGCTGCGTGCTGCCTATTTCGACGACATCCCACACAGCCGCATCAGCGAAATGACGGGCTTGCCGCTTGGCACCATCAAGTCCCGCATCCGCCTTGGCCTTGAACGTCTCAGGCATGAGCTGAGGACAATCGCACCATGATCAGCATCCACCACCATATTCCCGACGACATGCTTGACGCGTATCGCGCAGGCACCTTGCCACATGCCTTTGGTGTGGTCGTGGCCGCGCACCTGTCGCTTTGCGATCAATGCCGTGCCGGCCAGGAGGCGGGCGACATGATCGGCGGTGCGCTTTTGCAGCATGCAGAAGGCGCAACCCTGCGACCCGACGCGCGTGACCGGATGATGACTGCACTAGA
This sequence comes from Paracoccus simplex, assembly GCF_042648325.1. Classification (NCBI taxonomy): domain Bacteria; kingdom Pseudomonadati; phylum Pseudomonadota; class Alphaproteobacteria; order Rhodobacterales; family Paracoccaceae; genus Paracoccus; species Paracoccus simplex. Next base: position 3,222 of record NZ_JBHRXE010000061.1, on the reverse strand, counting down.
CGCACCGCCCCCGCCGCCGCCTCTGCGCGCATCTGGGCCGTTTCCGTCTGCCGTGATGCACGAATTGGGCGGAAGGCCGCCGCGCTGGCGCATGCTGGGCGGCGGCATCCGCCAGCAGATCCTGACCGCCGATCGCGAAGGCTCATTGCGCCTGTTGTACATTCCGCCGGGAAAGGCAGTCCCCGAACACGGGCATCGGGGGCACGAACTGACACTTGTTCTTCAAGGCAGCTTTTCCGACAGCGAAGGCAACTTTCATCGCGGCGACGTCGAAGTGGCGCATGCCGACATCCACCACCAACCCGTTGCCGGCCGGGACGAGCCATGCATCTGCCTGGCGGCCACCGATGCGCCCTTGCGCTTTCACGCGCTGATCCCGCGGCTGTTGCAGCCGATCTTCCGGATCTGAAGATGAACTATGCGAGCCGCCGCATCTGGATCATTGGCGCCAGCGCCGGGATTGGCGCAGCCCTTGCCCGTGCGTTGGCCGGGCAAGGGGCGCAACTGATCTTGTCCGCCCGCGATGGCGACGCGCTGGAGGCGCTGGCGGCGGAGTGCGGCGGCGCGCAGGCCAGGCCGCTGGATCTGGCCCAGCCTGAAACGCTGGGGGCAGTGGTGGCACAGCTTACGCTTGAGGCACCGCTGGACGCGATCATCTGCACCGCCGCGCTTTATGATCCCGGTCGCGTGGCGGATATCGATCCCATGCGGGCCGAGGCGATGGTGCGCGTGAACATACTGGGCATGCTTGAGGTCGCCCGCCTTTGCCCGCCGCTGCTGCGCGATGGCGGTCAGCTGGTGCTGTTCGGCTCGGTTGCCGGTTACATCGGCCTGCCGGGGGGGCAGCCATATTCGGCAACCAAGGCGGCGGTCAACAACCTTGCCGAAACGCTTGCGATCGAACTGGCCCCGCGTGTGGACGTGCGGCTGGTCTGTCCAGGCTTCGTCCAGACCAGACTGACCGCCCGAAACACCTTCGCCATGCCTGCAATCATCACCCCCGAACAGGCGGCAGAGTCCGTGCTGCGCGGGATGCAACGGCGGGGATTTGAGATCCATTTCCCACGCCGCTTCACCCTTGCGATGAAGCTGATACGGGCCCTGCCTTATGCGCTGTCGCTGCGACTGATACGGCGCTTGCGCTGATCGTTCAGTTGAATCGCCCCGACAGCAGAACCACGCCGGCCCAGGCTGAAAACCCGGTCAGGAACGTGCCCCACAACCCGTCGATAATGACCTGCTCCCACGACCAGTCGGCAAGCGTGGCGTAATTTGTCATCTCATAGGTGCCATAACACATCAGCCCAATGATCAGGCCTCCGATCAGCGCGTGAACGGGATCATTCGCTTTCAGCGCCGGCCAGGAAACCAGCCACACAAGCCCGGCGACATATCCCAGATAGAACAGCGCAGCCGGACCAAGCCGCAACGGCTCGGCAAGAAGGTGGCCGACATTGCGCTCAAATACCGGCCGGATCAGAAACCGGATCCCCAGCACATCCAGAGCGAGGAACACCCCGGCGGTTGCAGCATAGAGGAAGGTAGCTTGAAGCATGAGAAGTCCTCGTCCCAGTTTCCGTCCAACCGCCGCAGATAGGCGGTGGCCTTCTGTCATATCAGCCTTTGACTTGCTCTACGCACGCAACCTTGCAGCAGATCAATTTCTCCGTGAAGAAAGGCAGACTACTCGCCCCATCCTCATAAACAGCAGTGCCGCACGCATTCCTCGGGTGGATGTCAATATCCCCTAACGGCATCGAATGTGCCAAACTCGTGATGCCGAAGCACCAGCTGAAGGAGACGGCTTCATCAAAACATATAATAGTATCAGCAACTTGAAAGTGGAGAAGGTTGGATGTTAGGCCCATCCCCTCCGCCACTTGCCCTCGCGAAAGGTGTCTCCCGATCCGGCCGCGGCCGGATTTTCCCGTTGTTTTCGAGGGTTATGCGGGAGCGGCTGAGCACTGCCCCCAGTTCCAAGATGCCCGAAATCGGTCTCTCGGGGCCGATATTCTCCTGACCTGATGACTGTGCCGGTTGGTGAATTTCTTACAGCAAGCTGAAATTGTGTGCTTTTCGGCTTTTCGGGATCGCCGGCCCGAATACTTCGATGCCGGTGGCGTTCGTGAGGGGGAGAATAAATCGAGCTATCGCCCTCAGAATAGTTCCGTGCTGCTCTCGTCGCGGATACGGAGGGGGTATCTTTCGCCCCTGATGGTGGGCGATTTCGATACCCCCCAACTTCGCCCTGCACCTCGCCGGTCTTCCTTCGCCACCGTGGTCATTGCCCGCCGCTGATCCGCAGTGGCCGTTTGCAACACCACGGAGGCCCGATCATGCCACATGAACCCGTCGTCCTGCCGCCGCGTTTTCTACGGACCAAGGAGGCCGCGACCTTTCTGAGCCTCTCGGCCCGGACGCTCGAAAAACACCGCACCTATGGAACCGGGCCAGCCTATCGCAAGCTCGGCGGCCGCGTCGTCTATGCCATCGACGATCTCGAAGCCTGGACCGAACGCGGCGCGGTGACCTCGACCTCCGATCCGCGCGGCTCCGTGCTGCCCGCCAAGCGTCATGCGTTTCCGTCCGGCCCGCAGGCCGGTCGTTACGCCCGCTGATCTCTCGCGGTTTCCTTCATGACGGTGCGACGTCGATCCCTTTCCGAGCGTGGGCAACTGGATCTGTTCAGGGCGCTCCCCGGCGATTTCGCGCCACGAGACGCACAGGATCTCATGGCCTATCCCTTCTTCTCCCTCGCCAAGTCGAAGCGCATCGCGCCGATCGACTTCGCAGCCGGCAATGTCTCCATCCGGGTCGAGGCTGTTCCCGATCACGGCATGGCCACGATCTGGGACGCCGATATCCTGATCTGGGCGGCCAGTCAGATCGTCGAAGCCCGCGACAGTGGCCTTCGCACCTCTCGGCTGATGGCCGCCACGCCCTATGAGATCCTCACCTATGTCGGGCGCGGCACCGGCTTGCGCGATTATCAGCGCCTGAAGGCGGCGCTCGACCGGCTGCAATCGACCACGATTTCCACCTCGATCCGCCAGCCGGTCGAAGGCCGTCGGCATCGCTTCTCGTGGATCAACGAGTGGCAGGAGCGCACCGACCGTAGCGGTCGGCCCGATGGTATCGAAATGATCGTGCCGGACTGGTTGGAGGCGCTGGCGCGGCTGATCCGGGGACTTTCGGCGTGATCCCGGTTCCGGCCAACACGCG
>NZ_JBHRXE010000060.1:0-22156 GCF_042648325.1 Paracoccus simplex | reverse complement strand
CCCCGCCTCGACCGGGGCGCCGGTCAGCACCTCGACCGGCGGCAGCGCGCCGAACATCGCCTCCAGCGCCGGGCGGAAGGGCAGGGGCGCGCGATGCAGCCCCGGCGCGGCGGCCTGACGCAGCCGCTCCAGCGGGATGTGGTCCGGGGCCTCGGCCGCATCAGTCCGCGGCGGCGTGACCCTTACCTTCCAGCGCGGCCCGGCGCGGGCCGGTTCGCGTGGCGCCGGCTCGGGCGCGGCATGCTTGCGCAGCGCGCTCATGGCCCCAGCCTCCGCAGCAGCGCCCGGGCCAGTTCGCGGCCCATCGCCTCGGGCGTGCCGGCGCCGGCGGGCAGCCGGCCCAAGTCGATGCGCTCCAGGTCGGCGGGGCGGATGCCGGGGGGCAGGCCGTGGCGTTCCAGAAGCGCCGTCAGCTCGGCCTCGAAGGCGCGGGCGGCGCGGGCCGCCTCGGCCTCGGTCAGGCCGGGCAGGGACAGCGCGCCGACATGCAGGGTGACCGCGCCGCTCATCGGAAGCCCCGCAGTTCCGCCTCGGACAGCGGCTTGCCGAGCTTCATGTATTCCTGCCGCGCCGCGCGCTCCAGATGCGCCATGCCCAGCCGCCCGCCGCTTTCGGCCGCAAGCCAGGCGGCGGTCAGCGCGATCGAGCGGATGAAGCCGCCGGTCACCGCCAGCCGGGCCAGCGCGTCGAAGTCGATGGCGTCGCGCGGCAGCGCCTCGGGCAGCACCGCCTGCCAGATCAGCGCCCGCTGCGCGGCGTCGGGGAAGGGGAAGTCGATCACCGCGCGGAAGCGGCGCAGGAAGGCGTCGTCCACCGCCGCGCGCAGGTTCGTGGTCACGATGGCGATGCCGGCATAGCTTTCCAGCCGCTGCAGCAGGTAGGAGGTCTCGGAATTGGCGTGGCGGTCGTGGCTGTCCTTCACCTCGGGCGAGCGGCGGGCGAAGATCGCCTCGCCCTCGTCGAAAAGCAGCACCGCGCCCGCATCCTCGGCGGCGTCGAAGATGCGGCCGATGTTCTTCTGCGTCTCGCCGATATATTTCGAGGTCAGCGCCGCCAGGTCGACGCGATAGAGCGCCAGCGCGCCGCCGTCCTCGCAGAGTTCGCGGGCCAGGATTTCGGCCGCCATGGTCTTGCCGGTGCCCGAGGGGCCGCTGAACAGCGCCGTCAGTCCAAGCCCGCGCGCCGACTTGGCGCGGAAGCCCCAGTCGTCCAGCACGCGCGGCCCGTGGCGGCGGCAGGCGGCAAGCTGGCGCAATTGCTGCAACTGCGCGGGCGGCAGGACCAGGTCGTCCCAGCGCGCCTGCGGCGCGATGCGCTGCGCCAGTCCCTCCAGCCCCTGCGCGGCGCGGGCGCGGATCAGCGCCGGCAGGTCGGGGACGAGGCCGGTGGCGTGGCTGGCCTGCGCATCCGCCATCTCGCTGCCGGGCAGCGGCGCGCTGCGGACCGGGGCAAGGCTGGCGCGGGGCCGCTGCGTCGGTTGCGGGGAAAGGCCCCAAAGCAGGCATGGCCCCAGCAGCCGGTCGGCGATCAGGCAGCCTTCGGGCGTGGCCGGGATCAGCATGGCCGTTTCGGTCAGCACCACGTCGCGGTTGAGCAGTTGCGCGGCGCGCGCCGGGTCGAGATCCTGCGGCAGCAGCCGCGGCTCCAGCGCCGCCAGGCGCAGGCCCAACCCCGCCACGGCCTCGGCGGCCAGCGCGCCGGCCTCGACCGGGTCGGCGGTGGCCAGGTGCAGGATCGGCGCCGGGTTTTGCGCGCGCGCCTTCAGCAGCGCCTCGGCCAGCGCACCCGCCTGCGGATGCGGCGCGGCCATGCAGGGTGAAAGCGCCGGGGCCAGCGCCGGATCGGGGACCGGTGCGCCGATCAGGGCCAAGGCCACCGCCTCGGGCACCGCCAGCACCCGCTGGGCAAACCCATGGCCTGGCAACGCCTCGACCAGCGCTCCCTGGCGCAGCAGCGCGGTGGCAGAAAGCGCCGGACCGGCCTCGGCCCCCAGCACCATGCCGCACAGCGCCGGCGTGGCGCGGCCGTGCCGGGCCAGCGGATGCGCGGCCAGGGCGGCGGCGGGCTCGATGCCCAGTTCGGGCGCGGCGATCAGGCAGAACAGGTCTAGATCCAGCGCCGACAGGCCGAAGCGCCGGGCGATCTGCAAGAGCGCCACCGGCCCGAGCGCCGAGAGGTCTTCCAGTTGCGGTAACAGCGGCAGGCCCGGCCCGCGCTCCAGCAGCGCCATGGCATGCCGGCCGGCCAACTCCAGCGCCCGTGCCTGCCGCGCGGCGGCGGATATGGCCTGATGCCGGGTCATGGATCCAGATCCGCGACCGGCCCGTCGAAGCCCTGCGGCCCCAGCGTCGGCAGGCTGGCGGCGCCGTCGATCTCGGCCCGCACGACATACTCGGCGGCGACCACGCCGGCCAGATCGGCGCGGATGCGGTCGGTGCTGCCCTCGACCCGCTGCGCGGGAACCGAGAAGGCCGGCGCCGATCCCCCCGGCAGCGGGTTGAACAGCAGCGCCGCCGCCTGCCGCTCGCCCACCGGATGGCCCAGGGTCAGCGTCACGCTGCCCGTGAACCGGCCGGCGGTCACCGTGCCGGCCCGCGCCACCGCCGTCACCACCGGCGCGATGGCAAAGGGCAGCGCGTTCGAGCTTTCCCAAAGCCGCTCGGCCTGGCCGGGCGCGGGCTCGAACAGGTGATCGACCGTCAGCCGGGCGATGCCGGCCGGCTGGTCGGCGGGCAGCTGCAGGTCGATGCGCCGCGCGTCGACATTCGCCGCCGCCACCGTGACCGGCCGGGCGCCCAGCATGACCCGCATCCGCTCGGCGGCCAGCGCCGTGCCCTCGGCCGCCACCCAGCCGCCGGGCAGGATGGCGGCCATAGGCTCGGGCAGCGTCCCCGCGCCGCCGGGCAGCGCCGTCACCCGCAGGATGCGCGGCGCCTGCAGGGGCGCGGTGCGGCCGCCGATGGTCAGCACCGGCAGGGCCGAGCGCGCCGGGCGGCGGCTTTCGATCAGCACGCAGGCCACCTGATACAGCGCCGAGGCCCGCAGCGGCGCGGAAAAGGCCGACCAGATGTTGCTCAGCGCCTCGATCTGGCCGAGGTCGCGGCTTTCCGGCACGGCTTGCGTCACGCGGATCTGCTCGAACTGCTCGGCCAGGTCCGCCGCGACCAGCAGCCGCAGCGGCGCCGGCAACAGGCTTGCATCCACCGCCGGATCGGCGCCGCCCAGCGAGATGCGGATGTCGGCGCGGGTCAGCACCGGGGTTTCGTGCAGCACCTGCATGCCGTAGCCCAGCAGGATCTCGGCATTCAGGTCTTCGGCGCCGGTGGCGGTCAGGATGTAATGCAGGTCCAGCGCCAGCCAGGGATTGTCGAGCCGCGCCCCCGAGGCGCTGCGGGCCGGCAGGCGCTGGCTGGACCAGGCGGCGTTGCGGGTGACGTTCCACAGGTAGATGTTCAGCCGGTTGGACGGCTCGGCGTCCCCCTCAAGCCGGTCGGGGGGCGAGGAGGTGACGCTGAACTGGCCGATGGAATCCAGGTTGGCATTCAGCAGCCCGTCGTTCAGCCGGTCCCTGAGGATCGCGGTCACGGCGGCTATGGCAAGCGCGTTCGACATCCTATCGCTTCCATCCGAGATAGTCGGTCAGGCCGGGTCGGGCCGGCGCCGCCGGGCGCGGGGCGGGGCCGGGCCTTGCGGCTTGCGCGGGTGGGGCGGGCGGCGGTTTCGCGGCGGCGACCTCGATGCGGCCGATTTGGATCTCGACCCTGGGCGCGGGTTCCGGGACCGGCGCGGGCGGCGCGGCTTCGGGCGCGCTGGCGGGCTTGGGCGCGGCCGGGCTGACGCGCATACGGGGCGGGGCAGGCGGCTCGACGGTTTGCGGCGCGCGATGCTCGCCCGGTTCGGCCGGCCGGTGTGGTTTTTCCGATGCGGGTCCGGCGCGCGGTTCGGCCGGCCGAGATGGGGGTCGGGGCACGGGCGCTTCCGTCGCAACGGGCTTCGGCGCGGCGTCGGGACGCGGTGCCGGCTCGACGGTGATGCCCGGCGCTGGCGACGCATCCCGGCCGGCGACGGCTGGCACAGGCGCGGGCGCCGGGTGCGGTTGGGGTAGCGGCGCCGGGGCGAGGCCTTGCGCCGGCGCCTCGGCAATCCGCGCTGCCGGCCTCGGCGCCGGGGCGGACAACGGCGGGCGCGGCGGCTCGGTCCGCGGCTCGATCCGCGGCACGGGCGGGCGCGGCGGGGCGGCAAGGCGCTCCGCCGTCTCCTCGGCAAAGCCCGCATCCGGAGCATCGCCCTCGAAGCGCTGGCGCGGGCGGGGCAGGATCGCCGGCGGCTGCAGGAAGCGGCGGCTGAGGGTGTCGAACAGGCTCATGGCGCCACCTCGGCCAGGTAGAGCGCGCGGCGCGCCGGCGGCATCGCAAGGATGTCGCGCTCGGACCAGCCGAAGGCGCGGGCCAGCCGCACCACCTCGGACAGCAGGCGCCGGGCCTTGTCCTCGATCTCGGCCCAGAGCCAGGCGGCGGGGTCGAAGCCTTCGGCCAGCGCCGCGCCGCATTCCGGGCAGTCCATGGCCAGCGTCAGGCCAAGCGCCGGATCGGCGGCCTGCAGCGCCTCGGCCGCCAGCGCCGCAAAGCCGGGATCGTGCCAGGGCGCCGCACCCAGCGCCTGAAGCCGCAAGCCCTGCGGGCCGAAATCGGCAAGGCGGGGCAGGCGCAGCACATGGGTTTCCCCCTGCCAGTCCACCACCACGGTCTGGGCGACCGCCGGGGGCGGGGCGAAATCGGCGGGCAGGGCGAATTCCAGCCGCGCGCCGCAGGCCGGACAGGTGCAGACCGCTTCGTCGCCCGCCGGTCCGCCGGTTTCGGCGACCAGCCGCGCGCGCAGCGCCCAGATGCGGCGGTCGAGTTCGCCCAGCGGCAGCGTCTCGGCGCCCGCCCCGGCGGCGGCACGGCCGAGCAGCGCGGCGCGGTCTAGCGCATCGCCCGCCCGTCCGCGCTGGTAGAGGTCAAGAAGCGCGTCGCCGTCCAGCATGATGCTTCCCCGATCATGGCGTCAGACCGCCGGCTCCAGGAAGGAAATCTCGCTGGGTTCGGCCACGTCGTAATCGCGTTCCCAACCCTCGTTCTCCAGCTTGATCGACTGGATGGCGACGGCATTGGCATTGGCGTCGAGTTCCGGCAGCGCCTGGTATTCCGACACCCAGGCCCGGAACACGCGATAGGACAGCGCCAGCTGCCCGGCCTCGTTGTAAAGGTCGATCACCAGATCCTTGCGGAAATCGCGCAGGGACACCTCGGCGCCCAGGCCCGAGCCGTAGTTCCAGACCTTGTTCGCCCATTGCTCGAACTCGACGTCATGGGTGACGCCGCGCTCCAGCGTGATTGCCTCGAAGCTGGTGCGGCCGGGGCTGCGGCGCGAGACGGAGGGATCGCCGCCCTCGCGATGCTCGACCACCTCGGTGGTGCGCTTCAGGGCCGAGACCTTCGAGATGCCGGCGACATAGCGGCCGTCCCATTTCACCCGGAACTTGAAGTTCTTGTAGGGGTCGAAGCGGGTGGCGTTGATGCTGAACTGTGCCATGGTCGGACCCCCTCAGTTCGTGGTTTGCAGGCGTTGCTGGATGCGCAGCATGACGAATTCGGCCGGCCGGACCGGGGCGAAGCCGACATAGATGTTCAGGATGCCCAGGTTGATGTCGGCCTGGGTGGTGGTCTCGCCGTCGCATTTCACCAGGAAGGCGTCGCGGGCCGAGGCGCCCTGGAAGGCGCCCTGTCGGTGCAGCTGCGACATGAAGCCGGTGACGTTCAGCCGCACCGAGGCCCAGAGCGGCTCGTCATTCGGTTCGAACACCACCCATTGCAGGCCGCGCAGCAGGCTGTTCTCGATATAGAGCGCCAGCCGGCGCACCGGGACGTATTTCCATTCCGAGGCCAGCGCATCGGCGCCGTCCAGCGTGCGCGCGCCCCAGACCACGGTGTTGTAGACCGGGAAGGTCCGGATCACGTTGATGCCCTGCACGTTCAGCGGCCCCTGCTGCGGATCGGTCATCACATCGACGGGCCGGCCGCCGGCGACGCCCGCCGCGGTGCCGGCCGGCGCCTTCCAGACCCCGCGCGTCGCATCGGTGCGGGCGATGATGCCCGCCGCCGCGCCCGAGGCGGCGAAATTGCGGTTCTGCGTCGGGTTCAGCGGGTCGGGCGCCGTCAGCTTGGGGAAATACAGCGCCGCGTTGCGCCGGATCGTGCCGCCCAGCGCCCCGGTCCATTCCAGGATATTGGCGCGGGTGGTGCCCTCCAGCGGATCGACGATCAGGAAGGCGAAGTGCCGCTCGCAATAGGCATAGGCGCGCTGGTAGACCTGCGCCGCGACCGCGCGGCGGGCATGGCCCAGCACCGACAGGTCGGGCAGGCACATCAGGTTGAACACGTCCGGCACGATGGCGTCCAGCGCGTCGATGCCGGCCCCCAGCGCGTTCACCGCCAGGTTCTGCCAGGCATCGGTATCGCCGGGCAGGGTGCCGTCGGCGCCCTGGGTGGACATGGCCGCCAGCGCCGCCGCCGCAAGCTGGCGCAGCCCGTCCAGCGTGGTCACGTCGGCGCCGCCCGATTGCGTGGCATTGGGCAGGTTGCCGTTGGCATGGGCGCTGACGGTGACAAGCTGGCTTTCCGCGGCCAGCACCCGCGTCACATAGCGCAGATGGGTGCTGTTCGCCGACAGGCCGCTGTAGGATTCCTCGCGCATCACGTCATTGCCGCGATAGAGCCGCACCAGCAGGTCGAAGCTGGTGGCACCGCCGCCGGCCCGCGCCACGCCGATGCGCAGGTTGTTGCCCCATGTCCCGGGCGAGGAGGCGGCCAGCGTCAGCCCGGCATTGTTCGGCGGCAGCAGCACCGAGGCCGGGGTGGCGCCGTTCGAGGCCCGCACGACGAAGGCGATGTTGCCGCCGTTCAGGAAATAGTTGCGCACCGCATAGCTGGTCTCGCATCCCGGATGCAGCCCGCCGAAGACCCGCTCGAATTCGCCCCAGGAGGTGACGCGGGTGGCGCGGCCCAGCGGGCCTTGCCCGAGAACGCCGATGAAGGCGGTGTTCGAGGTCGCCACGCCGGCGATCGGCGCGCTACCGCTGGGGATTTCCTGGACATAGACGCCGGGAGTGTCGAGCATGGGGGAGCCCTCGCTGAATGGCCCGGCGCGGATGGCGGCCGGGATTGCGCATGAACCGTCAGCAGACCGGAGAGATCACTGGCGCCGGAGGCATGTTCCGGACGCCGCGGACCCGACTGGTCGACCTGGCCGAGGGGAGGGCAGCCCCTCTTGGATTATTCGAGAAAGAGATAGAGACACGTATGAAGCGAAAGTTAGCAAAACTTTGCCGCTGACGCAACGAATGAGATTCGGGGATTTGCCGGAAACCGGCGGGCTGGAACGAAAAAACCGATGCGCCCCGGCCTGGACGATGGTCAGGTCGGGGCGCGGACGAGTCGGCCCAGGGTTGTGCGGGCCGCGCCGCCTCAGGCGACGAAAAGCTGCGGCTTGGTCAGGCTTTCCGGGCGCAGGATCGCGTCCAGCCGTTCCTTGGGCAGCAGGCCCTTTTCCAGCACCAACTCATAGACGCCGCGGCCGGTCAGATGCGCCTCGGTCGCGACCTCGGTGGCGGCGGCATAGCCGATATAGGGGTTCAGCGCCGTGACGATGCCGATCGAGCGGCGCACGGTTTCCTTGAGCACGTCGCGGTTGGCGGTGATGCCGCGCACGCAGTTGTGCTCGAGCGTGTCGCAGGCGGCGACCAGATGACTGACCGAGCGGAACATGCTGTAGGCGATCACCGGCTCGAAGGCGTTGAGCTGCAGCTGCCCGCCCTCGGCCGCCATGGCGATGGTCATGTCGTTGCCGATCACCTCGAAGCAGACCTGGTTCACCACCTCGGGGATCACCGGGTTGACCTTGCCCGGCATGATCGAGGAACCGGCCTGCTTCGCCGGCAGGTTGATCTCGTTGAAGCCGGCGCGCGGGCCCGAGGACAGCAGCCGCAGGTCGTTGCAGATCTTCGACAGCTTCACCGCCACCCGCTTCAGCACGCCCGAGACCTGCACGAAGGCGCCGCAATCCTGCGTCGCCTCGACCAGGTCGGGGGCGGTGACCACGGGAATCACCGTGATCTCGGCCAGCCGCGCCCGCACCCGTTCGGCATATTCGGGATGGGTGGTGATGCCGGTGCCGATGGCGGTGGCGCCCAGGTTGATCTCGCAGATCAGGGCGGCAGCTTCGGCCAGGCGCAGCTCGTCCTCGCCGATGGTGATGCCGAAGGCGTTGAATTCCTGGCCCAGCGTCATCGGCACGGCTTCCTGCAACTGGGTGCGGCCCATCTTCAGGATGTCGGCGAACTCGGCGCCCTTCTCGGTGAAGGCGCCGCGCAGCGAGGCCAGCGCCGCGATGACGTTCTGCAGCCCCCGCCACGAGGCCAGCCGCAGCGCCGTCGGATAGACGTCGTTGGTCGACTGGCTCATGTTCACATGCTCGTTCGGGTGCAGGAACTGGTATTCGCCCTTGGCATGGCCCATCAGCTCCAGCGCCCGGTTGGCGATCACCTCGTTGGCGTTCATGTTGGTCGAGGTGCCGGCGCCGCCCTGGATCTGGTCGACGATGAACTGGTCGTGCAGCTTGCCGGCGCGGATCTCCTCGCAGGCGGCGGCGATGGCGTCGCGGCGTTCGGGCGAGAGCAGACCCAGATCGGCATTGGCCAGCGCGGCCGCCTGCTTGATCGCGGCCAAGGCGCGGATCAGTTCGGGAATTTCACCGATCGGCCGGCCCGAAATCGGGAAATTCTCGACGGCGCGCAGGGTGTGGACGCCCCAATAGGCGTCGGCGGGCACCTCGCGGTCGCCAAGCAGGTCATGTTCGATGCGGGTCTGTTTCATGGTCACCTCGAAGAGGCACGGACCAGCGGCCCGCGTTCCGCGGGACCGTTGCAGCCATGCAGTTTGTCTGGATCTGTTCGCGTCTTGCGGGCCAGTCGGCCCTTGGTGCCCCTGAATTAGGCGCGGCCGCGCGCAATTTCCAATGCCGAGTCCGGCTGGGTTATTCGGTTATTGCATAACCATCGCCCAATTCGCGGGCGGCCTGCCAGACCCGGCCGGTGATGCCGCGGCCGCGCGCGGCATTGCGGTAAAGCCGGATCTCCATCGGCAGTTCCGGGGCGACGATCTCCAGCCGGCCGGTCTCGATCTCGGCCTCGACCAGCAGGCGCGGCAGCCAGACGACGCCATGCCCGGCGACGGCCATGCTTTTCATCGCCTCGGCCATGCTCGCCTCGTCGGTATGGGCGACATAGACCTTGGGGGCGCCGGGCTGTTCCAGGGCGATCCGCGCCATGGCGTTCAGGAACGAGCCGCGGGAATATTTCAGCATCGGCATGCCCTCGGTCAGCCATTCCCGCGGCCAGCCGGGGCGGGCGACGGCGACCAGGCTGTCCTGGCCGACGACCAGATGCGGAAAGCCCGCCGGGTCCAGCGGGATGTTCACCTGCGGATGCGCATAGGTCAGGAAGAAATCATAGCCGCCCTCGGTCAGCGCCTCGATGCAGCGGTCGAAATTCTCGGGCTTGACGCGGCTGGTCATCTGCCCGGTCGCCGCCTTCAGCCGCATCAGCCAGCCGGGCAGGAAGGTCACGGTCAGGCTGTGCAGCGCCACGAAGGAAATCTCGCCGCCATGCGAACGGGTGTGGTCGCGGAATTCGGTGCGGCGGGCGTTGATCATCCGCACGGCTTCCTCGGCGGTCTCGCGGAACAGCACGCCTTCCGGGGTCAGCGTCACCGGGTAGCTGTCGCGCGACAAAAGATCGGTGCCCAGCCATTCCTCGAGCGCGCGGATGCGGCGGCTGAAGGCGCTTTGGGTGACGCCGCGCAGCTGCGCCGAGCGCGAGAAGCTGTGCGTCTCGGCCAAGCTCAGGAAATCCTCAAGCCATTTGAAATCCATGCACCCCCCTTTCGCGTCGCTTTACCCGACCGGCAGGGGCGGCGCCACAGAAAGACGCGCGATGCGCGCGCGGTGCTAGAACAGGAATTCGTCCGCCAGGGTGGGCGCGGCGAAGCCCGAGCCGGTGGACAGCGCCACCTGGACGACATCCTCGCCGAAGCCGACAATATCGGCGCGGCCGTCGCCATTCACATCGGCCATGCGCCTTTCGTGGCGGTCGGTACGCCAGCCAGCGGCATGGCCGAACCCGTCGGACCAAAGCTGCGCCGCCGCGAAACCCGCGCCGGTGGACAGGGCGACAAGGACGCCGTCCTCGCCGAAGCCGACGATATCGGCGCGGCCGTCGCCATCCACATCGGCCAGCAGGCGTTCATGCAGCGCCACGCTCCAGCCGGTATCGCGGCCGAATTCCGCAGTCCAGAGCGTGCTGGCCGCGAAGCCCGTGCCAGTGGACAGCGCCACGCGCACCCCGGCATCGCCGAAGCCGACGACATCGGCGCGGCCGTCGCCATTCACATCGGCCAGGTCGCGCACATGCAATTCGTTGCGCCAGCCGGCCGCATAGGAAAATTCCCGGGTCCAAACCCGCACCCCGGTCAAGCCGGTGCCGGTCGACAGGCTGACCAGCGTGCTGCCGCCGCCGAAGCCGATCACATCGTCGCGCCCGTCGCCATCGACATCGGCGACCGCGCGTTCGTGCAGGGCGACGCGCCAGTGCCCGGCGTTCTGGCCGAAATCGGCAAGCCAGCGCCCGGCATCGACGAAGCGCGTGCCGTCCGACAGCGCGACATGCACGCCGCCATCGCCAAAGGCGATCAGATCGGCGCGGCCGTCGCCGTTCAGGTCGCCGGTCTCGCGCTCGTGCCGGTCGGTGCGCCAGCCGGTCCGAAAGCTGTAATCCGATGCCCAACCCGTGGCGTCGCCGAAGAACAGGCCGTCTGCCAGTGCGGTCAGCACCTGGCGTTCGCCGAAGCCGATGATATCGGCGCGGCCGTCGCCATCCACATCGGCCATGTCGCGCACATGCCGCTCGACCTGCCAGCCGCTGCGGCCGGCATTGAAATCCAGCGACCAGATGTCCAGCACCTCCTCGACCAGATAGTCGCGCTGCAGCCAGGCGAGGAAATGCGCGCTGAAGACCATCGTGCCATCCGCAGCGCGACCGACCTGGGTCGCGGCGTCATGTTCGGTATAGGCGCGGAAAATCTCGCAGAAATGCTCCAGCAACGCGGTCGGCACATTGGCCGGCAGCCACCGGCTGCCATAATCGACATAGCTGTGCAGCGTGCTGTCGGTATCCGAGCCGTCATACGCCAGCGTGGCCAGGAAGGCGACGGAGCGGTGGTCGCTGTGATCGTCATGGGCGAAGATGCTGCGGTGATCCTGAACCATGACATTGGTCGCGTCATGGCCGTCCATGATCAGCTGCATCAGTTCGACCAGTTCGGCCTGGCTGTAGCTGGCGGCACCGTCCACCGTATGCACCGCGTCGATATCGCCCTCGACCAGTTGGCGCAGGCTTTCCCGCCCGTAGCGCGCCGAGCCGCCGCCCTGCATCATGCCGTCCGGGGCACGCAGAAAATACAGCCGGATCTCGGGATGGTCGGCCAGGTAGCTGGACACCACCTGATAGCTGCGATCGCCGCTGCCGAAGGTCACCGTCTCGGTCACCCAGGCGGTCGAGCCGGTCATGGCGCTATAGGCCGCGCGGGCGCCCGCCTCGCGCTCGAGCCAGTATTCCTCGCCGCGGCCGGCATCGCCGGCGGTCACGAAGACGGTGGTGATGGATTCTCCGCGCATCAAGGCGGCGTGCAGATCCTGTTCCATGAACAGGATATGATCGTCCTGATGGGCGACGAAAACGACATTCGATGCCGCGCCAGACATGATTCAGACTCGTTAACAGAACAACCGAGAAACAGGTCCAGCCTACTCCTCGCGCCCGTTTCGCGCAATCTTCATCATGAACGGCAGGGGAAAACGGTCCGATTCTGTCGCGGCCTGGCTAGCCGCATCAGCGCCAGCCAGGCGCGGATCGCCTGCAGCGCCTCGGGTTCGTCCAGCCAGGGGATATGGCCGCGATCCGGCACCTCGGCCAGGATCATGTCGGGGCGTCGGTTTCGCATCTCGGCGGCGGTCCGGGCCGAGAGCAGGTCGGAATTGGCGCCGCGGATCAACGCCAGCGGCAGGACGGCCGCGGCATCGAAAAGCGGCCAGAGGTCCACCTCGGGCGCGTCGAAGGCGGCCAGGAAGGCCGCGCGCAACGCCGGATCGTAGTTGATGCGCAGCCCCTCGGGCGTCTCGACATAGTGACGCTCGGCCTCCTCCTGCCAGCGCCCGGGCGGCACATTGGCAAATTCGGGCATGGCGGCGGGCAGGCGCTCGGCCAGATCGGCCAGGCTGGCGCCGGCGGGGTTGCGGCCGACATAGTCGAAGATCCTCTCCAGCCCGCTGCGCTGCAGCGCGGGCCCGACATCGTTCAGGCACAGGCCCAGCAGCCGGTCCGGCGCCGTCGCCGCCAGCAGCATGCCGATGATGCCGCCGCGCGAGGTGCCCAGGACCGCCGCCTTTTCGATGCCCAGATGATCCAGCAGCGCCAGGACGTCGCGGGCCTCCTGCGGGACGGTATAGCTTTCGGCGCCGGTCCAGTCCGAATCGCCGCGGCCGCGATAATCCGGGCGGAGCAGCCGCAGCCCGGCCAGATGCGGCGCCAGATAGTCGAAATCGCGTCCGGTGCGGGTCAGGCCGGCCAGGGCCAGCACGGGCAGGCCATCGCCCGCATCG
This sequence comes from Paracoccus simplex, assembly GCF_042648325.1. Classification (NCBI taxonomy): domain Bacteria; kingdom Pseudomonadati; phylum Pseudomonadota; class Alphaproteobacteria; order Rhodobacterales; family Paracoccaceae; genus Paracoccus; species Paracoccus simplex. Next base: position 9,403 of record NZ_JBHRXE010000060.1, on the reverse strand, counting down.
CGATAGGCCAGCCGCGCGCCGTCCTCGGCCCGGTAGAAGCGGACGGTCATCAGAGGTTGTCCGATTGCGGCATGCCCAGGACGTGATAGCCGCCATCGACCAGAACCACCTCGCCGGTGGTGCAGGCGCCCCAGTCCGAGCAGAGCCAGACCGCCGTGCCGCCGATCGCCTCCAGCGTGGCATTGGCGCGCAGCGGGGCATTGGCTTCGGTATGGCGATAGGTCTTGCGGGCGCCGCCGATGGCCGCGCCGGCCAGGGTCTTCATCGGGCCGGGGCTGATGGCGTTGACGCGGATCCCCTCGGGGCCCAGGTCATTGGCCAGGTAGCGCACCGAGGATTCCAGCGCCGCCTTGGCCACGCCCATGACATTGTAGAACGGCGTGACCCGGTTCGAGCCGGCATAGGTCAGGGTGATGATCGAGCCGCCCTTGGTCATCAACGGCTGCGCCCGCCGGGCCAGGTCGATCAGCGAATAGCAGGAAATCGTCAGGGAATTCCTGAAATTCTCCCGCGTGGTGTTGATGAAGCGGCCGGTCAGTTCGGCCTTGTCCGAGAAGGCGATGGCATGGACCAGGAAATCCAGGCCGCCCCAGCGCGCGCCGATCTGGTCGAAGGCGCGGCCGAGCGATTCGTCGTCGAGCACGTCCACATCCATCAGGAAATCCGAGCCGAGCGAGGCCGCCAGCGGTTCGACCCGCTTGCCGAAGGCCTCGCCCTGATAAGAAAAGGCCAGCTCCGCCCCCTGCTCGGCCAGAGCCTTCGCGATCCCCCAGGCGATCGAGCGGTCATTCGCGACCCCCATCACCAGGCCGCGCTTTCCCTTCATCAATTCGCCCATGGCTTAACCTTTTCTTGGCTTATTCGCGGTATTTCGACAGGACCAGAGTCGCATTGGTGCCGCCGAAGCCGAAACTGTTGGAAAGGATGCTATCGAAATCGACATTGTCCACGCGCGTCCGCGCAATCTCCTCGGGCCGGATCTCGGGGTCGATCTCGGTGATGTTGGCCGAGGCGGCGATGAAGCCGTTCTGCATCATCAGCAGCGAATAGATCGCCTCATGCGCGCCGGTCGCCCCCAGCGAATGGCCGGTCAGCGACTTGGTCGAGGAGACCGGCGGCACGGCACCCTCGCCGAAGACGCGGCGCAGGGCCTTGATCTCGCCCACGTCGCCGACCGGGGTCGAGGTGCCATGCGCGTTGACGTAGGAAACCTTGCGGCCCTCGGGCAGGGTCGAGAGCGCCAGCCGCATCGAACGCTCGCCGCCCTCGCCGGAGGGGGCGACCATGTCATGGCCGTCGCTGGTGGCGCCATAGCCGGTGACCTCGGCATAGATCTTCGCGCCGCGCGCCAGCGCGTGGCCCAGTTCTTCCAGCACCACCACCCCGGCGCCGCCGGCGATGACGAAGCCGTCGCGGGTGGTGTCGAAGGGCCGCGAGGCGGTCTGCGGCGTGTTGTTATATTTCGACGACATGGCGCCCATGGCGTCGAACAGGCACGACAGCGTCCAGTCCAGCTCCTCGCCGCCGCCGGCGAAGACGATGTCTTGCTTGCCCATCTGGATCAGCTCGGTGCCGTTGCCGATGCAATGCGCCGAGGTCGAGCAGGCCGAGGTGATCGAATAGTTCACGCCCTTGATCCTGAACGGCGTGGCCAGGCAGGCCGAATTGGTCGAGGACATGCAGCGCGTGACCATGAAGGGCCCCATGCGCTTCGGCGCGCCCTTCTCGATCACCGTGCGGTGCGCCTCGAACAGGTTGGCGGTCGAGGGGCCGCCCGAGCCCATCACCAGGCCGGTGCGCTCGTTCGAGACATCCGCGGGCGCCAGGCCCGCATCCTCGATCGCCTGCTGCATGGCGATGAAGTTATAGGCCGCGCCCATGCCCATGAAGCGCAGGTTGCGCTTGTCGATATGCTCCTCGACGGCGATCTGCGGCATGCCGTGGACCTGGCTGCGGAAGCCATGTTCGGCATATTGGGGAGAGAAGACGATCCCCGACCGGCTCTCGCGCAGGCTCTCCGCAACTTCTGCGGCATTGTTGCCGATGGGAGAGACGATGCCCAGCCCGGTGATGACGACGCGGCGCATGGCGTGCTCCTTGTTCATGGGTCAGGCGGCCGACAGGGCCACTTTCATGTCCTTGACCTCGTAGATGGTTTCGCCGTCGGCCTCGACCCGGCCGTCGGCGACCCCCATGGTCAGGCGACGGGTCTGCACCGCCTTGGTGAAGTCGACGTGATAACGCAAGAGCTTGCGGTCGGGACGGACCATGCCGGTCAGCTTGACCTCGCCCACGCCGAGCGCGTAGCCGCGGCCCTGCCAGCCGCGCCAGCCGAGGTTGAAGCCGGTGAGTTGCCAGAGCCCGTCGAGGCCCAGACAGCCGGGCATGATCGGATTGCCGGGGAAGTGGCAGGCGAAGAACCACAGGTCGGGATGGATGTCGAACTCGGCGGTGACATGGCCCTTGCCATGCGGCCCGGCATCGGCCGAGATGTCGGTGATGCGGTCCATCATCAGCATCGGCGGTTCGGGCAGTTGGGCATTTCCGGGGCCGAACAACTCGCCACGGGCGCAGGCCAGCAGATCGTCCTTGTCAAAGCTGGTCCGTGTCATCGTCATGCGCGTGTTTTCCCTTGGTCGGACGTTGCGTTATTGCTGCGGCCTGCGCCGGGCAAGCCCCGCGCGACACTTGGCTTTCGGTCTATCATTCCGCCCCGGCAAGGTGCAAGGGCGCAGGTTTTTGCGCGATTCTGCCCGCTCGTGCCGGGAGAGGGCGGATTTGCCGGGGCGCCGCCCGGCCCGCATCGCGACCGGGGGCTTTGCGCCCCCGGACCCCGGCAGGGTATTTGGCCAACGGAGAGCGGCCGCGATGGCCGGGGCGGACCCGGATTGCCCGAATGCCGGCCGGGCTAGACCGGCGGTTCGGCGGCCAGTTCCAGGGCGCGGCGGGCGATCAGGGCGATTCCTGGCGCGATATCCGCATCCTTGATCGAGGAATAGCCCAGCCGGAAGAAGCGGCAGGGGCTGGGCGGCGTCTCGAAGAACACCTCGCCCGGCTCGATCAGCACGCTGTCTTCCAGCAGGCGGCTGGCCAGGATGCCGCTGTCGATGCCCTCCGGCCCCTCGATCCACAGGCTCGATCCGCCCGAGCGCGCGGCGCCGGCGATGCGCAGCGGCGTGGCGGCCAGCGCCTCCTCCATCAGCGCGCGCCGGCGTTTCAGCGCCCCGCGCAGCCGCACGATATGCGCGTCGTAATGGCCAAGCGCCAGGAAATAGGCGGTGATCCGCTGCAGGTGGTTCGGCGGGTGGCGCAGCATGATGGCGCGCAGCGCCCGTGCCCGGGCGATCAGCGGCGCCGGCGCCACCATGTAGCCGATGCGCAGCCCCGGAAACAGCGATTTCGAGAAGCTGCCGATATAGATCACCCGCCCGGCGCGATCGAGCGATTTCAGCGCCGGGGCCGGTGGGGCGAGATAGGACATCTCGAAGTCGTAATCGTCCTCGACGATCAGGAAGTCATGCGCGGCGGCGCGGGTCAGCAGGTCGCGGCGCCGGGCCAGCGGCATGGTGGCGCCGGTGGGGATGTTGTGGCTGGGGGTGACGATCACCAGCCGCGTGCCCTGCGGCAGCAGCTCGGGATTCAGCCCGCCCTCGTCCACGTCCAGGAAGGTGGTCGGGCTGTGGGCGCGGCGCAGGGTCTCGGCGAAATCGGGATAGCCGGGGTCTTCGGTCACCGCCAGCCGGTCGCCGCGCGCCAGAAGCTCGATGGTGATGAACAGCGCGTTCTGTGCGCCCAGCGTCACCAGCACCTCGTCCGGTTCGGCCTGGATGCCGCGCCGGGGCAGGGAATGCGAGCGGATATAGTCGATCAGCATCGGATCGTCGGCGCCGTAGAGATCCGAGGCCAGTTCGCCGAAATCCCGCGTGCCCCAGGCGCGGCGGGCGCAATCGCGCCAGGCATTGTGGTCGAAAAGCGCCGCGTCGCTTTGCCCATAGATGAAGGGATAGCGGAAATCCTGCCAATTCGCCGGCTTGCGGATCACCCGCTGCCGCGGCTGCTGGTCCGCCAGCCAGTGGTTCCAATCGAGCGCGGTCTGGCGCGGCAGCGGCTTCTGCACCTTCAGCCGCCGGTGCGGCACGGTGGCGGCGACCATGATGCCGGAGCGCGGCCGGGTCTCCAGATAGCCCTGGCTGACCAGCTCCTGATAGACCAGCGTCACCGTCATCCGCGACAGTCCCAGCGATTCCGCCAGCCCGCGCGAGGAGGGCAGCCGGCTGCCCGGCCGCGCCCGCGTTTCCAGGATCGCTCGCACGATGGCCGCCGCCAGCCGCGCCTGCAGCGTGCCTGCCTCGCCATCGCGCAGAAAGAACATCTCGACGGGAATCCGGTCACTCATCTGGATCTAACTTTGGTTTGAACTGGACATATCGTTGCGCTGCGTCACCTGCAACATTTTGCCGCATCAGCGATCGCAAACAAGGCGACGCCTATCTCAACAGGGGGCTTCCAATGTCTTTCATTACCCGCATTCTGTCCGGCACCGCGCTTGCGCTGAGCCTGGGAACGGTCGCCCTGCCGGCTTCGGCGGCCGAGTATCGCATCGCGGTCGGCGATGGCGCCGGCGGCACCCAGGAGGCGCTGGGTAAGGCCTTCGTCGCGGCGCTGGAGGAGAAAACCGGCGGCCAGATGACCGGCAAGCTGTTCCTCAACGGCCAGCTCGGCGACGAGCAGGACACCGTGACCGCCGCCGCCACCGGCACGCTGGATTTCTCGATTCTCGCGATCAACAACATCACGCCTTTCTCGCCCACCGTCGGCACCCTGACGCTGCCCTATGTCATCCTGAGCCAGGAGGATGCCGAAAAGGTCACCCAGGGCGAAATCGGCCAGCAGATGATCGCGCAGACCGTCGAGGATGCCGGCGTGCGCATCATCGGCTGGGCCTATTCCGGCTTTCGCGTGCTGACGAACTCGAAAAAGCCGATCGCCACGGTGGCCGACCTGCAGGGGGTCGTGGTGCGCGTGCCCAAGAACGAGATCATGATCGAGACCTACAAGAGCTGGGGCATCAACCCGACCCCGATGGCCTGGGGCGAGACCTTCGCCGCGCTCCAGCAGAAGGTCGTCGACGGTCAGGACAACCCCTACATGACCGTCAACTCGATGAAGTTCTACGAGGTCCAGAAATACGTGACCGACCTGCGCTACCTGTTCTCGATCGAGCCGCTGATCATCAGCGAGGCGCTGTTCCAGAGCCTTTCGCCGGAAGAGCAGCAGCAGGTCCTGGAAGCCGGGCAGGAGGCGACGCAAGCCTCGGCGCAATTCCTGCGGGACCAGGAAAGCAAGATCAAGGAAGAGCTGGTCGGCCGGGGCATGGAGATCACCGAGCCCGCCGATGACGAGAAGGAATTCATCGAACTGGCGACGACCAAGGTCTGGCCGAAATTCTACGACCAGATCGGCGGCAAAGAGGTTCTCGACGGGGTGCTGACCTCGCTGGGTCGCGATCCGGCGAAATAACCCTCCTCCCCGACTGCGGGCGCGCCCGGCGCGCCCGCCCTTTCGCCAATCCTCGCTGGAACGCCCCTTATCCGGAGGCAATTCATGTCTGCATTCTGGAAGCATCTCGACCATCTCGAAAGCTACATCTGCCGCGCGCTGCTGGCGCTTTTCGTCACGCTGCTTTTCGTCCAGATCGTCGCACGGCAGATCTTCGGCTTCTCGATCACCTGGATCGAGGAACTGTCCGTCATCCTCTTCGTCTGGTTCGCCTATTTCGGCGCGTCCTATGCGGCGCGCATGGCGGCGCATAACCGGGTGACCTTCCACCTGAACATGATGCCGCGCAAGGCGGCGCGTGTGCTGGAGGCGATCGGGGATCTGTTCTGGATCATCTTCAACATCGTGTTCATCTGGCAGGCCATCCAGTTCATCGGCCGGCTGAAGCCCTTCGTGAAGGCCCAGACCCTGGGCTGGGAGATGCGCTACGTCTACATGGCGCTGCCCATCGCCTTCGCGCTGATGACGATCCGCATCCTGCAGGTGAACTATCTGAAACTCGTGAAGGGCATCGACCCGCGCGACCCCGACAAGGTCGAGGTCGAGGAGATGCTCGAACTCGCCGCCGACGAGCAGCGCGCCTACGAGCGGGAGCACAAGAAATGAGCGATTATGTCGTAGAAGTCCTGTTCGGCACCTTCGCCCTGCTGATGGTGCTGGGTGCGCCGATCACCGTCGCGCTTGGCGTGGCCGCGCTGGCCGCCATGCTCTATCTGGGCGACAATCCGATCAAGATGGTACAGATGGCCTGGTCCTCGGTCGGGTCCTTCCCGCTGATGGCGCTGCCCTCGTTCATCCTGGCCGGGGCGCTGATGGAGGCCGCGGGCCTGTCGCGCCGGCTGATCTCGGTCGCCGAAAGCCTGGCCGGTCCGTTCACCGGCGGCCTTTCCGCCGCCACCATCGTCGCCTGCCTGTTCTTCGGCGCGATCTCGGGTTCGGGGCCGGCCACCACCGCCGCGGTCGGCATGCTGATGATCCCCGGCATGATCCGCAACGGCTACAGCCGCGATTACGCCGCCTCGACCACCGCCGCCGCGGGCGGTCTGGGCATCGTCATCCCGCCCTCGATTCCGATGATCATCTACGGCATCTCGGCCATGGGCATCGCGCCCGATCCGGCCGCCGTCGAGGCGCATGGCCAGTTCCAGTCGGTCTCGATCTCGAAGATGTTCATCGCCGGCTTCCTGCCTGGCGCGGTCATGGCCGGCGGCCTGCTGCTGATGAACTACGTCCGCTGCAAGGGGCGGGGCTATCACGGCTCGTCCGAGACGCTGTCGCTGCGCAAGTTCATGTGCGCCTGCTATCAGGGCTTCTGGGCGCTGCTGGCCCCGGTGGTGATCCTGGGCGGCATCTATACCGGCATGTTCACGCCCACCGAAGCCGCCATCATCGCCATCTTCTACACTTTGTTCGTCGGAATCTTCATCTACCGCGAACTGGATCTGGGCGAGGTCTTCAAGGCGCTCGAGGCGACGACCTGGCTGGCCGGGCGGGTGCTTCTGGTGCTGTTCGCCGCCACCATCTTCGGCCGCGTCCTGATCGAGAACAACATCCCCGGCATCATCGCCGGCGGCATCCTGGGCCTGACCACCAACATCTATGCGATCTGGGCGCTGATCATCGGCATGCTGCTGATCGTGGGCATGTTCATGGAGACGCTGGCCGCGATCATGATCCTGGTCCCGGTCATGCTGCCGGTGGCCTATATGGTGGGCATCGATCCGATCCACTTCGGCATCGTGATGATCTGCACGCTGTCCGTCGGCTTCCAGACCCCGCCGCTGGGCGAGAACCTGTTCATCGCCTCCGGCATTTCGGGCGAGACCATCGAGAAGATCAGCGTGACCGCGCTGCCCTTCGCCATCGCCTCGACCGCCGCGATTTTCGTCATCGCCCTGTTCCCGCAGATCGCCCTCTGGCTTCCCGCCCTGCTGGGCTATTGACCAAGGAGTTACCCATGACCCGCAAGCTGACCGCCGACGACCTGAAGGCCACCTTCGACGCCTTCAACCGCCACGACATCGACGGCGTGATGACCCATTTTGCCGATGACTGCGTGTTCTACACCGTCGCCGGCGAGCACGAATACGGCAACAAGGTCGAAGGCAAGGCGGCGATCGCCAAGGCTTTCGAGACCGTCTGGACGACGATGCCGGACGTCGCATGGGCCGACCACACGCATTTCCTGTCCGAGGACGGCACGCGCGGCGTTTCGCAATGGACGTTCCGTGCCACCAACCCGGACGGCAGCCGCATCGAGGTGCAGGGCGTGGACCTGTTCCGCATCCGCGACGGTCGGATCGTCGAGAAACAGGCGATCCGCAAGCAGCGCCCGGCCATCCCCGCCTCTGCCCCCGCCCTTGCCGAGAAATGAGGACGGCCATGCAGGCGATCGAGAAACGTGCGGGTTCGGTCCCCTTCGACCCGTTCTATGATCCCATCACGGCGCCCGGCCTGGGTCCGCGCAGCGACTATGCACCGACCTACTGGATCGGCACCGCCGGCACCCCGCCGCCGGACGACGGCCCGGTGACGGGCGACATGGATGCTGATGTGGTGGTGATCGGCTCGGGCTATACCGGCCTTTCCTGCGCCATCCACCTGGCCAAGATGCACGGCATCAAGGCCACGGTGCTGGAGGCGAACGGCGTCGCCTATGGCTGCTCGACCCGCAACGGCGGCCAGGCGCAGGTCAGCTCGGGCCGGCTGAAGCGCAGCCAGTGGATCGAGCGCTGGGGCCTCGATGTCGCGAAGCGTCTGCATGCCGAGGTTTGCGAGGGTTTCGAGCTGTTCCGCGGCCTGATCCGCGACCATGCGATCGACTGCGAGCCGCAGGATGGCGGGCATTACTACATCGCCCACAAGGCCGGCGTGATGCCGGCGCTGGAAAGCGAGGCGGCGCTGCTGCGCGACACATTCGGCTATGACGCCCGCATGCTCTCGCGCGGCGAGCTGCACGAGACCGTGGTGCGCGACCACGAGGCGCATGGCGCCATGTGGGAGGTGGACGGCGTCGGCATCCATGCCGCGAAACTGGCCTTCGGCTATCTGCGGGTGGCCCGCGAACTGGGCGCGAAAGTGCATGTCGACAGCCCGGTTCAGGGCTGGGACTACCGGGACGGCGTGCATCACCTGCGCACGCCGGGCGGCACGGTGCGGGCGAAGCGCGTGGCGGTGGCGACGGCGGCCTATGCGCCGCGCAGCCTGCATCCGCGGCTCAGGGACCGGCTGATGCCGATCATGTCGAACAGCATCGTCACCCGCGTGCTGACGCCGGGCGAGCTGGAGGCGATCGGCATCCGCAAGCTCTCGCCGCTGACCGACACCCGGACGCTGCGGCATTATTACCGGCTCTTGCCCGACAACCGGCTGCAGATCGGTTCGCGTGCCGCGATCACCGGCCGCGACGCCGCGAACCCGACGCATCTGAACGGGCTGAAGGAGGGCATGTACCGCAAGTTCCCGACGCTGCGCGGCATCGAGCTGGATTACAGCTGGTGGGGCTGGGTGGATGTCAGCCACGACATGATGCCGCGCATCACCGGCCTGCCGGACCTGCCCGGCGCCTTCTATGCCCTGGGCTATGGCGGCAACGGCGTGATGTATTCCGCCATGGCCGGCCGGCGCATGGCGCAACTGGTCGCGGGCGAGGCCGTGCCCGCGCTGCCGATCTTCAACACCGAACTGCCGCATGAGGGCTGGAAGACGCCGTTCCGGCGGCTGGGCCAATGGGGCCTCTACAAGTTTTACCACTATCGCGACGAGCGCAGATAAGGAGCCATCGCCATGAGAATGACCACCGAGGAAGCCTTTGTTAAGGTTTTGCAACTGCACGGTATCGAGC
>NZ_JBHRXE010000059.1:0-4274 GCF_042648325.1 Paracoccus simplex | reverse complement strand
AGCACCCAAGCCCACTCCCTGAGCACGGACACCCGTCCGCGGCCTACGCCGGATGGTTACAACTATGGGCACGGGAAGAACGGATGAATTCCGCAAGGATGCAGTGCGAATTGCGCTGACCAGCGGGCTGACACGGCGACAAGTTGCGGATGATTTGGGCGTTGGGCTTTCGACGCTGAACAAGTGGGAGAACGCGCACCGCGACACGGATGTGGTATCGCCCGAGGATCGAGAGCTTGCGCAGGAGAACGAACGGCTTCGGCGCGAGAACCGTATCCTCAAGGAGGAGAGGGATATCTTAAAAAGCCACCCAGTTCTACGCGAGCCAAAAGCCATGAGGTTTCGGTTCGTCGAAGAACAGCGCGAGGCCTTCCCGATCGACCGGTTGTGTCAGGTCATGAATGTCAGCCCGCGTGGATTGCGGGCTTTCCGCAGTCGCCCGGCCCGCCGTAGGCAGCGCACGGATATGGTTATTCTGGCGCATATCAGGGAACAGTCGCGCCTGAGCCTGGGCAGCTACGGCCGCCCACGAATGACCGAGGAACTGAAGGAGGTCGGCATCGATGTGGGACACCGGCGCGTCGGTCGCCTGATGCGCGAAAACGGGATCACCGTTGAAAGAACACGCAAGTTTAAGGCAACAGCCGACAGCGATCACACGTTCGACATCGCCCCAAACCTGCTGGATCGCGACTTCAGTGCAGCCGGGCCGAACCAGAAATGGGCGGGCGACATCAGCTACATCTGGACCCGCGAGGGGTGGCTGTATCAGACAGTCATCCTGGACCTGCATTCCCGCCGCGTGATCGACTGGGCCGTCAGCAACCGCATGAAGCGCGATCTGGCGATCCGGGCCTTGAAGATGGCCATTGCCTTCAGATCGCCGCCCAAAGGCTGCATCTTACACAGCGATCGTGGCAGCCAATACTGTTCGCATGACTATCAGAAGATCCTGCGCCAGCATGGCTTCCGGGTCTCGATGAGCGGCAAAGGTAATTGTTATGACTGTGATTATGGTGTTGCGGCTTGATGGCCTGAGCCATGCTACGATTGACTGCGTGTCATTGTGTTGACGTGTCGGCCAGCAAGTCGCCCTGGCAACGGGTGAGATGTGACCTCATAGGAGCCTGATGGGTGCGCCCCATCACAGTCCTGTCCTCTCAGATCGGCGCCCGGGCATTTCCAGCAATGAGGGCAGCATGCAAACCACATATCCCGTTATTATCGGCGTCGACACGCACAAAGCAACGCACGTTGCTGTTGTGATCAATATGCAGGGAGCTCGCTTGGGCGCATTGTCGATTCCTGCAAATCCGAAAGGTTATCAGGAGCTGGAACGATGGGCGCTGTCTTTCGGGAAGGTTCTTGCATTCGGAATAGAAGGGACCGGTTCCTATGGCGCGGGTCTATCGCGGGCTTTGCTGGCTCGGGGCCATACGGTCCTTGAGGTGACGCGGCCCCATAGGCAACTGCGATACAGCCAAGGCAAGACAGACAGTCTGGATGCCGAGGGTGCTGCACGATCTGTCCTCGCCGGGCAAGCAACCGCACAGGCCAAAACGCAAATCGGGTCATCCGAGATGATCAGGCACCTGAAGATTGCACGCGATACCGCTGTTAAGTCGCGCTCGCAGGCGATGGTGACGCTGAAAACGTTGATCATTAACGCGCCCGCCGCCCTTCGTGAAGCACTGGACCAGGTCCGCGGGAAAGTCGCGCTGATCCGGCATGTTGCGGCGCTTCGGCCCGGTGATATCGACAATCCCATGGCTTCGGCAAAATTGGCAATGCGTGCCTTGGCGCGACGTTGGCTTTGTCTCCATGAAGAGATCGTTGCTCACGACAAACAACTTGAGCGCCTTGTTAGCACACGCGCCCCGGAGTTGATGATGTCTCATGGAATAGCCGCCCTGACAGTCGCAGAAATGTAAGCGCGACGCCGATCCCCTCCTGCCATTTTTGAGTTGATGCCTTCATTCTCCACGCACATGTGCGGCGGAGGTTTTGGATTTGGAGAGAGACGGCAAAATGGGCGTCCAATTGGACGGCTCTATAGGCGTCGGGGTCTCGCGGCTTGAGGTGATCGGGGGGCCAAGCGGTCGTCGGCGGCGGACGAAGGCAGAGCGGGCGCGGATCGCGGCGGAGAGCATGATGCCCGGGGTGACGGTCGCAGATACTGCGCGCAAGCACGGCACGACCCGCTGGCAGATTTACGATTGGCGCAAGCAGATACGCAAAGGTAATTTGGTGGTGCCCGAAAGCGTGGCGGCCTTGCCGTTCTTCGCGGAACTGGTGGTTGATGACAGCGCGACTGAGGCTTCGGCGGCCGTCCCCGGGTCTGATCTCGAAATCGTGGTGGGCGACATCGTCATCCGCGCGGGTCCTGGTGTCGACGAGGGCCAACTGACCCGGGCAATCCGCGCGGCACGGGCAGCGGCGTCGTGATGTTCGGCCAGGGCGGCCCGGTGAAGGTCTTCGTGGCGACCCGGCCTGTCGACTTTCGCAAGGGGATCGACGGTCTGGCACTGGCGGTGCAGGAGATGTTCGGGATGGACCCGTTCTGCGGAGCCGCCTTTGTGTTCCGAGCGAAGCGGGCGGATCGGATCAAGCTCTTGATCTGGGATCAGACCGGGATGGTGCTGGTTCACAAGCGGCTCGAGGGCGGCAAGTTCGTCTGGCCACAGGTGCGCGACGGGGTCATGCGCATGTCCCGAGCGCAGTTTGCAGCGCTGTTTGAGGGCGTGGATTGGCGGCTGGTCCGACCCGAACGGGCGCGGCGCCCGCTGGCGGCGGGGTGACTGGCAGGCTGCGTCGAAACGCCTGTTTTTGCTGGCCTGCAAGGGCATCCTGTGATTCACTTCCCGCCATGGAAACAGCTGATCTTGCGCGCGAAAACGCCCTGCTGAAGGCCCGCCTCGCCGAGGTGGAGGCGACGCTGGCCGAGACGCAAGAGGCCAATCGGCGGCTGCAGGATATCCTGCACGCGGCGCAGCGCGAGAAATTCGGCAAGCGCTCCGAAAAGCTCTCGCCCGACCAGTTCAACCTGCCCCTGGAAGATGCCGAATTTGCTCAAGGTGTGCTCGAGGCAGCACAAGAAAAGGCCGAAGCGGCGATGCAACGGGCGCGCGGAGAAACACCGCGCAAGCCCAAGCGCAACCTTGGCCATCTGCCGTCGCATCTGCCCCGGGTCGAGCGCGTGATCGAGCCTGCCAGCACGCTCTGCCCCTGTGGATGCGGCGAGATGGCCAGGATCGGGGAAGACGTGTCCGAACGTCTCGACGTGATCCCCGCCCAGTTCCGGGTGCTGGTCACGCGGCGCCCGAAATACGCCTGCCGCCGTTGCTCGCAAGCTGTCGCGCAGGCCCATGCCCCCGAGCATGTCGTGCCCGGCGGGCTGCCCACGGAACTCTTCATCGCCTGGATTATCGTCTCGAAGTTCGGTGACCACCTGCCGTTTTATCGGCAGGCCGAGATCTTCAAGCGGCAAGGGATCGATCTGGACCGCGGCACACTCGGCAACTGGGTCGGGCGCGCCTGTTTCCACCTGATGCCCGTCATCAACCATATGCGTGCCCATCTGCGCAGTGCCGACCGCATCTTCGTGGATGAAACCCGCGCGCCGGTGCTGAAACCGGGCCTGAAACGCACCAAGAGCGGCTTCTTCTGGGCCGTCGTCGCCGATGATCGCGGGCATGGCGGTGCTGGCCCACCCATCGTGCTGTTCCATTACGCCCCCGGCCGGGGGAAAGAACATCCTTTGAAGTTCCTTGGCGGATACCGGGGCCGCTTCCTGCAATGCGACGCCTACCAGTCCTACAACGCGATGACCGAGATCGCGCGCGACAATGGCCCGTGGCAACTGGTCTATTGCTGGACCCATGTCCGCCGCCGCTTCGTAAAGCGCTTCGAGAGCGATGGCTCACCCATTGCCGAGGAAATGCTGCGCCAGATCGCGCTGCTTTATCAGATCGAGAAGTCCGTGCGGAGCAAGGAGGCCGCTATGCGCCTTGCTGCCCGGCGTGAGCATTCGGCCCCGATCATCGCGGCGCTGAAACCCTGGCTGGAAGCCCAACTCTCGCGCATACCGCAGAAATCCCAGCTTGCCGAAGACATCCGCTACTCCCTCGCGCACTGGCCCGGACTGATCCGCTTCCTCGAGCACGGCATGCTGGAGCTCGACACCAACCCGGTCGAGAACCAGATGAGGCCGATTGCGAGTGGTGAGTCATTGTGCCCCTCTTCTTCAAGTATCTGGAAACATTTGAAGTTGGTCT
>NZ_JBHRXE010000058.1:0-17293 GCF_042648325.1 Paracoccus simplex | reverse complement strand
GCCGGGCGCGGCGCGGCGCGGCGCGCGGCCCCGGCCGCTTGCCCCCCGCATCACCGAGGCCGAGGCGGCGGCCCATGCCGGCTTCGTGGCGACGCTGGGCGAAAAGGCGGTCTGGCTGCGTTATGGCGGCGGCGAAAACCTGTAGCCACGCGGGAACCTTTCCGAAGGGAAACGGGGTTCCCCACGGGCCGGCGACCGGAACGGGAAGAGGACGGAACATTGATCAGGGATTGGTGGCGGTTCATCCTGGCGATCTTCGAGCGGATGGACAAGATCCACATGAGTCTGATCGCGGCGGGCGTCGCCTTCTATGCCATGTTCGCGGTCTTTCCCGGCCTGGCCGCGCTGTTCGCGCTGTGGGGGCTGTGGTACGACCCGCAGGTGATCGAGCAATATGTCCACGCCACCGACGATTTCATCCCGTCGAGCGCGGCGGACATCATCTATGGCCAGATCAGCGCGCTGGTCGCCGCCGGGCGCACGCAGCTGGGCTGGACCACGGCGATTTCCTTTCTCATCGCCACCGTCTCGGCCCGGGCCGGGGTGGACGGGCTGATCCGCGGGCTGAACGCGGCGCATGGCGTGCGCTCGCATTCGACGGTGATGGGCTTCGTGCTGGCCTATGTGCTGACGCTGGTCATCGTCGCGGTGATCGCCCTGGGGCTGGCCACCATCATCGTGGTGCCCATCGCCTTCAACTTCCTGCCCGACGTGCCGCTGCGCAACTGGCTGATCGGCTCGGTGCCGTGGATGGCGATCTTTTTCATCGTGCTGGTGGTGATCGGCATCATCTATCGCTACGGGCCGAACGTGAAGACGCCGCGCACCGCGATCTTCACCTGGGGCTCGCTGTTCGCGGCGCTGGCCTGGGCGGCGGCCTCATACGGGTTCTCGGCCTATCTGGCCAGCTTCAACAGCTACAACCGCATCTATGGCTCGATCGGCGCGGTGATCGCGCTGTTGATGTGGTTCTATCTGGGCGGGTTCTCGGTGATGCTGGGGGCGCTGTTGAACCTGGAGCTGGCCCGCCGCCGCCGCTTCATCGCCGCAAGGAAGCTGCGCCACGCCGCGCGCCAGGACGGCACGCCGGGCGGATAGCGGCGGCTTGCCGCCGGCCGGCGGGCGGGAGACAGTGGTCATGCTGCCCGGGCAAGACCCGGACCCGATCGGGGAGACCGGAGATGGAAACCGCCGTCAGGAGGTTTTTCGCGCGTTACGAAAGCTGCTTCAACCGCGGGCTCGCCGGCGAGATCGAGCCCGGCGAGGTGGCGTCGCTCTATGCCTCGGATTTCGTCGCCGCCTCGCCCGCCGGGGTGATGTCGGGCAAGAACGACGACGGGCTTCGGCAGGCCATGGCGCAGGGCTATGCGCATTATCGCGCCATCGGCACCCGGGCGATGCGGATCACGCATCTTGCCCTGTCGCCGATAGACGCGAACCATTGCCTGGCCCATGTCGGCTGGAGCGCGACCTATGCCCGCGCCGACCTGCCCGAGACGGTGATCGCCTTCGAGGTGCATTACCTGGTCCAGATCCTGCAGGGCGAGCCGAAGGTCTTCGGCTGGATCTCGGGCGACGAGCAGGCGCTGCTGAAGCGGCACGGCGTTCTTTGACGGCCGGCGCGGCCGCCTAGTGCCGCGCCCCGGGCCGCGCCGCCGAGGTCAGCACCACGCGCGGCATCTCGGCCGGTTCGCGCTTGTGCAGGTTCTCGACCCGGAAGCGCAGCCGCAGCAGGTAGCGGCCGGCATCCATCTCTTGCTCGGCCTCGCCTTCCAGCTGCATGGCGAAGGCTTCGATCAGCTGGCTGCCAAGGCCGGTGCTTTCGGCCAGGCTGGCGGCGCCGACCGAGTTCTCGACCTCCAGAACCGCATGTTTCGGCCCGTCCATGCCCAGCCGCACCCGCACCCAGGGCGCGGCGCCGGGATCGGTGACGCCGGAATATTTCAGCGCATTGGTGAAGGCCTCGGTCGCCAGCAGCGTCAGCGGCACCGCCTGGTCGGGCATCAGCACCAGCGGCTCGAGCTCGGTGTCGATGCGCAGCCCGGCGCCCGGCCCGACCGAGGCATTGGCCATCTGGTTGATGATGTCGCGGATCAGCCGGTCGGCCTCGACCGAATCGAGATGCTCGGCCTGGTAGAGGTTGCGATAGATCGTCGCCAGCGAGGCCACCCGGTCCTGGACCGAGCGCAGCACCCGGCGGGCATCGTCATGCTCGATCACCCGGATCTGCATGTTGATGATCGAGGCGATCAATTGCAGGTTGTTCTTGACCCGGTGATGCACCTCTTTCAGCAGCACGGTCTTTTCGTTGACCGAAGCCTCCATCGCCTCCTCGTCGCGGATCAGGATGCGGGCCATGTTGTGGAAGGTCTGGCTCATGTCCTCGATCTCGGCCGGGGCGTCGGCCAGGACCGGCGGCGGCGCCGAGCGGTCGCCGATGGCGAAGCGGCGCATCTGGCTGCGCAGCTCGCGGATATGGCGCAGGACCAGGCGATAGACGGCGAAATAGGCCACCGCCAACGAGGCGGCCCAGAGGATCAGCGGCAGGATCAGCGCCGTGCGCCGGGTGATGTCGATGCCGGTGATGCCGGATTCGGCACGGTTCCACGAGCCCAGCGCATAGACCAGGCCCGGCACCACCGGCACGACGCTGAACACCCGGCTTTCGCCGGAATTGGAATGGTCGCGGAAGGTGGTCTCGCTGCGCGACAGCAGCGAGGTCAGCGATTTGCCGCGCGGCAACACCCGTTCGAGATCGTCCCCCGCCTCGCGGTCGGTGGACAGGATCTGGCCCTGGTTGTTGAAGGTCAGGATGCGCGCCCCGTCGGTGCCCAGGCCCGAGACATGGGTCGAGCGCAACAGGTCATGCGACATCGAGACGCTGATGAAGCCCAGAAGCTCGACCCCGCGGTAAAGCGGCTGGATGACCAGCACCACGGACTGGCCGGTGACCGGCCCGGACTGGCTGGTGGTGACCAGGGTGCCGGGGCTGTCGCGGAACTGCTGGAAGGCGGCCTCGTGCGACAGGTCGTGCACGCCCGGCACCGAGGAGCATTCCGTCACCCCGTCCAGCCGGGTGAAACCGGCATAGACGAAATTCACCGTGCGCTGGACGAAGCCGCGCATGATGTCGGAACAGGCCTGCGGCCGGTCCATGGTTTCCAGCACCGCCGGGCCCAGCGCGTCGGCGGTGCCGAGCGCGCTTTGCAGCAGCGCGCGTTCGCCGGCGGCGGCGGTGGCGGTGCGGCCGAGCAGCGCGATTTCCGAGCTGCGCTCGTATTCGCGCGACAGGTGCAGGGTCTGGATGACCGAGATCAGGCCGATGGGCAGGATCGCCACCGACAGAAGCCCGCCGAGCCGGAAGCCCAGACCCTTGGTGAATTCCAGCCGGTCCAGAAGGCGCCGCAACACCGGGCGCCTCAGCGCAGGATCGGGGTGTTCTGCGCCATGACCGCCAGCGTGGCGCGGTCGGTCATCTCGAATTCCTCGCCTTCCTCAAGATGCAGCAGCTCGGCCAGCCGGCGGCGGCCGCGATTGGCCCGCGACTTGACGGTGCCCACCGCGACGCCGGTCATCGAGGCGGCTTCCTCGTAGGAAAAGCCCGAGGCGCCGACCAGGATCAGCGCCTCGCGCTGTTCGTCGGGCAGCTTGTCGAAGGCGGTGCGGAAATCGTTCAGCGCCAGGCGGCCGTCATGTTCGGGGCGGGTGGCCTGGCGGGCGGCATGGATGCCGTCGGTGTCGCTGACCTCGCGCCGGGTCTTGCGGCGGGCGGAATAGAAGGTGTTGCGCAGGATGGTGAACAACCAGGCGCGCAGGTTGGTGCCGGGCTGGAACTTGTCGATATGGGTCCAGGCCTTGACGATGGTGTCCTGCACCAGATCGTCGGCCGACGCCCCCTCGCGGGTGAGGGACAGGGCGAAGGCGCGCAGGGCCGGCAGATGCTCGACCAGCTCGTCCCGAGGGTCGCCATGGGCGTCGGAACGGGCGGTTTGCGCCGCTTTGCGATCGGTCATGCAGTCACTCCTGCTCGCGCAACTTGTCGAGCAATTGCAGGAACCTGTCGGGAATCTGCTGGGTCGCGTCCTGCTCGTAGACTCGGCGCAGGTTCTCGTCGATCTGCTTCTCGATGGCGGCTCGCCTGCGTTCCTCACGCCTGGTATTCATTTTTTAGTTATTCCCGATAATCTTGTGCGCACCTTGCCTAACCGTTACGTATCCGGTCAAGTTCCAAACACATGACGTCTTTTTTCGAGGTAGCCATGACCGCAGCGGATCTCGCCCAGTCCATCAGCCGAGAGCTGCCCTATCTGCGCCGCTATGCGCGCGCGCTGACCGGCAGCCAGACCGCCGGCGACAATTATGCCGCCGCCACGCTGGAGGCCATCCTGACCGATCGCAGCCTGATGGATGGCGAGGATACCCGCATCGGGCTGTTCCGCACCTTCCACGCCATCTGGCAAAGCTCGGGCCAGCCGGTGGAACAGGAGACGCAGACCCCGCGCGAGGCGCGCGCCCAGGCGCATCTGCGCGGCCTGACCCCCAATTCGCGCGAGGCGCTGCTGCTGCGCACCATCGAGGAGCTGCGCTACGACCAGATCGCCGCGGTCATGCAATGCCCGCAGGCCGAGGCCGAGGAGCTGGTGCAGATCGCCCTGAGCGAGATGGGCCAGACGCTCTCCGGCAAGGTCATGGTGATCGAGGACGAGACCATCATCGCCATGGACCTGAGGGGCATCGTCCAGGCCATGGGTCATGAGGTGACCGGCATCGCCCGCACCCACAGCGCCGCCGTCGAGCTGGCGCATCAGAAGCGGCCGGACCTGATCCTGGCCGATATCCAGCTGGCCGACGGCTCGTCGGGCATCGACGCGGTGAACGAGCTCTTGGCCGACATGGGCGATATCCCGGTGATCTTCATCACCGCCTTCCCCGAGCGGCTGCTGACCGGCGACCGGCCGGAGCCGGCCTTCCTGATCTCGAAACCCTATTCCGAGGAGCAGGTGCGCTCGGCGGTGTCGCAGGCGATGTTCTTTGCCTCGACCGAGGGGCTGGCCGTGTCCTGAGGCGCCGCCGCGCCGGGCGGCGCGGTCGCGGGGGTATTTGACAAACGGTGAAAGCCGCGGGGCGGTGCCCCGCCGCGCCGCGGCAGGGGATTCGGGCAAGGCAGGAGCCGTCAGGCGCCGCAGAGGGCGGCGCGGGCTTCGGCATGTTCCCGGGCCAGGCGGTCGACCAGCCCGGCGGCGGCAACCACCTCGCGCACCGCGCCGATGCCCTGGCCCGAGCCCCAGATCTGGCTCCAGGCCTTGGGGCGGGGGGAGTTTTCGTCGAAGCTCATGTCCGAGACCTCGCCGCGCTCCAGCCGGTCCGGGTCGAGCCCGGCGGCGCGGATCGAGGGCGCGAGGTAATTGCCCGAGACGCCGGTGAAAAGCGAGGAGGTGACCACGTCCTCGGCCCCGGATTCCACGATCATGCGCTTGTAGTCGGCGGGGGCATTGGCTTCCTCGGTGGCGATGAAGGGGCTGCCGACATAGGCCAGGTCCGCGCCCATGGCCTGCGCCGCCAGCACCGCGCGGCCGGTGGCGATGGCGCCCGACAAGAGCAGCGGGCCGTCGAACCAGGTGCGGATCTCCTGCACCAGCGCAAAGGGCGATTGCGGGCCGGCATGGCCGCCGGCGCCCGCCGCCACCGCGATGAGGCCGTCGGCGCCCTTCTCGATGGCCTTCCTGGCGAAGCGTTCGTTGATCACGTCATGCAGGGCGATGCCGCCGCAATCATGCGCGGCCGCGTTCACCTCGGGCCGGGCGCCGAGGCTGGTGATCCAGATCGGCACCCGATGCTTGTGGCAGATCTCGATGTCGCGCTGCAGCCGGGCGTTCGAGCGGTGCACGATCTGGTTCACCGCGAACGGCGCCGCCGGATGATCGGGATTGGCCTGATTGTGGCGGTCGAGTTCCTCGGCGATGCGGGTCAGCCAGGCGTCGAGCAGCGCCGGCTCGCCGTCCTTTTCGCGGGCGTTCAGCGCCGGGAAGCTGCCGACGATGCCGGCCTTGCATTGCGCGATCACCAGATCGGGGCCCGAGACGATGAACATCGGCGAGGCGACGACGGGAATGCGCAGGTTGGCAAGGATGGGCGGCAGCATGGTTTCTCCTCCGGTCGGGTCGCGGGCAGATTGCCCGCCCCCGGTCGCGCTGCCAATGGTTCCGTCGCGTCGGCTCAATAGGGCATCGGGTGGGCGCGGTGCAGCTGGTCGATGCGGCGCAGCGCCTCGTCGGACAGCACCAGGTCCAGACCGGCAAGCAGGTGGTCGAGCTGCCCCGTATCGGTGGCGCCGATGATCGGGATCGACGGGAACGGCCGCTGCCGGGTGAAGGCGATGGCCATGTGGATCGGGTCGAGCCCCAGTTCGGCCGCCAGCCGATGCCAGGCCGCGACGGCGGCGATGGCGCGGTCGGTGCGGCGGCCGCCCAGATTGCCCAGGCCGCCGGTCTCGGCATCGACCGCCGCGCGGCTGCCGGGCGGATTGCCGCCACCCTGGTACTTGCCGGTCAGGAGCCCCGCCGCCAGCGGCGAGTAGGCGAGCAGCGTCACCCCCTCGTTCACCGCAAGCTCGGCCAGGTCGGTGTCGAAGGCCCGATAAAGCAGGGAATATTCGTTCTGGATCGCCGCGACGCGCGGCGCGCCCAGCCGATCGGCCGTGTCGATCCAGCGCGCCGTGCCCCAGGCGGATTCGTTCGAGAGGCCGAAGGCGCGGATCTTGCCGGCCCGGAGCAGATCCGCCGCCGCTTCCAGCACATCCGCCATATGCGCCAGCGTCGCGGCGCGGTCCTGCTGCGAGGGATCGTAGCGCCAGTTCTGGCGAAAGGCGTAGCTGCCGCGCAGCGGCCAGTGCAGCTGGTAGAGGTCGATATGATCGGTCCCGAGCCGCTTCAGCGAGGCGTCGACGGTCCGGCGCAGAATGGCCCCGTCATAGCCCTGCGGGCGGACGGTGCCGCTGGGGCCGGTGATCTTGGTGGCGATCTGCACCCGGTCGCGGCCGCCGCGCGCCGCCAGCCAGTCGCCGAGGATCTCCTCGCTGCGGCCGACGCTCTCGCGCCGGACCGGGTTCACCGGATACATCTCGGCCGTGTCGAGGAAGCTGACGCCGGCGGCCAGCGCCCGGTCCATCTGGGCATGGGCCTCGGCGGCGGCGGTCTGGTTGCCGAAGGTCATCGTGCCCAGGCAGATCCCGCTGACCGAAACGCCGCTCTCGCCAAGCTCCATCCTGTGCATCCCACCTTCCTTTTCGGATTTGGCGGAAGAGAGTGGGAGTCGAACCCACCCGGGACAGGCTCACTGCCCCAACCGGATTTGAAGTCCGGCCGCCCCACCGGGGACGCTTCTCTTCCATTGCCATCGTTTCCAATGGCTTATTGACAGCGACCAGACCCTTTATTTGGCCCGTTCGCAACAGTTTCTCAATATTCACGTTTCGCACCTGTTCTGTTCCCGGCGCGATTGCGCCTCCTTAGCACGCGCCTTCTGGCGAGAGGAACCGGTGTAGTGCCGAACCATCGCCACGCTCGAATGCCCGGTGATCGCCTGTATGACTTCATCGCTGCACTCGGCGGCCGCCAGTTCGTGCGCCGCAGTATGGCGAAGCGCATGTATGTCGAACTCCTCGGCACCGATTTCCGTCCTGACAGCCATGATCAAGGCATGTGCGCCGTGATAGCTGGTCGGTCGGCCATTGGCCTGCGCGCAGATGGTCAGCCCAACCTTCGGTGTCGCGCCCAGCGCCTCACGCAAGCCACTCGTTAGGGGTATCCAAAGGGGAGCGCCCGTCTTGCCCTGCCGGACATGCACACCACCCTCAGCCAGATCGTCCCAGCACATCTTCAGCACGTCGCCGATGCGCTGGCCGGTGCCCAGCAGAAGCTCAAAGATCAACCTCGCTCGCGTCCCTATAGGCGCGGCCTGTCTGAAAGCCGCGATCATGTCTTCCGGCCAAGGCAGGCGGGGTGCACGGCCGCTCTTCAGAAGCCGAACGCCTTTCGCCGGGTTGTCGTCGCGCCAGCCCTGATCGATCGCATGCTCGAACATGACGCGCAGCACCTGGACGATGTAATTGGCGAAGCGCACCGCCTCCTTGTTGACCTGCTGTGCGCGGATCACATCCTTGCGTTTCATTCTGTCCGCAGGCAGGGGGCCAAGCTTCTCCTTCACATAGTCCAGCACCCGCAGATAATCCTGCCGCGAGCGTGGCGCCAACGCCGTGAAGCGGTCGCTGAACTGATAGCTGATCGCCAATGCTTTAAGCGTGCGACCCGCCGGCACCGGCGCCCGGCCGCGCAGGATCGCGGCATATTCAGCCCAGAACTCTGGCGTGCCGGGCTCGCTGACGATCCGGACTGTCTTGAAGCCACGACGAATGAAATAGATCCTGCCGCCCTTCTTGCGATAGACATATTTGGGCAACTCTCTCTTGGTCATCTGCGCATATCCGTCGCGTCGAATTCGTCTGCGGGTTCGTGCGGGCCGCAGCGCACGTCGATTTCGCCCTGTGGGCCCACCTTGATGTCGGTAATCGGCAGACCGGCCTCCTTGACCGTGCGGATCACTTTTTCAAGGTTGGCCTGGCTGAACTTCATTCGCGCGCGCATGGGTCATACCCTCTCGGAAAGCGCTGCCGAATCCTCTGCGCGCGCCTGCACGGCCGTGAGAGCGGCTAAGTCGGAAAGATCGCTCCAGAGGCCGGCCGCAGCAGACATGCGGGGCCAGCAGGACGCCCAGCGCCGCGACGATGAAGACAAGGTCATGGTGCACCTCCCATCAGCCGGCGAAGGATCAGCGCGTCCTCGAGCGGCTTGGCGCAGGCGCGCAGCTCGGGGTTGGCATGGGTGCGCAGAAACTCGACCGTCCGCAGTTGCCATGCTACGGGCAGAGCGTAGATTCGGCGCAGGATTTCCTCAGCCGAGATGTCAGCTTCGGAGCGGGCCTGATCGCACCGGGCATCTTGCATGCCGCGATGGATGCTCATGACTGATTCCCTTCGATGAAGGCTCGCACCTCGTCCACCCGGACAAAGGTCGCCGCGCCGCGCTTGTGGATGTTGATGTGCCCGGCATCAGCCCAGCGGTAGAGCGTCGCCCGATGCACGCCGAAAATTTCCTGCGCCTTGACGGGGCGGACGTAGATCGGTTGCGGCCCAGCGCTTCGCTGGTCAAGGGCCCGCGCTCCGCGTGCGGCCAAAACCTGTTCGGCATTCTCGCGGCGGCGCTCGGCTTCCCGACTTGCATCCTCTTGCGCCCGCAGGACCAGGCGCGAAACCTCTCGTTGCAACACGGCTTCGATCTGGTTCCGCGCGGTATTCATGATGGCGTCGATCTGCTGACGGGCGGAAACTGATAGTGCAACGCCGGCGGTAGAGACGGGGCGGCGGTTCATTGCGCGCCCCCGATCAGGGCGCGGGCCTGATCCACCAGGGCGCGGCCCAGATCGCTGGCGTTCTCGATGGCACCGCCATCGTCGGCGCTCAAGATCTTGATCGCCCAGGCCTCGGGCGAGCAGGCCGGGGCGGCCGCAATGCGGTCCTGAAGCTGGATCAGCCGCGTCATGCCGGCATCCCATGCGGTCGGATCCTCTGCTCGTTCGGTCGCCTCGAGGCGGTCATTCAGGGCCTTGGCCTGCTGCCAGAGGGCCAGCAGCGAGACGGCGGGAGCATCAGCGCCCAACGTGGGCGCCGGCGCCAAGGCGGCAACCGCCGGCAGGGCGATCAGATCGCGGCGGTTCATTGCGCACCCCCGATCTGGCGCAACTCGCCCAGCGCGATCTCTAGGCCGAGGATGGGCAGCGTGATGCGCTGGGCGATCAGAACCGCAATGTGATCCTGGATCAGGCTGGCGGCGCGACTGACGCGCTTTTCGGTGGCCTTGCGCTTGGGCTGACCGGGCCGGCGGCGGGGCGCTGGCGAAACCGGCAGGTTGCCTTGGCGAGGTTTTTCGGGGATATTCATGGGGAAATGTCCTTTCTCTGGGGCATCAAGGCCGGTGTCAGCGGTGCAACGCTGCCCGGCCGCTTTCATTTCAGGATTGCGGGCGCCGGGCATCGGCGGCCTCGAGGGTCGGGCGCAGACGCTGCACGATCTCGGCGTTCATGCTGCGGCCGTTCTGCTGCGCTTCCTTCTTGAGTTGGTCGCGCCAACCATCCGGCAACCGCAACATGAAGGATGTCTTGAAGGTTCGGTTCGTCATTTCACACCTATCCAATGGGTATGTCTCATACATATCCACTGGATAGGAATTGCGTCAAGCTGGAAAATACCCAATGGGTAGGTCATGGCTGAAGATACCTCCCGAGCGTGGAAAGACCAGTATATGCTCCGGTTGCCTGATGGGCTCCGTGAGCGGATTAAAAGCAGGGCAGAGGGTGAAAAATCTTCGATCAATGCAGAGATCGTGAAGGTTCTTCTCCGGGAGTTCCCAGCGCCCGCCCCGAAGGTGGGCGCTGTTCAGATCGCGATGGAAAACGTTCTGCGGGCGTTGCGGCGCAACGCCTCGGTGCGATGGCGGGACTGTCTTTCACACTATGCAGACATGAACAATCTTGACGCGGATGCGCTTGGAGCGATTCGCGACGCGCGCGATGTGACCCTATCTTATCGTTACCCCGATGGGCTGGTTTTCACTATGAAGGCCCCGCTGCCAATAGAACACACAATTGCCGAATGGCTGGCGCAGATTGAACACAGCGAGACCGATGACCAGATGCAAGAACGCCTGGCCGAGTTGAATGATTTCCTGGCCGCAGGTCCCGATCCCTCCCAGTTCGAAGCCGTGATCGATCCTGACGGCACCTCGCCGCGCCTCTCTGGCAAAGCCGTGGTGCTGCGGCTGAAGCCCTGACCCTCAATTTCTGTTACTACAGATATTGACGCCCGCACCCCTCATGATTACTGTTACTACATGAAATGCACCAGCGACCCGGCGAAGCGCGCCAAGACCCTTGCCGAACGGGGGATCGATCTTGAAGCGGACGGCGCCGAGGTTCTGGCTGGCGCGACCCTGACGTTCGAGGATGATCGCTTCGACTATGGCGAAACCCGCCTCATCAGCATCGGCTTCCTGCGCAGCCGCATGGTGGTGATGATCTGGACGCCGCGCGGCGAAACCGCCCACGTCATCAGCATGAGGAAGGCCAATGACCGCGAACAGAAAGCCTATGCCCCCCGATTTTGACGACGACGCGCCCGACCTGGCGACGCCCTATTGGGAAAAGCGCGCCGCCAAGGCCACGGTCCAGCGCGGCCGGCCGAAGCTGGAGAGCCCCAAGGTCAGCACCACCATCCGGCTAAGCCCCGAGGTGATCGCCTATTTCAAGGCCGGCGGCCCGGGCTGGCAAAGCCGCATCGACGAGGCGCTGCGCAAACTGGCCGGGGTCTGATGACCTCAATTTGAGGATGCGCCTCGATCCGGCCCCCATTGGGGGATGAACCGTCCTCCATCCACCATCGATGGCCCGACGTCCCCCAGTGGGGGTATCGCTCAATGCGTCCAGTTTTGGACGCATCTACAAGGCCGACGTTCTCCGGGACGTTCGCGTGATTCTGGAACAGCTTGGCGAGGTAGCCAGCAAATTTGCTGGCAACCGGCCCGCTGCCCGGCGCGCATGGTATTCCACCATTGGTGGGTCAC
The DNA here is from genome assembly GCF_042648325.1 of Paracoccus simplex. Taxonomy (NCBI): domain Bacteria; kingdom Pseudomonadati; phylum Pseudomonadota; class Alphaproteobacteria; order Rhodobacterales; family Paracoccaceae; genus Paracoccus; species Paracoccus simplex. Next base: position 5,621 of record NZ_JBHRXE010000058.1, on the reverse strand, counting down.
CTCTGACGGACCGCCCGGCGCCTGGGAAGGCCGGGGCCTCGATCCTGCAATGCAGGTTGAACAACCCGGCGCGCACTTCCGCCAACGGCGGGAGTGCCATGGCGCGCCGCTGGCGCAATGAGAAAGCCCCGGCCAGCATGTGCTGCACCGGGGCTCTGACGCCACGCCGCCAAGGCTACGGCCGCACCATGTCGGGGTTATGGGGCACTCGCCGACTTGCCCGGATGCTTCGGCTGAAGAAGAGAAACCAGGCGCACCCCGCCCTTTTCTGTCAGCCACCTATGCCTTCAGCACGCAAGCGCGCGCGATACTTCAACTCGTGCATGAGGTTCTTGAGAAAGATCCGCGTTGCCTCGGGAAACACCTCATCCTCGATGATCGGGTCCGCGATGTCCTTGATCGGCATCGTCTGTTCGATCAGTGGAAAGCGCCCGCGACCGGAGCGCTTATAGATGCTTGGCCGGGCTTTCTTGCCGACCTTTGCCACGAAAGCGCCGGGGTTTGCGTGCTTTTCAACTCGTCCATCGCCATCTTGACCTGGCGAAGATAAACCTCGATGGAAACTTGCGGGCCAGGGATGCGGCGGCTCCATCGGCTCATCGCCGCGCCTCCGGGTCCACCAGCGGTATCACCACGCCCGGCGCGGGCTTGGCGCGGCCGTTGGCGATCAGGTGCCGCGCAGTCGCCCAGTCCACGCTGATACGCTCGCCGGCAAAATGGGCCTGACCATGCAGGATAATCCCTGCCCGCGGGGCGCGGCGCAGGGGCGAGGCCGGTTGGGGCCGGCCAATGATCTCGACCTCGAACATCATTTGCGCGCGTCCGGATTGAAGCGGGGCAGCCTGACGCCCTCGGCCAGACGGGCACGGCCGCGCGCGACCAGGTCATGCGCGACGGCCCAACCGGCCTCGACCGTGTCGTCGTCAAAGCACGCCCTGCCCTCGACCATGACGGCCGGGCCGCGTTTCGGCTTCAGCACCGCCTCGATCTCGATCTTGCCGCGCGGCACCGCCAGGCCGCGCTCGATCAGCGCCACGGCCATGGGCAGGTCGACTTCGACCCGCTGGCCGTCCTGCAACGCGCGACCGTCCACGATGATGGAAGGCGCAACCTGGGCAGCTTCCCCGATGATCGTCAGCTGATAGCGTGTCGCCATCACAGCACTCCTTTGGAAAACGGCCAGCCGATCAGCCAGCCCTTGCGCGCCAGCCGCCGGACGCGGCGGGCGCTGGGGTTCTTGCCCTTGGGTGGGGGCACCTCGGTCATCTTCAACGCGTCCGTGGGCTTGGCGAGGTGGCGCAGCCGCGCGGGCCGGGTCTTGCGCGCCATCACCAGTCCCAGACCCAGCTGCGCCGCGGTTCCTTGCGCTGCATCTGGCGGATAGCAGCGTCGCCCACCGCCGCCTCGATCAGCTGCGCGGCGCGGAAGCATTGGGCGGGCGTCAGGTCGGGCCAGGCATCCGAAATGCGGTCGGCAGCCTTGTCCAGATCGACCCAGCGGAACCGGCCCAGCGCCGGCGCCGTCACATAGATGATCGGGCTGCCCTCGGCATCCGGGCGGTTGGCGTTGCGGATGCTTGCCGCCTGCACTACCGCCACGACCTCGGCCGGCAGCATGTTCCCCGGCGCCGCGGGTGTGGGCCGATGCGCGCTGCGGGGGCTGAGCCAGTCCCGCAGGCCCATCACGGCGCCGCCGGGGTAAAGCGCCAGGCGAAGCCCGGGTCGGGCAGGACGGCCTTCATGCCGCACCAGCAGGTGGCGGTTAGGCTACCATCCCCTGCGGTGCGATCGATCAACAGCCGGATCTCGCCGCCAATGGCCAGCCCGAAGCGGTCGAAAGCGCCGATCACCGTCCGGTCGGCGGCGGCGCACAGTTCGGCCGGGATCGAATGCACGAACAGCTGGCCGGCCTGATCGCCATAGCCCGGGCCGAAATCCGACCCGCTCACCAGATCATCGGTGCCGACGATGGCGCGCAGCTCGCGAAAGCGCACGCCCTTGGCCGCAGCGGCGCCCAGGCTGAACGCCCCCGGATCCGCAGCCAGGATCGCGCCCAGAAGTTCTGCATCGGCTGCCTGCGCCAAGCCGAGCGTGACGGCATGCAGCACTGCCGCCAGCAACTCATCGTCGCCGCGGTCCTTTTGTTCGCGCCGGGTCAGCGAGACGCGGAATGCATAGCCTTTCAGATCATCAGGCCGTTCGACCGGTCACCGACCAGAACCGAGCCAAGCGGCGTCAGCGGGGCCGTGCCGGGGTTTTCCGGATCATCATCGCCGTCCGGGTCCAGCACCACCTCGAAGGGCGCGGGCCGCACCACCTCAAGCCCCATCGGCACAACCTGCAGCGCGGGCACGCCGGTGCCGGTCTCGATGACGCGGCCCTTGGGCTCGATCAGCAGGTGCGCCCCGGCCTGCAGCGTGCGGGCATAGGTCAGCAGGCTTTCGGCAAGGGTCATGGCCTCGCTGGGCTGGTTGCTTGCCGGGGCTTCGAATGCCGGGAGGTGATCGGCGCCGATGTCGAGCGTCACCATGCGCGCCGCCGGCATCGGAATGCGCAGGGTGCGGTCAAGGTCGCCACCCGGCGCGCGCTCGGCATATGGCAGCGCATTCCTGGCTGCCGCGAAAGCGCACCGCAAGCGCTCCATCGCCGGGGTTTCGGCGGGCCGCGGGTCACGGGTCAGATACTGGCCGACGATACCGCGGTGGCGGCTCTGGCTGCGGTCGAAGGGGGCGTTGTTCGGTTTGACCGTCATGGCGGCTCCTGGGTGAAGGTCAGTGGGCAGAGGTTGCAAACGGGGGGCAATGCTCGCCGCGCATGGCGGCGGCGCGGGCAATCAGCGCCGAGGCGTCATGTTCGGACAGGCCCCAGCGCGCGCAGAGACCGCACCAGACCGCGAGCTCTTCGGCGGTGACGGGTGCAGGTTTCCGGCCCCAGAAATGGCCGAGCCAGCCCACAGCGGCGAGCGTGTCGCCGTCGATGCCGCGCGCCCGATCCTGCCCCAGAAAGCTCGCGCCGAACTTCACCAGCTCGCCATGGGTCCAGTCGAACAAGCCCCGGCCGCAGCGGCGCAGGCGGCCTTCCTCGGCCATTTGTCGGACGCGGCGGATGGTGACGCCCCATTCCTCGGCGAGGAAGCTGGCCTCGCACGCCCAGACCGGCCGGGTTTCGGCGGGAATATCCGCGGAACGCTCAGCCATGATCGCGAGCCTCGACGGGTTGCAGGGCGCGGCGCAGGACGGCGTTGATGCAGGCCGCCACCGAGATATTCCGAAGCCCGGCCAGCCGGCGGCGCTCGGCCGCCAGCAGCGGCGCCACATCAGGATCGACAATGACGCTGGTCTTCATGGTTTCGGTCATTTTTCAAACCTCGTGTTACGGATAGCGGCATCCTGCGGGATTTCGCCTTTTCATTCCTCTGGCGGGATTTCACCTCTGCCTTGGTGGCCGGTTGAAGAAACGGAAACCGCTTTTCGAGGCCCACGCACATGCGAATATTCGCGGGGAATGGCCCCCCGCATGGCGCACCCTCCCTCGAAAGGACCCGGGGCAAGGGGGGTGTGCCAGTATGGCTTGCCCTGCCGGTCATGCGCCGGGCCGATCAGCTAAGCGGGATGCGGCCAAGCCCGTAGCCGTGCCCCAGCGGAGCACCGCGCGCAGCGGCCTGCCGCGCACGGCGGACCACCACAGGGTGGGCAATGGGGCTTTTCACCGCTGCCGGCAGCGCGAGCGTTCATGCCGTCACCCCCACCCTGCGCAAATCGGCAGGCCTCACCAACCCCTTGTCGAGCATGTGCCGCGCCAACGCCGGGCTGATGGCCGAAGACGGGACCGGCCTGCCCTGGGTCAGCGCCGGCGCCCACAGCGCGGCCAGCGCGTCCAGATCGACCCTGCCCGAGTTCGCGGCCATCGGAACCGCCTCGCCTCTGCCCGGCTGCCTGCGCGTCGCCGGCGTCAGCGGAGCCTTGCGCGCCTCGAGGCGCGCGCTCATGATCTGCATCTCGGGGGTGAAATAAGCGAAGCTGTGAACTTGCCTGTCGCCTTTCCGGGCTATGACTGCCCGGATCCGTTCGCAAACCAGCTCTTTGGTGAAATGCGGCAGGTCGAGCCAGCGCCGTGCTTCGGCCATGTCGGCCGGCCCGCCAAGCGTCGTCTCCTCTGCCGGGTCCAGCCCTATCGCCTCAAGGATCTTTCCCCGAAACCCATCTGCTTCGCGCACGCGGTCATCATCATCCTGATGGTTATTGATGGTTCCTGACGGTTCGGGTGAACCGCCGTTCACCTTTTCCTGTTCACCGGTTCGGGGTTTGTGTTTCCTGGTTCGGGGTGAACCCTGTTCGGGGTGAACACGGTTCAGGGTTTCCAGTTCACCCTTTTTCAACAAGTCGAGGTTCAACGTATACTCGTTGCAGTTGCGCCGCCCGGTCCCTGTCTCAATCGAAACGAGCCCCTGCGCCTCGAGCCGTCGGACGATTTTCTGCACCCCGCGCTCGGTCATTCGCGCCTTCTGCGCGAGAGACTTGATGGCCGGCCAGCAATAGCCGTCGTCATCCGCAAAATCAGCAATGGCGAGAAGCACCAGCAGGTCGTTCCGATCCGCCGGACCATGACGCCACGCCAGCGAAGAGCAATAGACGCTCATTTCGCACCCTCCCCAAGGATGCGATTTCTCACGTCGCGATAGTCGTTCGGCACCCATGCACTGATACCATCGGGCGACGGACGCGCAGAGCCCAGCGCCTCGCAACATTCACGATGCGTTCTGGAAAGGTTCCGGCCGCTTTCGCAACCTTCCACACTGGCAATTTCAGGCTTTTCGTGCGGATTTGAAGTCCGGCCGCCCCACCGGGGACGCTTCTCTTCCCTGTTCACATCGCGGACCCACCCGGGCCGAACAGGTCGATCCGGTGCGGATTGATGCGACGAAGATCGCCCCGGCGCAAGGTCAGACCGAGCCGGTCGAAGAAATCCAGGATCTGGATCGCCACCTTGCGGCCATTCTGCACCCGGTCGCGAAAGGCCGGGGCGCTGAACCAGCCATCCGGGCTGGCGGTGGAAAGGTCGCGGATGATGCCGACCATCTCGATGGTGGTGGCGCGGGCGAAGAAATGGTCATGCGCGATCTGGTCGATGCGGCCCTGCCGCGCCGCCATGCGCATCATGCGGCGCAGCTCGGTCTCGTCCAGGCCGAGTTCATGGGCGAAGTCGCGGACGCGCGGCGGGCGGAAACGGTCCTCGCCGGCAAGCCGCGGCAGGATCCGCGCCAGGGTTGCCTCGTCTTCGTCCGAGAGGCGCGGCAGGTGGCCGGGCAGGCGGATGAAGGCGCCGTCCAGCGCGATGCGTCCGGCCCCGGCCTCGGCGCGCAGGAAGGCGGCGAAGGCGTCCTTGGGCAGGCGCGGTTCCAGCTTCAGCCGCAGCCTTTCGCGGCCCAGGCCCTGCAGGTCGGCATTCTCGGCGTGAAAGGCGGCCAGCTCGGCCAGCATCGCCGCGCGCAGGGCGGCCAGCCGCTCGGGGGCCAGCGCCTGCCGGGTGCCGGCGATCACGGCCTCGCCCACGCCGGCGACGGCAGCGGCCAGACCGGCGGCGGCCAGTGCCCGGTCGCGGGCGAAGGCGTCGAGGTCCACC